>JBCBZL010000401.1:0-3357 GCA_039815385.1 Cyanobacteria bacterium P01_A01_bin.114
CGCCTTCAAAAGTCTAGGTTCACGATGGGTTTCTGGCTGAAAAGAAGGGGTTCTAACAATCATTGTGGGGAGCCTAACTCGAACATCCCCAATGTAGAAAAGCTATCTCAGAAGAACAAAAGGCCTGATCGATAGCCGCTATGCAAGAAATCGATGGGGTTAAAAGAGCGGGTCTTCGAGAGGCAGCCCGCTGATTGACTGACAAATCTTCTATGCGTAGGGTTGGGTTAAACTCGTGAAACCCAACGATATCAGGACTTCGACGGCAGGGACAGCCTTAAGAGCGCTGGGGTAAAAAATCTGGCAGCCTAACTGCGTAATACCAGCACCGGGCAGTGGGCAAAGCGCATGACCCTTTCGGCCACTGAGCCCATAAAAAAGCGAGACAGCCCGGTACGACCTTTAGACGGCATCACAATCAGGCCTATTTTTTCCTGCTCGGCGTAGTCAATAATCTTAGCGCTGGGGTCGCCCACGTCAATGGCGAAATGCAATCCCTGATACTTGTTGTCTGGAAACTTTTCTAAGAAAGACTTTTGGACATTTTCTTTACGCTTATCATCATCGATAGCCTGCCAAACGACACCGGGCTCCGTCGGCTCTAACGTCTTGAGAACGTGGAGTGCATGCACAGCCGTCGCTTCTTCTGCAAAGGCGATCGCCTCTTCTAAAGCCTGAAAAGCTTCTTCAGAGAAGTCGATGGGAACTAGGATTCGATCTTTAGAAAATAAAACCATCAGGATACGTCGGTAACGATACAATCATCGGCGAGTATCGGCGAAATCAGAGATGGGGAGACTCTCTGCACTCCCTACACGCGTTTTTATTAGGTTGGCAGCTATTTTTCGAGGGTTTGATAAAACCATACCAGACTACTACGCGCCCAAAGGTACAAACTGACACAATCGCGAGCGGATGCCAGGTGGGAGGTATCAGAGACGGGGCTTCAGTACCTTAATTTAAGTGAAAGTGCCATCCTCGATACAAAAAAAGTTTCGGATCTTTTTAATTCTGAGAGGGCAGTGACTCGCCTTAGGTCATTGACTGTTCTGACAGGAGCCCCCTTATGCCCAATCGCAGACCCTTTTATGTTTCTCGACGCCAAGTTGTTCGCGGTTTACTCGCCACCACTGCTTTTGGCGCTGCGACCAAGCTAAGTGTAGGGTGTAGCCCTGCTAATGAGACCTCGGCCCCTGCTGATGGAGCCGGTGCTGATGCCGCTGGCGAAGTGGTCGTTGGCTTTATCTATGTTGGCCCGAAAGACGATTTTGGCTATAACCAGGCCCATGCTGAAGGCGCACAGGCGATGGCAGGGGTGCCCGGCATTAAGATTGTTGAAGAAGCCAGTGTTCCAGAAAGCTCAGCGGTGCTCGAAACGATGCGCAGCATGATTGAGATCGACGGGGCGACGGTGCTGTTTCCAACGTCCTTTGGTTACTTTGACCCATACATGCTAGAGCTGGCGGCAGAGTTTCCCGACGTCCAATTTTTCCATGCGGGGGGCCTTTATCAAGACGGGGTTCATCCTGACAACGTGGGCAGCTATTTTGGCTATATTGACGAAGCTCAGTATATCGCTGGCATTGTAGCGGCCCATACCTCACAGACCGGACAGCTTGGCTTTGTGGCAGCCAAGCCCATCCCGCAGGTGTTGCGCAATATCAATAGCTTTACCCTGGGGGCAAAATCAGTGAAGCCGGAGATAACAACCCAGGTGATTTTTACAGGCGATTGGGCGCTACCGGTGAAAGAAGCCGAAGCCACCAACAGCATGGCCGATCAGGGCATTGACGTAGTCACCTGCCACGTTGATAGCCCTAAGGTCGTGATGGAGACTGCCGAGAAACGGGGGATTTTCTCCTCTGGCTACCATGCTAACCAGGCACCGCTGGCCCCCGAGGGTTACCTCACCGGTGCTGAGTGGGACTGGGTCAGCATCTACACCTTCTTAGGAGAGCAGTTTGTTGAAGGCAAAACGCTGATGGCCGGAGATATTGACCATATCCTGCGGGGTGGCCTGGCCGATAATTTCTGCAAACTCTCTCCCTATGGCCCCGCCGTTAGCGACGAAGCCCAAGCTGATGCCGAAGCCGCTAAAGCGCAAATTCTGACCGGTGACCTGGTGATTTATCAGGGTGAGCTCAAAGACAACCAAGGCGGCGTGGTTCTGGGGGCGGGTGAAAAATATGAACAGCAAAACCTCGAGCTTGAGAAAATGGATTGGCTAATCGAAGGCGTTAAGGGCAGCGTTGATGGCTGATGGTTAGCGTCTCTCAACAGCCTTCACGACTCTCTCTGTGGCGCAGACCCCTGGAGGCGGTTTTTCTCCCGGTCGCCGCTCTTCTGGTTGCGCTGATTATTTTTGGTTTGTTCTGCGCCATGGCGGGGGCTAACCCCTGGGCGGTTTACGGCTCTATCTACAAAGCGGCGTTTGGCCGCTGGAGTGCGTGGCAAAATACGCTGATTCGGGCTGCGCCGCTGATGCTCACAGCCCTTTGTACGGCCCTCCCGGCCCGCCTGGGGTTGGTCATTATCGGTAACGAGGGCGCACTGGTCATCGGGGGCTTGGCCGCCATCGCCGTCGGACTAGGGCTAGGTACGGCTGCACCGCCGCTGGTGGTGCAGGTATCTATGGCGCTGGCGGGTATGGTCGCGGGTGGCCTTTGGATTATGCTGGCGGGGGCACTGCGCCACTATCGAGGGGTCAACGAGACGATTAGCAGTTTGTTGTTGAACTACATCGCGATCGCACTTCTCAACCACCTGGTCGAAGGCCCCATGCGCGACGCCAGCTTTGTCACCAAGCCCTCCTCTGCCGAGCTTGACCCGTCGGTGTGGCTGGGTACCCTGCCCGGCACCCGCATCCACTTTGGCCTGATCTACGGCCTGGTCGTCTGCATCATCGCCTACGTCCTGATCCAGCGCACCACCTTTGGCTTCGCCGCCCGCACCGCTGGCGGTAATATCCGCGCCGCCCGCATTGCTGGTCTTCCCGTCGGCAAGCTTACCCTGGCCATCTGCTTTCTCGGTGGCTCTGCCGCAGGCCTGGCCGGGATGGTGGAAGTCGCCGCCGTCCAAAAACGGATTAACGAATCCCTCGTCTCTAACTACGGCTATGCCGGTATTCTGGTCGCCTTTGTCTCTCGCCACAACCCCCTGGCAACTATTTTGGTCGCCATCCTCCTCGGCGGCATCCTCGCCAGCGGCGGTATCCTCCAGCGCTCCCACGGTTTGCCCGACGCTACCGTGTTGGTCTTTCAGGGGATTGTTTTCCTATGTGTGCTGTATAGCGACTCGCTGTATGGCAAGCTACCTTGGTTTAGCGAAGGGGAGAAGGGGTAGAGGGTAGAGGGTGGA
>JBCBZL010000284.1:0-6557 GCA_039815385.1 Cyanobacteria bacterium P01_A01_bin.114
CCCGCCCCCATCCAAAGTCGCCTAGAGCATCTCAGAAACAAAAACTACATCGATTGGAACGAAGGTAAAGCCCGCACCATTCGGATTTTGAACGAAGCCAGAGGGGTGAGAATTCTCGGCGCGATCGCAGCGGGTTCAATGGTAGAAGCCTTTACAGATACGGTAGAGCACCTTGATCTGGCCACCATGCCGCTAAAGGTGGATGATTTTGCCCTACGGGTTAGGGGTGACAGCATGATCGATGCCCTAATTGATGAAGGCGATATTGTGATTATGCGGCCAGTGCCCGATCCCCGCAATATCCGCGATGGCACGATCGTAGCGGCCCGAGTAGAGGGCACCACCACCCTCAAATATCTCTATCGCGAGGGCAGCGAGATTGTCTTAAAACCGGCTAATGAGCGCTACGAACCGATGCGATACCCTGCCAAAGATGTTGATATTCAGGGGCGGCTAGCGGCGGTTTGGCGCGGCTATGATATCTCGCTAAGTGCGTAGAGATTTAAGTGCGTAGAGATTTGTTTTAATCCGTTTTAATCTCTGGGTTAGAGCAAGTTTCTGGACCAGCCTCGATTACACTAAGACCGAGCCCGCATTGCGATTCGGTATGTTGTTCTCTAAGCTCCGTCAGCCGCTTTCATTTCGGAAATATCTCACAATCCTGGGTGCGATCGCAGCTGTCCTAATCATTCTAGGGCTAGGAGGGTTTGGGTGGCTGAGTGCCCAAAGTCCGCTGTTTTTGTTACGGGGGAGTTCTAACACTGAGCCCATCGCCGCCGTATTTGTACCTCGGCAGTCACCATTGACAGTGTCGCTACTAACCTCCCCTGAGCGGCTAGTCGAGCTGCGTCGCGTGCTGACACCGCCGGGTCGGCGGGGCAATTCTCAGGCTGAGGTTGCGCAGTTCAAGCGCAGCTTGTCAGAGCAAACCGGGATCGACTACGACACCGATATCCGCCCTTGGATTGGTAATGAGATTACTTTTGCGGTGACCGATACCGACTTTGATCGCGATCCGACAAACGGTTATCAGCCTGGCTACGTGGCCGCGATCGCGGCCCGTAATGGCGAGCGCGCCCGAGAGTTTTTGGAGCTATTTTGGCAGCGTCAGGCGTTGGCAGGGGCAAAGCTCACGTTCGAAGTTTCTAGCGGCGTGCGGATCATTTATGCCGAGGCTACGCCGAATATATCCCAGCAGGCTGTTTCTACAAAAAACACGTCAGATTTGGCCCAGGCCTTAACCGCTTTGCGCCAGCAGGGGCAGTGGGCAACCGCAGTGGTGGGCAATCGGTTCGTGCTGCTAGCTAACCATCCCCAGGTCTTGCAGCAAAGTATTCGCAATGCCCAAGCCAATCAGCTCAACCTCACGGCTAAAGCTGACTATCAGTCGGCTCTGGCGCAGCTGACCGCTAAGCGCATCGGGGTTATCTACTGCAATCTGCCCCCGTTTTTCAGCTGGTTAGGGGTCAGCTCAAAGCCCCATCCGACCCTGACAACCCTTAACTCATTACCAGCTCAGCCCCAGACTCAGTCGCTCACAGCAGCAGTGCAGCTCAACCGGCGTGGGCTGGGTTTGGCAACCGCGCTGGCTCCGATATCTCAGACCGCTTTTAAGCCGGTTGAGCCCGGCTTAAGTCAACCTGTAGAGGCACTGCGGTATCTACCTGCTGACACGGCCCTGGCTGCGGGAGGGCACAATCTGAGTCAGCTGTGGGATACGCTCGAGGCCGAGTTGGACGCCTACGCGACGCTGCCGCCTCAAATCTATCAGCTGCGGCAGTGGCTGCTGTCTGTCAGCAGCGAGCAACCGCTGAAAAATTGGTTAAAAGCAGACTATGCAGTGGGCCAGTGGGCCAGTCGTGCTGACCAGAGCCCCGGTGAGGCTGCCGATTGGGTCTTAGTGGTCGAGCATTCATCAGCTGCGGATACCGCCCTCTCTACCCTAGATCAGCTGGCTGAACGGCAACAGCTCACAGTGAGTTCCTTGATGCTAAAAAATCAGGCTGTCACTGCCTGGAGCCAGATCCAAACCAGCATTCAAGACCGATTCCGCGAACGCGAAACCACCGTCGAAACTCGAATTCTGGGCCTGCATACGACCGTAGACGGTTACGATATTCTTGCCACCTCACTTCCCGCAATGAGCGCAGCGCTTGAGGCTCCGTTGCGATCGCTGATCGACACGAACCGCTTCAAGCAGGCCATTGTCCCATTTCAGCAACCTAATGAAGGTTATCTTTATTTTAACTGGCCCCTGTTTCGAAAAACCTTAGCGGCCTCGGTCCCCTGGTTTAAGCTAGTGGATACCACTGCTCAACCCCTGTTAGACGCCATTCAATCAATCACCCTCAGCAGCTATGGCGGCCAAACACAGCAAAAGCAGGGCGAGGTTTTAATTCAATTGGCTAACGCCAACACCTAGAGCAGGCTGGCCCAATATAACAGGGTGTTCTGGGTGCAGACTAATTTTTCTCAAGTGGGAATCCTGAGTACTGTCAATGCCAACTGTAGACATGTTTGGATAGACATACGCTCAGTGTGTAGGATTAGTTGCAGTAGCCATGATGATTTCTATGGACTTACCCGTTCACGTGATTGAGCCCACAGGTATTTTAGACAGTCTCAGTGGAGAAACCCTGCGGCAGCAAGTCAACGATTTGATTGAAAGCGATGCTAAGGTTTTACTGATTGATCTCAAAGAGATTACGTTTGTAGACAGCTCTGGATTAGGAGCCTTAGTCTCTGTTCTCAAGAAAGTGCGTGCCACCGAAGGCGAAATGCATGTTTGCTCTATCAACGATCAGGTGCGCATGCTATTTGAACTCACCAGCATGGATCAGGTGTTTTCGATTCTAAAGGATCGCGCTCAGTTTGAGCAGCAGATTCTCAAACAGCCCGCTAGCTAGTGTTTTGGTATGAGAACTCAAAACTGAGCGCCCATTCCCTCAGCCAGGATAGAGCAGATTGTTTAAACTAAAAAGACAACATTCGTCTTGGTCAACAATCATATGGTTTTATTTGGACTGGGTGGACTTGGCAAGAAAGCCGCTATGCCTTCACCACAAGAGGCTTTACCGGGGCGCACGCAAACAATGCCGGTGCCTGAGAAACACTACGTCAACGGTAATCGACTGAAGCCACCGTTTCCCGATGGCCTGGAAACAGCCATTTTTGGGATGGGATGTTTTTGGGGAGCTGAGCGTCGCTTTTGGCAGCAGCCCGGCGTTTACTCTACTGCGGTTGGTTATGCCGCTGGGTTTACCCCCAATCCGACCTACCGTGAAGTTTGCAGCGGTATGACGGGTCATAATGAGGTGGTCTTGGTGGTATACAATCCTCAGGAAATCAGCTACGAAGCCCTACTCAAAGTTTTTTGGGAAAGCCACGATCCGACCCAAGGCATGCGCCAGGGTAATGACGCTGGCACCCAGTATCGCTCGGGCATTTACTACACATCAGATACCCAGAAGGCTGCGGCTGAAGAGTCTTTAAACGCCTACCAGCAAGCGCTAGCCCAGGCCGGTTACAGCAAAATTACCACCGAGATTTTGGCGGCCCCTGAGTTTTACTACGCCGAAGACTACCATCAGCAGTATCTAGCCAAAAATCCGGGCGGATACTGCGGCCTAGGGGGTACAAACGTGAGCTGTCCCATAGGAGTTGGCGTTTCTTCCCAGGGATAAGCTTTTTTAATAGTTTTACTGTTGACGGTTAGATACCTTGAGTCGAGGCGGTTTAGAACTGCCTCGACTTTTTGCTTAAAGGAAAAAGGGCCACTTCCGATAGCAGTACACATGAACTGTATGCTACAGTTCATGTGTACTGCTGGGGACAAATTTACCCATTCTCTCTTTGAGTCCACTTTACTCTTTGAGCCCACTTTCTTTATGAGGTTATCCCATGCCGACAGCTACTAAGACGCCCCGTTCTCGCAAGTCATCATCTAGCACCTCGTCTAGCGCAAATGCTAGCGCTACAGCCACCCCCACTCGGATATTAGCTCTAGACGCAGGCAACTACGACCTCAAATTTTATGACGGCAGCGGTCATCCCAAGGCAATTCGATCTGTTCGCTTTCAACTTCCCCAAGGTCGCGATGCGGTGAGCTATTCTGAGGCCTCTCCGCTGATTGAGCTCGCTGACGGCCAACGGTGTCATTTTGGCGCTCAAGCTTATAAGTATCGACGGCAGCAGCAGACTGTCATCGAAAACAAATTAGAGCTGGCCAAGCTACACTTATATGCTTGTTTAGAGCCCCTCAAAGGAGGCGATACCGAGTTTCCGCTACATCTGCTGGTTTCTACGCCTGACCCTATCCGCCATGCCAGCGAGCTCAAGGCTCAGCTAATGGGGTTCCACGAGTTTAAGCGCAACGGCGTTGACTATCGCGTCAAAGTAGAGTCTGTTGCAGTTGAGCGAGAAGGCATGGGGGCCTATATCTATGCCCGGCAAGAAGGGTTGATTCCCGACGTAGGCTATACCATCGTGGTCGATATCGGTGGCGGTACCTGGCTTTCGCGACTGGTCGATACCAACGGCGAGGTCATTGATGAAAATATTATGGATCGGGGCGGCACCTACGAATTAGCCACGGCGATCAGTTTTGATCGTCGATTGATCAACGTTTTAGGCACCACGGTAGATCCCTGCATTATTATGGACGGCTTTCGAACGAATCACATCTATGCAGACACAGAGCTATCCTGGGCGGGCTGGTTAGATGAGTACCTCGACCCTTGGTTTAAAGGCATCTTCCAGATGGTGAAGGCTCAATACACCCCCTATATGGCCCGGGTAACGCGGTTTTTGGTCACGGGTGGAGGCTCTCACCTGATTGCCGAGCGACTGGAGGGACGAAAGCTGTTCGCCGTCCTAGGTGACCCCCAGTTTGCCAACGTCCGAGGCCTATTTTCACTCTCCACCGATAACCAGCTATGCCTGACAACAAAATCAGAATAAGCAGCGATGTTTTAACAAAAGCCGAGCAGATCGCCGCAGAGTGGGGCCTCAAAAATGCTCGTGCAGCTGTGGAAGCCGTGTTTCGTCGCTATTGCGATGACTATCTCTACGGTCGCGCAAGCCAGGGAAATGCACCCCCAGCACTAATACCGAATCCACCCCGACAACCTTTGGGGCTAGATGCATCGTCTCCATCCATTGCTAATGGTGTTGCTTCGCAGGGCTTTTCACCGCCCTGCGAGGCCCTAGATGCCTTGGATGACCTATTGGCAATGTAATGATAAATTTGCGAACTCCTTCATATACGGTCAGTTCAAACTCTTCGATAACTTTTTGAAGGGTGAACTGACGGTAGGACAGGTCAAAAACTCCCCGGTCGATAGGTTTATTTTAATAGGGGTTTAATAGCCAGATAGGTCAGCTAAGGAGATCTCAAAGTTGATACCCTTTTTGATAACAAGGTGTGGCTTGATAATAAGGTGTAGCCTGCCTAAAACTGGCGTAAAAAGCGCAGGTCGCTGGCATAGAGCCGTCGAATATCGTCAATTTTGTGCTGCACCATGGCCAGCCGTTCAACACCAAGACCAGCAGCAAAGCCGCTGTACACATCAGGATCGTAGCCAACGGCTTTGAGCACATTTGGGTCGATCATGCCGCAGCCCAGCACCTCAAGCCATTTACCCTGCCACATGACATCAACTTCAGCCGAAGGCTCGGTAAAGGGGAAATAGCTAGGGCGTAGGCGTACTTCGATGTCACCAAAGAGGGCCTCTAAAAACACTTGAATGGTGCCGCGCAGATCTGTGAAGGTGATGTTCTTGTCGACGGCAAAAAACTCAATTTGATGAAAGACGGCCGCATGGGTAGCATCTACCGTATCACGGCGGTAGCAGCGCCCGCTGGCCAGTACCCGCAGAGGAGGCTCATGGGTCTCCATGTAGCGAATCTGGATATTAGACGTGTGGGTACGCATCATCTGACCGTTGGGCAAGTACAGCGTATCTTGCATGTCGCGAGCAGGGTGGTCAGGTAAAAAATTGAGGGCTTCGAAATTGTAGTAATCGCTTTCAATTTCAGGGCCTTCGGCAACCGTATAGCCCAGTCCAACAAAAATGTCAGAAATTTGGTCGATGATGCTGTTAATCGGATGCACTCGCCCCTGGGGCTGATAAACGCCTGGCATCGTTACATCCAGGGTCTCAGCTTGGAGCTGCGCGTCTATCTGAGCCGATTGCAGATTGGACTTGTGCTGCTCGAGCTGAGCTTGTACGGCGGTTTTGACCTGATTGGCCAGGGCTCCGATCCGGGGGCGCTCGTCGGGGGTTAGCTTGCCCATGCCGCCCAGGATTTTGGAGAGCTGTCCTTTTTTACCGAGGTAGCCCACTCGCAGCTGTTCGAGGCCATCTAAGGTGGCGGTGCTTGCGATCGCATCGGTGGCCTGCTGCTGCAAAGTACTCAATTGCTGCTCTAATTCGGTGCTCATGCTAGCGGAGAACGTCGGTAATAGGGTTTCATAAAATAGTAGCCTGCCATGTGGCCAATGAAGATTCTGGTTAGCAACGACGACGGCATCTTTGCAATGGGCATTCGTGCCCTAG
>JBCBZL010000362.1:0-4576 GCA_039815385.1 Cyanobacteria bacterium P01_A01_bin.114
AGGCCCCCAGTGCACGGCCCTGGCGACCTAGGGCCAGGTAGGCATCGCCTAGGTTGCTATTGGTATTGGCCTGGCCTAGCAGGTCATTGGCGCGGGCGCGGGAGTTGCCAGCGGCCTGATAAAACTCGATGGCTTCTTCAATCTGGTTTTGGGTCATGGCCACCAGGCCAATATTGCTGAGCGACAGCCCCATGCCCGCTTCATTTTCGACGCTCTGTGCGATCGCAAGCCCTTCTTCAAAGGCATTTTGAGCGCTGACCAGCTCACCGCGCTGTAGCTGTAAAGAGCCCAGATTATTCCACGCATAGATCTGAGCATCAAAGTCGCTGCCGTCACGGGCCACCGCTAGCCGCCGTCGAATCGCCGTCTCAGCCTCACTATACTGACCCAGTTGAGCATGGGCAAATCCGATGTTTTCAAAGGCCACGCCCATACTGGGCCGATCGCCAATTTCATAATATAAATCGGCGGCCCGGCTCCAAGAACGAATTGCATCCTCGTAGGCCTCAGCCTCGGCCTGTTGCTGACCCAGCCGCAGTAGCTGATCAGCAATATCTCGACTTTGCCCACGGTCAGCTGGGTTAGCAGGTGCCCGCAGCTGCTCATCTAAACTTGAGGCCGTCGCTATCTGCCCCAGGCCATTTAACAAAAGCACAGCTGCTAGGGCTGTCCCCCCCATATACCAGGATCTCATCGGCCACTGTCCCATGTGTTTTCGTATGTTCTTTTGTCTGTTTTATAGATGCCCACTTTCTTTGGATACCCACTTTTACAAATACACCCTACTCTCCGCTAGCATTACCCGGCGTCGAACTAAAGTCGAGATCAGAGACATCCAACAGCTGATCTAGCTCAGCATCCTCTGGATCCTGGTCGGGCACCACATCTAGATAGATGGCCCGAATATCTTCAGGCAGTGCCAACTCTAAGGCTCGATAGGCCTTTGCCAGCTGAGACTGCACCAGCTTGGGCGAAATCGGCTGGCCTTCGGCTTGCAAGTAGGCTGCGATCCGCGTTTCACTCCAGTGAAATGTTTGGGCCATCACCACCATCAGGCGGTGGACAGGCCGCAGCTGATCAAGCGCTTGACTCACGTAGCACCAAAGGGGAGGTGACGTCTCTTTGAGGGAATAGTGGATAGATTCGACCTCGGGGACATCTGTCTGATTGATGCAGGCTGCCGTGAGATTAATCAACCACCCCTGGAGTGCAAACGCATCGTTGTCACCCTCCGTGGGTAGATCGATCCCCCTCAGCTCGTGTGAAATATGCCGCCAAGTCAACGCAAATAAGTACTCAGACTGTACCGGAGACCGAGCTGAGTGGCGAATAAGGGAATAGACCACCGGACTGTAGCGACAAAAAATGGTAGTGAAATAGCGCCCCGATTCTGGCTGCTGTTGAAACAGCCGCACTAAATCGTAATCGCTATGTTGAAAGAGCGATTGCACCAAAGAATGGTCACACTCAGGAAAGTTAGGGATTTCCACGGCTTAGCGCTAAGGATTCTGGCAATAATGGACTGCAAATAGCCTCTACTATACCCAGGTTTTTCACAGGTCTACATCATTTTTTTTAAACAGACTGCAAATTTACCCAGACTCGTCTTGTTTTTCAGTTGATAGACTGATAGAACCAGGCATATTCAAGCCATTTTTTTAAACCCCCTTTTTCAGCCCCCTTCCTTGATTGAGAACACGACCTATTTAGCTATGTATTTATTCGTTCCTACACCGGCTGCTTTTTGGCAAGGGCTGCCCCTCGAGAGCTTGTTCTCAACCCAGGGCGTCATGGTGATGCTGCTAGTGGCCTACGCCGGTGCCATGTGGATGTTTCTAACCAGTGCCCCTAAGGTACACACCGTGATGGTGTCTGACCTCGACATTGCCCGTCGCTTTTATGAAGGCATGCTCAACCTGACCACCGCTGAGGTACCGCTGCACTACTATTACAACTACGAACAAAGCCTGGGCACCGCTGGCCTCGACCCGATGTATATGTCGGCCAGCGTAGGCCGTCCCGCCGACCAAGGCTACAGCAGCCCAGACGGACTCTGGTATCAGCTCAAGAAAAACACTCAGCTCCACGTGATTTCGGGGGCTAGTTTGGGGCACAATGACCGTCAGCGCCATGTCTGCTTCGACCACGATTGCCTTGAAAATCTGCTCATGCAGATTCAGATCCGGGGTATTCGGCATAAAATTCGCCGCGATCAGCCGCTGAATTTTTTGGTCAAGGATTATGACAACGAGGTGATTGAGATGGCCGAGATTTCGAATTAAACTGCTGTAGCCACCGCCGTACCCTTAGAGGCCTGCTCTGCCATTTAAGACTTGCCCTCAAATTCTTGCTTCAGTTCTTCGTAGATATAGCGACGCTCTGCTGCCTTGATCGCCTGAGCTCTCTGCTGACGCCATTTTAGATCGTGCTGCCCCAGCGCCTGATACGCTGCCGCTAGATCGGAGGGAACCATCGGTAGCTTTGACAGCCAGGCAAGGTTATTTAGCAAATCATTGTCGTCATCGAGCACCAGCTCATGCTCGCCAGCTTCATAGCCAGGGTATGCAGACAGCAGCGCAAATCTGTCACCAGCCAACAGGATAACCCCTTTAACATCCGTGCCATATTCACCCCGGACCGTCGTGAGGGAAATTGAGTCGAAGGGAACCCCTTCAAGCTCGGCCCAACTCCTGATCTGGTGCTGTTTGAGGACAGCAGCCACCCGATCTCTAATATCGATAAAGTCTTTTTCCTGACTGTCTTTCTCTTGACTAGCTTTCTCTTGACTATCCATCACGACTGTCCTTTCTTCTATCCTCCCTTGCTAAAACCGGGCAGCGACGCCGCCAAAGGTCGCTGCTTTACTGAATATCTGCTGATAAACCACTCTAGCGGATTTATACTCAAACAATAGTTATGTACGATATGTTTGGCATCGCTTTTATCGAACGCCCATGTTAACCACTCGAGAGACCGCTAAAACAGCTATTCTGATTCGTGAAAAACAGCTCGAAGAAGAGCGAATGCAGGACGTGCAGCTGTTATTAAAAAATCTATTTCAGCGGGAGGAAGCCACCCTCAACATTATTGTTGACTGTCTTTACGATGTGGGCTCTACCAATTTGATCAATCAGCGATTTAATCGTCGCCCCCTAAATCGCATCATGAAATGGGTGGCTCGATTTACCAAACCTGGCTTTCACTTTTTCGCGATTCGCTGGTCTAAAAAAAATGCCCCAAAAATGATTGCAGACTGGCTACATTCACAAGTGAGCTTTCGCTAACGAGTTTTTATGAGTGATGACACTATTTTTGGCAAAATTATCCGCCGCGAGATTCCGGCAGATATCGTTTACGAAGACGATTTGTGTATCGCGTTTCGAGACGTTAGCCCCCAGGCACCGGTTCATATTCTGATTATCCCCAAGCAGCCGATCGCCAAGCTGTCTGAGGCCCAAAACAGCGACCAGGCTCTCCTCGGTCACCTGCTGCTCAAGGTCAAAGAAATTGCTCAGCAGCAGCATTTAGACAGTGGCTACCGCGTCGTCATTAACACCGACCAGGATGGTGGGCAAACTGTATTCCATCTGCATTTGCATTTACTGGGGGGCCGTTCTCTACAATGGCCCCCTGGATAAGGCTCAAGATCAGCAGCCCCTTTCATCTTTGTAGAAATGTTTAGAAGTTAAGAGTTTTGTTAAAAGCATTAACGCTCTACTCGCAGCTTTCTTAAGCTAGGTATCAAGCAGACACCAAACGTAATATGCAGCTCCTAGTGTCTAGCCGTTCGGCTTGATAGGGGCTAATTCATACGGTGTTCTGTTTTGCTGTTTACCAGGCAATCATTACTATGACTTCTACATTGCAGTCCCGCGATAATGCGGGTGCATGGGAGCAGTTTTGTCAGTGGGTCACTAGCACCAACAATCGCCTCTATGTAGGCTGGTTCGGCGTGCTGATGATTCCGACACTGCTAGCTGCGACCGCATGCTTTATCATCGCCTTCGTTGCGGCTCCGCCCGTAGACATCGACGGCATCCGTGAGCCGGTAGCTGGCTCGCTCATCTACGGTAACAACATCATCTCGGGTGCGGTTGTGCCGTCTTCTAACGCCATTGGCCTCCACTTCTACCCGATTTGGGAAGCCGCTTCACTCGATGAGTGGCTGTACAACGGTGGGCCTTACCAGCTGATCATTTTCCACTTCCTGATCGGCATCTTCTCCTACATGGGTCGTCAGTGGGAGCTGTCCTATCGCTTGGGCATGCGTCCTTGGATCTGCGTAGCTTATAGTGCTCCTCTAGCCGCTGCTACTTCCGTTTTCTTGATCTATCCTTTGGGTCAAGGTTCTTTCTCTGATGGCATGCCTCTGGGTATCTCGGGGACCTTCAACTTCATGTTTGTGTTCCAAGCAGAGCACAACATTCTGATGCACCCCTTCCACATGTTGGGTGTGGCCGGTGTGTTTGGCGGCAGCTTGTTCTCCGCAATGCACGGCTCGCTGGTGACCAGCTCACTGGTGCGTGAGACAACTGAGGTTGAGTCACAGAACTATGGCTACAAGTTTGGCCAGGAA
>JBCBZL010000389.1:0-3692 GCA_039815385.1 Cyanobacteria bacterium P01_A01_bin.114
CCCTTCGCCTTTCCCCCTTCCCCTTTCGCCGTCCCCCTTCCCCCCTTTCGCCTTTCGCCTTTCGCCCTTCGCCTTTCCCCCTCCCTTGCCGTCCCCCCTCCCTCCATGCCACCCTATACCTATGCATATTCACGGTTTAGGCGACTGCGACCACACCCCTGCTCACGATCCGCGCAAGCTGCGATCGCTGGGCATTGCCCTGGTCACCGTCGCGATGTTCTCCAGTGCAGAACTTTGGGTCAGCTTGCAAAGCCATAGCCTCTCGCTGCTGGCGGACGCGGGGCACATGGTGGCGGATGTGTTTGCGATCGCAATGTCGCTCTTAGCGGCGTGGATTGCGCAGTGGCCACCAACAGAGCGAGCCCCCTTCGGCTATCGCCGGGTAGAAATTTTGGCAGCTCTGGTGAACGGAGTAGGGCTGCTGCTCATTGGCGGATGGATTGGCCTAGAAGCAATTGAGCAGCTGCAGACCCCCCCGACCGAAATTTTGAGTGGCCCGGTGGCGATTACGGCAGCGGTTGGGTTAGGGGTCAACGGGCTAAATGCCTATCTGCTGCATCGCCATGCAGAGTCAGATTTGAATCTGCGCGGTGCGTTTTTACACATGATTGCAGATGCGGCCAGCTGCGTGGGGGTGCTGTTAGGGGCACTGGTGATTGCTAATTTTGGCTGGCTGTGGGCAGATGGTGTGGTGGGGGTTGCGATCGCGCTGCTAATCCTCGCCGGAGCCATTCCGCTCATCCAGCAAAGCCTGACTATTTTGCTAGAGCAGTCCCCCGCCTCTGTTGAGACCTCAGCAATTCGGCAGGCGCTGCTGGCCTATTCAGAAGTCGGCAGCGTTACCCAGCTGCGAATCTGGACCATCGCACCGGGGCAAACCCATTTGACTGCAAGCCTGTCGGTGACGCTCCCATCCGGCATCCAGCGTGATATTCTGCTCGGCAAGCTTCAGGAACAGCTGCGAAGCGACTTCAATATCGTAGACTCAACCCTACAAATGGTCTCTGCACCCTCAGTTGCGCTATCGACGCTGCCGGATACTAAAATACGGGAGTTGATTGGGGAGTAGGTGATTGGTGATTGGTGATTGGTGATTGGAAGGGACTCCGATTTAGTTATAAGTTTTGAGTTTTGAGTTTTAAGTGAGTGCTGGCTGACCTCAATTAAACATTTAGAACTTAGAACTTAGAACTCTCCGCCTTTACCCACCCCCATTACCCATTACCCACCCCCCATTACCCATTCCCCGTTACCCACCCCCCATTCCCCCCTCCCCCATGCAAGTCGCCTCCTGGAACGTCAACTCCGTCCGCTCTCGCCTTGAGCACGTCACTCAGTGGTTGCAAACTCACCCGGTAGACGTGCTGTGTCTGCAAGAGACCAAAGTAGTGGACAAAGATTTTCCACTGGCGGCGTTTGAAGAGATTGGCTATCAGGCGGCTGTCTATGGGCAAAAATCTTACAACGGGGTGGCTTTGATCAGTCGGGAGCCGCTTGAGGCTGTGCAGATGGGGTTTGGCGCTGTTCTTGATGCGGATGCTGTAGGCGACCTGGATGATCAAAAGCGGGTGATCAGCGGTGTGCTCAACGGGGTTAAGATTCTCAATCTCTATGTGCCGAATGGCTCCTCTATTGGTAGCGAAAAGTATGTGTATAAGCTGCGCTGGCTGGGGGCGCTCAAGCAATACTTAACTAAGGTGCTTGATGAGAACCCTGAGGTAAACGTATGCGGAGACTTTAACATTGCCCCTGAGAACAAGGACATCTATACCGACAAAGGCCGAGACAAGCACATTATGTCTTCGCCCGTGGAGCGAGAAACGCTTCAGGATGTGCTCTCGGTGGGGTTGGCGGATGCTTTTCGAAAATTCACAGATGAGGGGGGGCACTATACCTGGTGGGACTATCGCTCAGGCTCTTATCCCAAAAATCTGGGCTGGCGGATTGATCACCACTATCTTTCTCCAGCGCTCTACGAAAAGGCTAAACAGTGTTTTATTGATTCGGAGCCTCGAGGTTTAGAGAAGCCCAGCGATCATGTGCCGGTTGTTGTCGAATATTAGGGCAACAAATACTCAACAACAAATACTCACGAAATTATGATCTCATGCCAGCGGCTGCAAATTTAATGAGTTGTTGAATCGCTGTCTCGATCTCTTCTGGAGATTTTCCCTGGAGGATGGCATCGGGCTGGTCGGCGGCGCACAAGACGCGAATGATCATGGCAATCATCAGATCAAATTTCCACTTAATTTCTATCTCAGATTTCTCAGGGAGAACCTGCTGCAGCGCCTCAATAAAGGTTTGACTAATCACGGCAAATTCTTTGGCGGCGATGGGCTCGATGGTGGGTTCGGTGCGGCATCGTCCCATCAGGCGGGCTTGAATTAACCCCTGCGCTCCTTGGGTCTGGTAGATGACTTTGAGGCCGGGTTCAAAAAAGGCCCGTAAAATGCTCTCAACCGAGAGTGATGCTTGCTCAGCTGCGGTGGATAGCATCTCAAGCTCAGACTCAATGATGGGCTTAGCCATGCGCCGGATCGTGGCGACCACCAGGTTTTCTTTAGAGCCAAAGTGATAGTGAATCGCCGCTAGGTTAACGTCTGCGGCGCGAATGATGCTGCGCAGTGACGTGGCCCCAAAACCTTGCTCAGCAAAAAGTCGCTCAGCGGCATCGAGAATTTGGGTTTGGGTATCGGCAGGCTCAGAAGTCAAGATATTAAAGAGTTGATTTGATGGGGCACATTTTAGCCGACGGCGGTCAGCCGACGAAAGCCAACTGACGAGAGCCATTGACAGCTGGGATGACTAGGGTATCCAGCACTCAATTTCGCGCCTGTATTGCATTTTATGGCATCGTCCGCTTTAATTAAATCGTTTGTTTGAATCATTCGTTTAATTTTTCACTAACGTTGCGATCGCTATGAATTCTGACCCCGTTTTTTCGCCAGACTCGGCCGATCCAGTCGAGCCTGTCCAGCGGACGTGGCCACAGCCTCTGAACCGCCAGCCGCCCTGGGTGCGGTACAGTCTGCTAGGCGCAGCCGGGCTGTTGATGCTGGCAGGCTCTGGTTTGGTAGTTCACGCTCTCGTCAGCGTGCCTCCAGAGGCTGAGCCAGCAGAGCGTCGCGTGTTGCCCGTTGAAACGGTCGCGCTAGAGCCTGTGACTGCTTATCAAGTGCCGCGTATCTATACCGGTGAGATTGCGGCCCTGCGCAGCAGCGATCTGGGGTTTGAACGAGGTGGCCAGCTGGTGCAGGTGATGGTTGATGAGGGCGAACGGGTGCGGGCAGGGCAGCCGCTCGCCAGGCTAGACATTCGGAATTTGGAAACGCAGCGGCTGCAGGTGGCGGCGCAAAAGGCTCAGGCAGCGGCGCGGCTGGCTGAGCTAGAAAACGGGGCCAGGCCAGAGGATATTGCTGCGGCTGAGGCAGAAGTTCGAGACTTAGAGCAGCAGCTTGTTTTGCAAGAAACGCAGGAGCGGCGACGGGAAAATCTATATGCGGAGGGGGCGATCTCTCGAGAACAGCTGGATGAGTTTTCGTTTGGGGCAAATTCTTTGCAGGCCAAGCTTGATCAGGCTCGCAGTCGCTTACAGGAACTGTTGAACGGCACTCGCTCTGAGCAAATACAGGCGCAAAGAGCCGTGGTGAATCAGTTTCAGGCTCAGCTGCAAGACATTGATGTGACGA
>JBCBZL010000032.1:0-24273 GCA_039815385.1 Cyanobacteria bacterium P01_A01_bin.114
ACCATGAGCTGGCCAAAGCACGCTTTGCCGAAGCAGATGAAATTTTGGGTTGGTCTGTCTTAGACGTTTGTCAGGGCGAGACTGAGCTTCTGTCACAGACGCTGTATACCCAGCCCTGTCTATACGTCATTGAGTGTATTTTGAGCGATCTGCTCAAGGCTCAGGGCCATCAGCCTGACCTGGTTGCAGGCCACAGCTTAGGAGAATATTCTGCCCTTTATGCAGCCGGCGTGTTTGACTTTGCGGCCGGGCTCAGGCTGGTCAAACGTCGGGCCGAGCTGATGTCTGAGGCGGCAGACGGGGCCATGGCAGCCTTGATGGGGTTCAAACGCGAAGAGCTCGATGCCAAAATTGTCGCCACCGACGGTGTGGTTTTAGCGAATGATAATAACCCTGGCCAGGTGGTCATTTCAGGCACGCCAGAGGCCGTTGAAACCGTGATGAATGACGTCAAAAGCAAGCGTGCTGTCAAGCTCGACGTCAGCGGCGCGTTTCACTCCCCGCTGATGGCCGATGCCTCCCAAACCTTTGAAACGGTACTCTCTGAGGTCGAGTTTCAAACTGCCCAGGTGCCCGTTATGTCAAACGTAGAACCCGAGCCTGACATAGACAGCAAAGCTCTCAAAAACCGGCTTATCCAGCAGATGACGGGCTCGGTGCGCTGGCGTGAAATCTCGCTGCGGCTGCCTGAGGAAGGTGTAGAGACCGTTGTTGAAGTTGGCCCTGGGAAAGTTTTGACGGGGCTGATCAAACGCACCTGCAAGAGCCTGACGTTAAAGAACGTAGGGACGGTGGAGCAGGTGGAGGCGCTTTGAAACTTACGATTCCGTTAGGATTTCGTAGTTTTTGACCTCTAAGATCGGGCCAGCCATCACCATTGATAGCATGTCGTTTCTCAAAATGCCTTCAACTCTGGCCTTGAGGCCTTTTTTCTCTAGGCGGGTGGTCTCTCCGCAAAGCTGATAGGTTTGCTTATCGTCAGTGACGATGGCCCAGCTGCCAGCCCCCATGTCTATCCACTGAATGGTGCCTTTGACAATAATGGTTTCCATGGGGTCTCCGTGCAACGGGGCGTCAGTTTTGAGTTTTGAGTTTTGAATTGGACTAACTATGGTGACGGAGCATCAGAGCTGGTGGCGACTCTGAGAGAGATCGCCGCGATCGCAAGACACAGCAGCGCATTCACGCCCAAAAATGCCTGAGCAGCGGGGTTCGCTCCGAGCCACATCACGTAGTTAGACTCTAGCAGGCTGACGGTCAGAAACGAGCCCACGCCGACGGCGGCACCCATCGAAAACCATTTGAGCGTGGGATGACTGAGCAATAGCGCCATCCCTCCTAGCGGAATCAGGCAGCTGGCAAAAATGGGGTTAAGCCGGGGGTCGCTCCACAGGGCGCTGCCCAGTTCAGGAATGGCGCTGCCGATCAGGCGCAGCGGCCAGTCGGGGAGGTACATCACATGAACGCCCTTGAAGACAAACAAGCCCATCGCGCCCAGGAAAATACCGATCAGGTAGGCCGTGCCTTGCCAGCGAAAGACATTGACTCGGGTGAGTAGCCAGGTAAAAGCGGCTGCGATCGCACCCCTCAGCAGCAAGTCTTTCCAAGGAATTGACTTGGCATCAAACCAGAACAGGCTCATCAAAAACTGCCACAGCTGACCGAACCACGGCAGCCGAACCGTGGCCATCTGAGCGGCGGCTTCGGCATCTAGCTTGCCTGCGCCAAAGTAATTTTGGCTATCACCGCTGACCTTTTGGGCTGAGTGCTCGAGAATCGTCGCGACCGACTCCGGCGCGTCAATGCCCATAGATTTCAGCACAGCTGCCACTCCGGCAACGTGGGGGGCTGCCATGCTGGTGCCCTGAAAATACTTAAACTCAGATTTGCCGCTGATTTGGTCAATGGTCTCTTGCAAAATGCCGCCGCTCTCACCCGCTGAGGTAGAGCCGCCGGGGGCCGCAATATCGACCCCTACGCCGTAGTTTGAGTAGGGGGCCTTATCACCCTCAGCATCAAAGGCTGAAACCCCGATGGCGTGACGATATTTGGCCGGGTAAGCGGCCTCTTCACGGCCTTCATTGCCCGCGGCCGCCACGACCACAACCCCTTTGCTGTGGGCATACTCAATCGCCTCTTGCATTAGCTCAGAAAAGCCACCGCCGCCCAGGCTCATGTTGACCACATCGGCCCCGTTATCCGCCGCAAATCGAATCGCTTCGGCAATGTCAGCCACGCTGCCAAATCCTTGGCGGTTGAGCACCTTGAGGGGCATCAGATTGGCCTCGTAGGCAATCCCCGCGACGCCGTAGCCGTTGTTGGTTGACTGGGCAATGGTGCCTGCAACGTGGGTGCCGTGACCGTTGTCATCAGAGGCTTCATCGCGATCGTTGACAAAGTCGTACCCGGTGACAAAATCAGTGCGTTGCAGATCGCGGATGCGGCTGATGCCCGTGTCGATGACCGCCACCGTGACGCCGCTGCCTCGGTTTTGTGCCCAGGCTCCTTCAGCATTGATGCTCTTTAAATTCCACTGTTGGGCATAGCCGGGGTCGTTGGGGACAAAGCTGCTCTGGTAAAGATAGTTAGGTTCAATAAATTCTGTAAAGGCTGAGGTCTCAGATTTCTTAAGGGCGTTCAGGAGAGTGCGATCGCCCTTGACCACATAAACATGATCCGCTTTTGAAAATTCGCTATTGAGCGCGGGGCTGAGGTTAAACTGCTGGGCCAGCGCCGCGACGCGCTCACCAATCTGGGCGGTGAGCCCCGGGGCCTCTCGGAAATCTAAGATAATCGATTCAAACTCAGCGGGCTCACTGGCATAACCAGGGCGAAACCCTTCATGGATAGCTGCTACGACAAATAAGCCAATGAGAAAACAAGTGAGAAAGAGCCGCTTCATAGAATTTCCCAGGGTTGATTCTTTACTTAGGATAGCGATAGAAACTAGCTAACGTCAGGAGTCAGACTAAAAGACTTCACCTTCGAGGATTTCACCTTCTAGAACTTTGCTTTCCAGGACTTTGCCTTCTAGAACTTCGTCGCTAATGACTTCGCTATGATGCACATGCAGATTTCTAGGTAGATCTTCATGACTCAACGACTGGTTTACGGTTTTTTGGGTGTCTTCTTAACACTGACCCTGGGGCTCAGCAGCTGCACCCCTGTCTTAGACTCCCCCGAGGGTGCGGGGCCGCCTCAGTCTGAAGTGCAGCCGATTGAAGAACAGCCGATTGAAGAACAGCCGATTGAAGAACAGCCGATCGCGCCGATCGAAACGCCGGAGACGGGGGCAGAGCCAGCAATGGCTGATGAGGTGCAAGCGGCTGTGCTGGGTGCGATCGCGGCTGACCAGGCCCTCTCCCCCGATCAGCTCACCCTGCAAAGCGCCCGTGCCGAATCTTGGCCCGACGGCTGCCTCGGCCTCGCCAGCGCCGATGAACTCTGCACTCAAGTCATCACCCCCGGTTGGGAGGTTACCGTAACAGATGGACAAACCGTCTGGACCTATCGCACCGATGCGCTGGGTGAGCAAGTTCGGCTAGATTCCCCAGCTTGACCTACCGCCAGGCAACCCTTCAGTGCACCGCCGCCTGATATCTTAGAGAGTCAGCCTATTCTCTGGGCCATCTCTACCATCGGTCTGGCCGAGTTCCCTATGCCTCAAATGCGCGAACCTTTTATTAGTCGGGTTCTCTATCACCTATTTAAATGGTCAGTGGTGAGCCCCACTCTCCACGTCTATCTGCGCGGTCGCATTTATGGTGCAGCCAATGTTCCTCGCAACGGGCCGCTTTTGGTCGTCGCTAACCACGCCAGCGACTTCGATCCGCCGATTGTCTCCAGCTGCGTCCGGCGTCCGGTGTCTTACATGGCCAAAGAAGAGCTCTTTAAGGTGCCCGTGCTAGCCCCGGCTATTCGAGCCTATGGGGCTTACCCCGTCAAGCGGGGCTCCGCCGACCGCAGCGCCATCCGCTCAGCCTTAGAGCAGCTAGATAACGGCTGGGCCGTCGGCATCTTTTTACAGGGCACCCGCACCTTCGACGGACGTATCCCTGATCCAAAACTGGGGGCTGCGTTAATTGCCGCCAAGGCCCAGGTGCCGATCTTGCCAGTCAGCCTATGGGGCACCCATCGAATTTTGCCAAAAGGGGCAAAATTTCCACAGTCGCACCCCGTCACCGTCCGGATTGGAGCACCCATCGCCCCGCCTCGCTCTAAAGATCGCGCAGAACTGCAAAAACTGACCCAGCGATGTACCGACATCATTCATCAGATGCATGACCTGGGGCGATAAGCCGTATCAAAATCATCATTGAGGCTGGGAAACCCACGCTAAAATTGCCTTACATTTCTTACCTTAAAGGTCTTATCTTAAAGCGACCTTTCATAACAACTGACCTTTAATCAAGCTGTTTTCGAGATGACTCAAGATTTAAGACAAGAATTGACCAATATGGTCGGTCCCGCTGTCTGGGAGTGGATCAAGCCCCACGCGTCCCGTGATGCCGTCGTAGTGGTTGACCCCCAGCTGGATCTGGTGGAGGCAGGGCTGGCCCTGGCTACTGACAACGTTCAAGCGGTACAGCGCTGGATTGGGGAAGCGTTGATTGCGAAGCCCACCCCTGAGCAGCTTACCGTCTGGGGCGGCGACCACGGCAAGCGCTTCAACTCACTGATTGTGCAACCTTATGTGCTGGTTCAAGACATGCCTGTCTCTGAACGATGACCGTCATGTCTCCGCCCCCCACCCACTCGATGTGGGAGCGTCTCAATAATTCTGCGCTGCTGCGATTTTTGCTCCTGTTTGCCAGCGGATGGGCGCTGGTGCAGCTGCTAGCCTACTTTGAAATTGTGGTGGTGGTGTTTGTCTCAGCCACAATTTTTGCCTTTTTATTAAGCCATCCGGTGCAATGGTGCCGACGGGTAATTCCCCACGGGCTGGCTGTTTGTTTGGTATTTGGGCTGAGTTTGCTGCTGATTAGCGGCCTGGTGATTACGGTGAGTCTGGCCGTGGTCTCCCAAGGCCAGCAGCTCATGCTCAACATCACCGACTCCTTAAACGCTTTGCTACCGCTGATTGGCCAGGCCGAAGACACGCTACAGCAGTGGGGGGTACAGGTTGAGCTGCAAACCCTCGGTGAAGACTTTAAAGACCAGGCATTAAACCTTTTGGGGGCGGGCTTGGGGCTTTTGCAGGCGGTGCTAGGCAACTTTATCATCGCCCTGCTGATCGCCATTGTGACCTTTTTCATGCTGTTAGACGGGGCCAGAATTTGGCACTTTGTGCTCAAGCATCTGCCCCCCCATCGCCGGCGACGACTCAATCTGACCATTCAAAAGACGCTGCTGGGTTTCTTTTTGGGCCGACTGCTGCTCTCTTCATTTTTTGCGACCTCGACCTTTATGGTTTTTTTAGCGCTCAAAATCCCCTATGCGCTAACCCTAGGGGTGATTGCTGGGCTCTTTGATTTGATCCCGGGGATTGGGGCAACGCTGGGGGTTTCGCTGATCTCAATGCTGCTGCTGTCTCAAGGCACGGGGGTGGCGGTGCAGGCTGGCTTGATTTGCGTCGTGCTGCAGCAGATTGAGGAAAATATTCTGATGCCTCGGGTAATGCGAGACTCGGTAAACATCAACCCGGTGATTATTTTCTTCGCCCTGATTGTCGGCGCAAGAATTGCTGGGATACTGGGCATTTTTCTGTCAATCCCGGTGGCGGCGGTGGTGGTGAGCCTGCTCGATATCGAAGAAATGCAGGGGCGCTCTAAGACCGCCCCTGATCTTGCTGATACGCCCAGTACACCGCCTCAATAAACGTATCAGCGGTGATTTCCTGAGGCAGCGTTTCTAGATCCAAAATTTGCCTGAGGTCTCGGGCTAGCTTGAGGCTAAGTTCTTCTTGGGCTGGCTTTGCCAGCAGGGGACGACGCTGTAAATATTCGCGAATGACTGCAAAGTCGTCAGGTAGCAGTTGGCTAAAATTCGCGCTGAGCTGTTTGGCAACGTCAATGGCCGTCTCGCTCACCTGCAGCGGCTCTGCCCCAACGGGTCGTTCGTTTTGTACCACCAGCGTCCCAGCCAGCCAATCACCCAGGCGTTTTTCTTGCTGCCCTAAAACGATGAAAAAAAAGCCTAAAAATAAAATTTCGTCTACCGGGCGAAGCAAAGCGCGCAGGGTAGCTTGTAACACCCCTTCCGGTTTGCCATTGTCACGAATCACGCGAATTTTTGTCCAGCGTTTGCCTGGGGTTTGCCCCTGCAGGGCCGTTTCAAACCCGACGAAATAGCCCATGTAGAGGATGGCTAAGGCTAGAAGTGCGATCGCACTCAGCCATAGCTCAAGGCTGTCAGTGCCCCCGCCCAGCAACGTTGCTAAATTGACGACCTGCGCTTGAAAAATAGAGGCCAGCAATAAAATAGCCAGCGCCGCCAGCAGAATGATCACATAGTCGATGAACAGGGCCAGTGAGCGGCTACCGATGCCTGCCAGCGTAAATTCAAGCTCAACACTTTCTGGCGTTTGAACTTTAACCTGATTAAACAGACGCATCGGTGGGACCCCGACCACGGAACTCGATGTCTAACCCTTCTTGCCGACTGCGCAGGTCGTAATAAAGTACCGCTTTGATGGCCTGCCAAAAAGGCAGTAGCAAAATGCCGCCAATAAAGCTGACGATCAGGGTGCAAAAATAGATTAGCCAGTACTGCGGTGAAAAGGGCTCAACCAGGTAAAGCGGGATCTGAGGCAAATAGTTGGTCAGCAGAAGAATGGGCAGACTGACCAAAAAGGCTACTGTGACCACAAACACAAGACGTAGCGTTGAGTTTTTAGTCAATTTCCAACTGCGTGAGATGGCCACCGTTGGGTCTGTACTCTCCTCGAGTGCAAGCGGGACTTCTGCCAGCAGCCAGCGGGTCACCAGCCACAGCAAAACGGGTAAGAAAACCACCAAAAAGACCAAGGCTCCAATGATGAACCCGGCCCCGGCCCCTATATTGCTGCCAAATGCAGCGGATAAAGCAAACCCAATCAAACCACCCACGACAAATGCGGCCAGCATGCTCACCAGGCTCAGGGCAAAGTAAACCCCGACAAAAATCAGCCCGATCAGCAGCCCCAGCAATAAAAACGACCACATTCTGGGCTGTAGTTCACGTCGCCCCGCCGCTGGAGATTCGGGTTCGCCAATCACTTCTTTAAAGGCCAACCGCGCAATCAGCGCCGATAGCATCAAATATTTAGCCCATCCATAAACCGGCACCAATATCCACAGATACGCTTTTAGCGCGATTTTGAGATACTGCTTGCGATTGGCCCCATATAGCTTCAAGCCAGCGGTGACCACGTTACCAACATTGAGCGGTCGAACTCGACCAGAACTAGACGCCATAGTAGGGGAGTATTACGAAAGCCTTCGAGGTTATCTTAAGGGAGGCTACGTGCAATCGTCATCAAATATTCATGAACATTAAACGCTGGATTGCCAGACGAGAGGATAGCTGGCGGCGTCTTGACAGCTTGCTTCGCCAGGTTGAGGCGCGGGGGCTCAAGTCGCTGAGTACCGATCAGGTCAGAGTTTTAGCCAGCCTCTACCGCTCTGTTTCAGCCGATTTAGCTCGGGCTCGAACCCATCAAATTGGCGAAGAGATCGTGCGTGAGCTACAGCTGCTGACCTCCCGCAGCTATACGCAAATTTACCAGGGCTCTCGGCGACAAGACTGGCAGGCGGTGCTGGCGTTTTATCGATATGGGTTTCCAGAAGCGGTGCGACAGTCGTGGGGGTATATTGCGATCGCAACCCTGATTTTCATCATCAGCGGTCTGGTCGCCTGGTGGTACTCCTGGCAAGACCCCTCTTTTATGTCGCTGGTGCTCGGCCCAGAGTTCGTTGCCCAAGTCCGCGAAAGCGAGGAACTGTGGACCGTCTCTATTTTGGGCCAAGAGCCGGTCGCCTCTAGCTTCATCATGGTCAACAATATCGGTGTTGCCCTCAGAGCTATTTTTGGCGGCGTCACCTATTGGATGCCGCCCGTGATTACGCCGCCGGGGGTCTTTACGATTATTTTGATGGTTTTTAACGGGCTGATGATCGGCTCCGTGGCAACCCTGGTGGCCCAAACCGGGCTGGCCTATGATCTCTGGGCCTTTGTCTTTCCCCACGGTTCGCTAGAGCTCCCCGCCATCTTTTTTGCGGGCGGGGCCGGGCTAATCATTGCCCGAGGGATCTTGCTGCCCGGCAAGTATCGTCGCATTGATGCCCTCAAGGTTTACGGCTTGCAGGCAGCCAAGCTGGTTTACGGCATTGTGCCGATGCTGATCATCGCTGGGGTAATTGAAGGGTTCTTTTCACCCAGTCCGCTGATTCCATCGCCGTTGAAGTATCTGTCAGGCACGATTTTGTTTGTGCTGTTGATTTTGTATTGCCTGTTGCAATCGCCGGAGGGAGAGGGGGAAGACCCCCCAATTCTGGGGGTTTAAAGACTCAAAGTCCCCCAGAATTGGGGGATTTAGGGGGCCTCCAGTGTTGTGAAATTAATTGGGATTACCTACTGATTGAAGGCCTATAGAGCTTGCTCTTATCGCAGAGTGGGAGGGTTGGTATCAATTTGATGGGAGCTGACGGTTGACCTGGGTCAAAATTGTCTCAGCTGATTGAATGGCTGCGCGAGCTTCTCCTTCGGTAAAAGCTTCTGCTGGAATGAGATCTGGAAGCGCGTCAGGATAGCGAGTGGGAAGATAAAGCTTGTCGAGCCCCAATGCTAAATCTAGCAGCGCGTCAAACTCAGCTTTAGGCTCCTCAGGCAAGTTTCGAATTAACCGGGCGCAGGAGTGCCCCCACGGGTCTAAATCCAACAGGAACCAAACGGCTTTCAGACCTTTTTCTGCCGACTGCTGCGCATAGAAACAGGTTTGAGCATACTTGTCAGCGCTCATCAGTGCCCGAGCCGCTTCCAAATCATCAAGGGCTTGAGTATACCAGCGTCGCGCCTCACTCTGTAGCTTTTCTTCGCTCAAGCTTTTCCTTTCTCATAAAGTATTTTCCCTTCTTTCAAGATCCGGCGCATAAACGGCAGATCGCGTCGTCGTTCGAGTTCTGCGACAGTATAGACGATGGCTTCTACCGGATAGGGGGCGTCTTTTAGCAGCGTTAAGACCTGCCCGATTCGGTCTAAAGGGGGCTGTTTGGTCTCCCATAGAATAAACAGATCAATATCTGAGCGCCGCGTGGCGGTGCCCCTTGCCCAAGAGCCAAAGAGAATGATCTGCTCAGGATCCAATTTATCCCGCAGCCGCTGAACAGCGGAGACTGACCACGGCACTAGCGCTTCGGAATCCACGATGCTCTCTCAAAAGTTGCTAATCGACCTGCTGCTCATCTTAGCCCTGAATAGCGATTGGATAATCGCTGATACAAGCGTGTTTTTTTGCCCTGTTCAACCAACGTGATAGATATCATATCCGTGCCAGACAAGCCCTCAGTAAAGCTTCAAAGCCTCTCATCACCACCTATCCGGCGATCGCAGAAACCTGCTACCTGTTGCCACAACTGGCTACTCCCTAAGTTTTGCCTAAATTAACGTCAACATGCTTTGATTTCAGCAAGTTTGATAGGCCGTATATCTAAGGTTCTAAGTTTATAGCGGCTTAAGGCTTTTGGGGGATACCCAGCTTGCTATGCTTTAACTGTGGCATTTCAGGGTTAGCTCTGTATTTCTATGCTGTATTTCTATTACGTAAGTGGCGAATCATTATGTCTTCTGTAAAGTCTTCGGGGTCTAACGATTTTGCCCAGCGGGTTCGCAATTTCGTGGTGGTTGCGATCGCAGCCCTGCTCAGCCTTGCCTTAATCTTGGGGTTACAAACCCGAACCCCGTCTGCCTCACTCTCAGACATGGCTGAGACCTCGGTGCCGCTTGAGCAGGCCCTGGCCAACGGTAAGCCAACCCTGGTTGAGTTTTACGCCAACTGGTGCACCAGCTGTCAGGCCATGGCCCCCGACCTGCAGCAGCTCAAAGACGGCTATGGCGAGCGGGTCAACTTTGCTATGCTGAATGTTGACAACAGCAAGTGGCTGCCCGAAATGCTGCACTACCGGGTAGATGGCATTCCTCATTTTGTTTTTATCAATGCAGCGGGCGAAGATATCGGGGCTGCCATCGGGGAAGTGCCACGGGCAATCTTGGCTGAAAATTTAGACGCCCTAATCACAGCGCAGCCGCTACCCTACGCCAAAGCCGCTGGTCAAACCTCAGACGTAGAAGCCACTCTGGCCCCCGCAGGGGCAGCTGACGACCCGCGCAGCCATGGGGCTCAGGTTGTGACTCCGGCATCATAACGAGTCTGGATCAACCCCTAGTTCTTTAAGTTTTGCGGCCAGTGCGTTGGCCCTTTGGCGTTCTTGCTCAGCTCTTTGGCGTTCTTGCTCAGCTCTTTGTTGCTCTAGTGCGGCTTTCTCACTACTCCATAACAGCAAGTTACCGGTTTCATCCCACCAACGTAGCCAATGTTCGGTTTTTTCTAACCGTTTGCCATACCATGACCCCAGCCAAAGATTGAGACCAGGTATCCAATATCGCCCTTCATTGTTAGGCGATTCGAGGGTGTATCCATCACTTTGCAAGCTGCGGACTTCAAGGGTGCCATCTGATGGGTCAAAAATGGCGTAAGTCGGTACTTTGAGAATCTTTTCGTAGAAGTAAAGCTTGCCATAGGGATAAACGGGTCGAACCGAATATTCGCCTGTTTCTGTATCAGACAGAAATTCCATCACAATGGAGACGGGGGCACCTTGCTTATGGGGGGTGTAACTGCGGCGGATGCTACCCTTGGGAGCCGACGCTGCCTGCGGCACAAACAGCCAATCTGGCGCTTTAACGATGGTTCGACCATTGACTGTTGCCACCAATCCGAAGTTCGACGCGATCAGCATCTCTGGCTGAATCAGATTCGCTCCATCCAGAGCATCGTTGAGCGCGGCTGCCAGCAGCGGCTGTTGGATATTTTCCACAGGGTCATCGGGTAAGACAAAGTCCTCAGGGAGGGGATCCCAAGTAATTTCGAGCTGATGGCGGTTGGTCGTAGTCTGGAGAACCATGGGTCTAGCGCCAGCGAACGATATTTCTATGATAGACGCTTTGGTAAATTTGTTCTAATGACTTAGACTAGCTAGCTTGCTGGGTGGGGCGCAGCAAAATATCGTGTACTTGCACATAGTCGGGCTGAGATAGGACGTATTCGATCGCATTTGCGATATCCTCGGGCTGCAGCACCGGAAACTGGCTGTAGACCGCTGCGGCTTTTTCTGCACTTTGATGGTACTTCTCGGCAAACTCAGTTTCGACGAACCCTGGACTGATGGATGAGACTCGGATGCCGCTATTGGCCGCCCGCAGCTCCTGGCGTAGCCCCTCGGTCAGCGCCCGCACCGCAAACTTAGAGGCCGAATACATGCCGCTGCCCGGCACCCGATGCCCAGACATAGAGCTGATGTGAACGACATGCCCCCGATCGCCCTTTGCCCGCATTAGTTTGATTGCCTCTCGGGTACAAATGCTAAGGGCAAGCACGTTGACCTCCAAGGTTTCTCGCCAGGACTCAGTCGTGCCAGTGGTCAAATTTTCTTTGTGACCCAGGCCCGCATTGTTGATTAGCACATCCAGCTGATCCCAGCGATCTTGAACCGCGCTGAAGCAATCAAGAATTTGGCTCTCTTGCCGTAAATCGACCGTGTGCACAAGGACGTCTGCGCCCAGCCCCATCAGCTCGTCACGGATTTCGAATAAACGCGCTTCGCGACGGGCGCAAATGGCTAGGTCGTATCCATCTTTGGCCAGGCGGAGAGCGATGGCATGACCGATACCGCTGGAGGCTCCAGTGATTAGGGCGATGGGGCGATGGGGGCTATTCATGTTACCAGCTACGATCCTTTTTGATTTTGAGAGCGAAACCGACCTTGGGTAAAGCTGCGCTGCTTGAGATGCTTCGTTTTACGACCCGTCACGCGTTTTCGCCACAGTCGAAAACTCGAGGCCTTCATCTCGCGGCGCATCAAGGCAATGACCTGTTTTTCTTTGAGGCCCCATTGTAAATCAATGGCTTCAAACGGCGTTCGATCTTCCCACGCCATCTCGATGACGCGATTAATCGTTTCAGAATCTAGATCAGGGAGTTGCATGGATGTGCTCTAAAATAAAGAAATTAAGCTTTGCCACATCCAGACCTGCCGCAATTTGTCCTACGGGAAAAACTACAGGTTTCAAACTGGATGTGATTTATGAGAAGATTGTGACAACCCTTTAAGATCATTATTTGGATAGGAGGCTTTCGATGCACTTTGACTTCCGCGTGGTAGCTGTATTAGCACCGATCGCAATCGCTGCTGGCTGGGCTGGTTTCAACATTTTTAGAGCGGCTCTAGGGCAGGTCCAACAGCTATTGGGCAATAGAGACGCTTAGGTTCTAAGCCGTGCTCCGTTTGAAAACTGACGTTTTCCCGCAGGGCCAACAGGTAGGTCTAAACAACGACCTCTGAATAATGACCAAAGTTCGCTAAGAATTGTAACGAAAACTTCAAAAGGCCGCCTTAGCTAGGCCATGTTTGGTGACTTGAGTTTTTCCCGTGGGGGAAACGACAGGTCTGGATGTGGCAGGGCTTAAGGGGGCTTTTTTTCTCTTTTCGCTTCTATAGTTCCAACCCTTGCAGGGCGGGCATAATCTGCCTGAAGGCCACGCCTCGATGGCTATACTGCTCTTTCTCGGCGTTGCTCATCTCAGCAAACGTTTTGCCCCGGCTGGGCACATAGAAAATCGGATCGTAGCCAAAGCCGCCGTTTCCCTGAGGAGCCGTGAGGATTTCGCCAGGGAAAATGCCTTGGGTTTTTGAGGCAATGGTTCCGTCGGGTTTTGCGATCGCAAGGGCGCACACAAACTGAGCCTGACGATTTTCGTCATCGCCCAGCTCCCTCAGCAGGCGGTCAATGCAGTCTTGATCGCTCTTGCCATAGCGGGCAGAGTAAATCCCTGGGGCACCCTCTAGGGCATCGACTTGGAGGCCAGAGTCGTCGGCAATGGCCCAATGTTGAGTTGCGATCGCCACCTCTGACGCTTTTAGCCGAGCATTTTCCAGAAACGTGGTGCCGGTTTCTTCGACCTCAATGTCTTTGGGCTTGAGCGCCAGCTGCCAGTTGAGGGCATTTAGATAGGCCTGCATTTCTTTGAGCTTGCCAGGGTTGCCCGTGGCGACGATGACAGTTGGCATAATAAGAGTTTTAAGGTGACTGCTGTGAAAGTTCTCTGGTTCGTCCTTGATTTTATGCCTGCTTTGGCCGATCGCGCAGCAGCAGAATCAGTGACGACACAGATTTTTCTCGAACTGATGGACTGTAATGCCGTAGGCAACCTAAAGCGGTTGACGCAGACCAAAGCGGGTGAGGGCGACCTCACCGAGTGGGCGGCCGGGATTTTGAAAATAGAAGTTTATCTGCCCCGATTGAGAAAGGTCATCGATCTCCTAAAAACGCATTTGCAAGCGCCTATCATCTTTTATGTAGAGGTGCAGGGTGTGCAAAAGCCGATACGGGTAGACCTAACACAGGATGCGGAGACCGTAACGACCTCGCTGCTCAAGTCTGCCGGTGATTTGTTGGGAACGGAACTGGGGGATTAGGAAAGGGGCACCGCTATCTATCAACCTGAAACCACCGGAGGACGGTACCCCAAGACTGTGAAACATGACAGGAGAGGATGGTTGCTATCCTGTGAAGAAAAACTTGTGTAGAAGAAAGACCGGCTCAGCTGCCTTAATCTTTAGAATGCTGCCTTTTACCAAGGTGGGTCTGATGCTTACCTGAGTATTGCTTAAAGGGTTGGTGAGAAAACTGAGCGATGCCAAACATCCTCTGTCAAAAATCCTCAAGGTTGCAGACTGGATGTGGTTTCACTACAGGCTATCGAGCACGGATTCGCAACTGACGTTAACGTCTGTTCCGCCAGACCAGGCGAGGGTAAAAAGCTCGTGGGCCGGAGTTCTGATGGCTGCCCACTGGGTGATCACAATCGGCGCAATGCCGCGCACAGCGGGCAGGGTCCACCAGCTGTCTTCACCAGCGGTGCTAAAAGTAGCTCGATGTTCAGAGGTTTGCTCGTCAATAATTAGCTCTACGTTCAAGAATGCTCGCTCCTCAGATTGAGGATACAAAAACACAACTTGAATCTCTTCAGGATGGGTTGCGATCGGTTCTAGCAGCGTTGCCTGGCAAAGATACTGCTCTAGGGTAGCAACTGCCGACTCTGGACTATCTGTGCGATCGGTCTGATGTAAGTCAGACGGGGCTGCCCCTGTCAGTTGGGGTGCATTGGTGCCGTCAATGGCATCTGCCGACACGACGGTATACGGCTGTTTAGCGCAACTGGCGAGTAAGACCAGCAGCGCAATGGCTAGAGGAGAAAAAGATTTCGTCAACATGACTGTGAAGGTTGCCAAGACTGTATTTTCAAGACTGTGTTTTCTGTTCTAGGCGACGAACGAGAACAAGTGGGGAAAGGGGGGTGAAGGTCGATGTCTTTGCGAACGCCGTATGGGTGGCCGTCAAGGGGCAGCGCCCTACATTTTGGCCTAAGCGAGCCTTTAAGCAGCATTTTTGCCACTGGCGACGGCGACAAGCCCAGAGGGTTGAGCTCACAAAGATTCGACCGAACTATTTTGCGGCTCGCACCGTGGGTCGAGAGTCTATTTATCAATTAGAAGCCAGGGCAGATGGCATTTTCTGTACCTGTGAAGATTTTAATCGGCAGCTATCTGTCTGGAATCACGGCTATTGCAAGCACTGTTATGCAGTGTTGGCTCATTTAGGGTTCAACTCACTAAGAGAATATTTGACCGCCCAAGCTCAGAATGGCCCAACTCAGGATGTCTTAGTGGCGTAAAGGCAGGCTCGGTGTCATGCAAGCTACTGTAGACATAGTTAGACATAGTATCTATACCTCAGGAGTCGAGGCAACGTGTTAGAGCTGACCTTTACGCTGGTCGTGTTTGCAGGGTGGGTAATTTCGGTTTGTTTGCACGAGTTTGGTCACGCAGTCGTTTCCTACTATGGTGGAGACACCTCAGTCAAAGATAAAGGCTATCTCACCCTAAACCCGCTGAAATATACCAACCCAGGGCTGAGCTTTATGATGCCGCTGCTGTTTTTGCTCTTGGGGGGCATTCCCCTACCTGGGGCGGCGGTTTATATCAATCAAAGTCGGCTCAAAAATCGACTTTGGAAAAGCGCGGTGTCGGCGGCTGGGCCTTTAGCTAGCTTTTTGTGTGCGGTTGCGATCGCACTGGGTCTCTCAGCAGGGCGGCCTGGGGTTTATCGGCAGTTTGCGGCCGAAGTTTCAGGCGCAAATGTCTTAGCAGCCGCGTTTCCTCAAACCTGGTTTTTCCAAGCGATGGCATTTTTACTGACGCTTGAGGTGGCGGCGGTACTATTAAACCTGCTGCCGATGCCCGGCTTAGACGGGTACGGCATTCTCGAACCCTGGCTGCCACCGATGCTGCGGGTTCGGTTTAACAAAATGCGGCGCTATGGGTTCATTGCGCTATTTGCGGCGTTTTGGTTTATTCCGTCGTTTAATAGGGCGTTTTGGGGGGTGGTGGATGCAATCGCACAGTTCCTAGGCGTTTCGCCGACGCTGGCTACCCATGGCTTTGGCGTATTTCGCCAGCAATCTCAGCTAATCTTGATCGTGCTGATTGTAGCTTTGGTGATTGCCAACCGGTTTCGCAAATCAACGCCGTCTCAGTCTTCAGAAACACTCTCTGATGCAGAGCTAGAGACCCTGCTGAGCGAAGCTGATGAAACGCTAGCGGTGCTTCCCCAAGATGGGGAAGCCTGGCAGCGGCGTGGGGCGATTTTGGTGGAGCTAGGGCGCTATGAAGAGGCGCTAGAATCATTGGATCGAGCGGCGGTGGCAAATCCTAAGGGGGTTAAGGCGCTCAACTTCAAAGCATGGCTGCTGGCGTCGCGGTTAGGCCGATATGACGATGCGATCGCAGTCCTAGAGAAATCCCTCTCGCTGAAATCAGGACAGTCTGATACCTGGCATTTGCACGGGGTCACCCTCTCTCAAATGGATCAGCTCGAAGCCGCGCTGACGTCTTTTGATCGAGCTATCCAGAGTAACCCTAAATATGAAGCGGCTTGGTTTAGCAAAAGTGCCACGCTGTTCGCTTTGGGGCAATACTCACAAGCGCTCGAGGCCACTGATCAGGTGCTTAAAATCGCGCCTCGGCGAGCGGATGCGCTTTACAACAAGGCCTGCTGCTATGCCCAACTAGGGAAGCTCGAGCCGGGCATAGCGTGGTTAGACAAAGCGCTAGCTTTAGATACAGGGGTATTAAAGGAGCAGGCAAAAACGGATAGCGATCTGGCGGCGCTGCGATCGCATCCCTCATTCAACACTTTAATCGAGCCAAAATAAATTGGTCAAAATAAAAGGCCACCGAAGTGGCCTTAGAAAAGGGAATGAATTAGGTTTGAATCTTACTCAAACATCTGTCTGAACTACTGGGCATTGGCTTTGTTACGTTCAGCAACCTCGTGCAGCCGACGGGCGTGCAGAGAAGTGTTGGCTAAAGACGCATCGCTCTTGGAGCGCTCAGCGACTTCGTACAGCCGACGGGCGTGCAAGGAGGTGTCAGCCAAGGACGCATCGCTTTTGTTACGTTCAGCAACTTCGTACAGCCGACGTGCTTGCAGAGAAGTGTTGGCTAAAGACGCATCGCTCTTAGAACGCTCAGCAACTTCATACAGCCGACGCGCTTGCAGAGAGGTGTCAGCCAAGGACGCGTCGCTTTTGGAGCGCTCAGCAACTTCGTACAGCCGACGTGCCTGAAGGGAGGTGTTGGCCAAGGATGCATCGCTTTTTTGTCGAGCGTCCAAATTGGTGAGTCTAATGTCTTGAAGGTTAAAGTCTTGATCGATCTCTTGAGCGCTTGCCATAGGGGCAACTGCACCTGCTGCGAGCAATAAAGACAAACTAGAAAGAACAAAGCGTTTCATGAGTGTTTCTCCTTTGGTGGCTTGTGTGTTAGTTAACATAGTGTGACTTTGATCTGAAGTCGTCCTGATAGTGTTCTGAAAAACTTTCAAGAAATGGCTGATATTTTCCTGAGAAGACTTTCCAGAAGAGCACCGAAGAAGCTCAAAATAACTTCAGGCTGGACCTTTGTGGAACTTAGGAAAACCGTTTAGAAAACTTGTAAGTCAGACATGTTTTTCCTTGGCCTTCCACATTTTCAAAGTTAAACAGTGAAGGAGAATAAATCGGGAGGGTTTATTACTTTAAGCGAGAAAAACTCGAGAACTGTGAATGACGTTTGCCCGTCTAACCTTCATAAAAAAGGGTCTGGTTGTTTCCAGACCCTTTGTGGCTCTTGAGGAAGACAGTTTACCAGGGGAGTGCCTTTAAAGGATCGCTCTCAACGCTTGACAACAACTATCTTCTCGTGGTGTATCTCTAGCAACACGTGCTGACGTTAATCTCTCATAACCTGCTCAAACATCATTGAGAGCTATCGTGGGTGTCTAGAAAGTGAAGACGGGCCTCTGAGATGCTAACCACCCCATCTCCGTTTCTATCAGCTGCGTCGTCAACTGCGACGGCACGGGCAACGGGGGCAACAGCTGCAGCCGTCAGTAAAATGGTCAGTGTGGAAATAACGAAGCGTTTCATAATGTAACCTCTGTTGAGTAAGCAAAGCTACCTAAAAAAGCAGCCTTGCTCCATGTGCTGATGTCCGTGAAGTTGTTTTTGGTAGATAGCTCCACGTTTTTGTCTGTATTAAGCATCACTAAATACACTGAGATCGCACTGATAGCTTTCTTAAAAAACAATAAAAGGAACCTGAAAAAATGCTGAGAATACTTTGGGGGTAGATTTTAGTTTTTCGATGTAGCCTCTGCATTTAAGGGATTTCAGGTCTTTAAAGATAAAAAAAGGCCACCTCGGTGGCCTCAATGCCGTCAGGCTATTTGTCAGCGAGTGATGATGTTTGTACTCAATGCACTCTTTAGACGAACCATTTAACTTGGACAAGCAACGGCCTTGCCCTAGTTTGAGCTGTCATGGGTGTTCAAAAAATTGATGCGGGCTTCGTGAATTCTAATAACACCGTCGCCGTTAAGATCGGTCGCATCGTTGCTTGCAATGTCAACTTTGTCACCGTAGGCGCTTGCCGCAGGGGCGACGACTGCTGCCGCTACCAGTAGTGCAAAGCTAGAAAGAACAAATTGTTTCATGGTCTGTCTCCATATGTTGTAAGTGTTTGGTGCGACAGGTTTCAAGGTATTCAGTCATCCTTCTGTGCCCTTTCGCATTTCCTAAAGTAGAAGGTGAGAGAGAACAAATCGGGAAGAAAATTTAGCGCAAGGAGTAATTTTAGAGAAGGACACCGCCTTAGCAGGATTACAGTCTTGGCTCAATTTTGGGCAACCTCAAGAACAGCGCCGAGACACTATAGGCAACAGAGCACGAGAGGTATCAGCCGATGCAGCAGCAGACAGATGAGCGACCCCACCCGCCAGACTGGGCAGCGCTGGCAAATGGAGGAGATGCGGATGCGATAGCGCCTTTGCTGCTATCAGCGTTTTCCCAGCCGTCGTTTCAGATTCAGTCACGGGCAGTGGGGCAAACCCTACAGATTTTTTTGCTGGGCGATCGGCTACCAGATGCTGAAGTCGCCACTGATACTATTCAGCAGACCTTAGCAGAGCTGACTTTACCCTGGCAGCTCGTTCAGGTTGAGGGCTATATTTTAGGCGCGATCGCCCCCGTCTGGTCTCAAACGTTTGGCGTGATTGGCCTTCAGCCAACCCTGCCTCTGTCGTCAGTACAGACACCTCAGCCAGTTGCCGTAAGGCCCCCTCTAAGGTCTTCGCCGAGTCGTAAGACGGTTTCTAAAATATCACGGGGTTCGACATCACGGCCTTCGCAGTCCCTCTCCTATGAAACAATTGGGGTTTTGATGCTCGGTTTTGTGTTAGCGATTCCCCTATCAGCGCTGGGGTTCTTGCGAGTCCTGTTCCATGGATGGCTAATTTTAGTGCATGAAATCGGTCATGCGCTGACCTACTGGTTGTTTGGCTACCCCGCAGTCCCCTCTGTTAATTTGCTCTATGGCGGCGGCATCACCTTGGCAATGGGGCGTTTGTGGCTGCTGGCATGGCTGATTTTGGGCGGGCTAGGCTACCTAATCTATCGCTGTCGGCGTTCGTCCAATGCGCTGAGCTGGCTGCTGACGATAGCTGTTGTTTACGCACTGCTGGCTTTTTCACCGTGGCATACTCGCCTGATTAGCTATATGGGTCACGGGGCTGAAACGTTGGCTTTAATCGGCTGTCTTTACTTTGCTATCGGCGGCTATTTTTGTAAGCTGGGGGGCGAGCGTGTGATTTACGCCATGCTGGGCTGGTTTACCTGGTTTGAGAGTCTTCGATTTGCCTGGGGGTTGCTGTTTGATACCGCCGCTCGCGCCCGCTACATTGGCGGCATCGGCGGCGTTCTCGATAACGATTTTGTAAAACTGGCGGATAGTTTTGAGGTCGGGCTAGGTGCGATCTCAACCTTCTTTTTGCTGGTATCAGCGGTTGCCCCTGTGATAGCCATTTTGCTTTACCGCTACGAAGCCCGCTGGCAAAACGCCCTTTGGCGAAAGTAGATGGCAAAAGTAGATAAACTACCCTAGCAAAAACTGATAAACAATATCGCCCTTATCGGTGACGTCGTAATCTGCTCCAAAAGATTTAGACTGTTCATCTAAAAAGGCGCGGGCTTTGTCACCGGGCAGCTGGGCTGCAATGGCAAACTCGATCAGCGTAAACTTGCCCTGCTTCTCTTCGACCAGTTGGTAAAAGACAGACTGTAATCGCTGGGCCTCAGCCGCTTGCGCTTTGAGTCTGGGCGCATTGGCCGAACGCCATAGCCAAATACCGCCTGCGGCAGGAACAGCTGCCATAACGGAGCCAACCAAAACAGAAAGGACTCGATCCTCCTCTTGGGGATCCAACAAAGCATCTACTGAAACCGCTGCAAACAAACCGCCTAACCCGAATAGGCCAATGGCGATGCTTCGTTTTAATATCGACATGACGATCCCGACCTGTTAAACCTGCTGAAGTTTGTCTCATAACGTTCTTCAGCAAAACGCCCCTGATAGAGCGCTAGCGCTGACGATTACAAGATACCCACTGCATTAAACACAATTGCCAACCCACCTTCCGGATGTATGGGCCGAGCTAGATTAGCCTTCTCCCTACCCAGACAAACGTGCGAGTTTTGAGAACCTGGCTTGGCACCGTAGGGCTCAAGTCGTGCCGCGTTGATAGAATCAAGTCAGGTAATATCAAGTCAGGTAACTGATTGCGATCGCATGGCTAATAGACCTGCTTTTCCGGGGATGAACCCCTATCTTGAGAACCCGGCCCTGTGGCCAGAGGTACACTATGGGCTAATCGGTGCTTTGATGAGAACTTTGAATCTCCAAATCACGCCAAAATATCGAGCTGCGGTCGAGAAACGAGTCTACATGGATGCCATTCTAGTCGGCATACCAGATGCATCGGTTTTTGAAAAAACGACCAGCGTCAACCCTAAAGCAACTCGGCAGACTGCCGTTTTAAGCAAACCAGAACGAGTCAGCGTGCCTATGACAGAAGAAGTCACAGAGCGCTATTTAGAAATTCGGGAAGTTGAAACGGATCGAGTGGTTACTGTTGTAGAGTTGCTATCCCCTAAAAATAAACGGACTGGTGAAGGCCGAAATCAATATCTACAGAAACGGCAGAGCTTGCTGTCTAGCCAAACTCATTTAGTTGAAATTGATCTACTTAGAATTGGCAACCCTATGCCGGTCAAGGGGGGACGGCAGTCTGATTATCAAATTTTAGTGAGTCGTGCTAATGAACGTCCTGCCGCTGAGCGCTATCCGTTTGACTTAAAAGTTCCAATTCCATCTTTTCTATTGCCGCTAAGACCAGGTGATATAGAACCTGTGATAGATCTGTTTTCGCTACTATCTCAGATTTATGCAGAAGCAGCTTTGGATTTAGCAATTGATTATACAATCCCTCCAGTTCCACCCTTGAGCCAGGACGAAATGGCCTGGATGGAAACCCTGGAAACTGATTAGCCTTTGGAGAGATATTAACTAGAGCAATGGCAGGACGCAAACAATCAAAAGGGGCCTGTGCCTACTGCGGCAAAGAACTGTCTAAAGGCGGCATGTCTAAACACCTCGCCACCTGCAAGGCGCGACAGGCGGCGATTGAGAAAGCGAATCAGCGTAAAGCCAGTCGCGAAACCCTTTACCATCTGCGGGTGCAAGATGCTTATCTGTCAGATTTCTGGCTCAATTTAGAAATGCGCGGTGGCAAGAAGCTACAGGATCTCGACACCTACCTGCGGGCCATCTGGCTAGAATGCTGCGGTCACCTGAGCGAATTTGGTCTGGGTCGGTTTACCGACACCGTTGCCATGAGTCGCAAAATCGACGATGTGTTTTCTCAGGTCGATGCGCTGACGCATATCTATGATTTTGGCACCTCATCCGAGACCGTCATTAAGCGAGTGGATATTCGAGAAGGGGTGCCGACGACGACGAAGCCCATTGCCTTGATGGCTCGGAATAACCTCCCAGAGGTGGCATGTATGGAATGCGGTAAACCCGCCACCCATCTCTGTATGGAATGCATTTATGAGGATGAGGCCGAAGGTACGCTTTGCGATGAACATGTAGAAACCCATCCCCACGATGATTACGGTGAGCCGATGGAGCTGGTGAATTCACCCCGGGTTGGCATGTGTGGCGATGTCGGGCCTGCTGAGCCACCGTATTGAACAGGGGCAGCTATCTTGATAATTCTCTATTTAACAGGGAGTTGAATCTCCATTTAATAGGGGGGTGAATCATAGCACTGGCGCTGAGTCGAGAGCTGAGCTGCTTCTATCGGTTTAGAAAGGACTGCCACCAGCTGTGCGATCGCGCCCCCACCCGACACCCTGCCGAAGGGGTTGCATCATTGGTACTCAGCTTCAACGTCTGACTCAGTGCCTGATCATAAAGGCCCCGTTCATAGCTGCCTTTTGCCTGCAAAATCTGCGATGCTTCCAGATTCCGTGCGCCGCGAAAGTCTGTGCTTACCAAATAGGCATCGGTAAAATCAGCCGCTTCTAGATTGGCCCCCTCAAAGCACGCATGTTGCAAATTGGCCCCGCGAAAGTTGGCCCCGCGCAGGTCAGCATCTTGAAAATTTACGCTGTCCAGGTTGGTGAGGTTATCGCCCTCACTAGCGAAGTCACTGCGGTAAAGATTTGCACCCACCAAATAGGCCTGATAGAGATTCGCACCGGTAAACTTGGATTCCTGGAGCCTAGCACTGCCGGGTAGGTTCAAGCCGCTTAGCTGGGTGTCGATGGCTTCCAGATTAGAGAGAATTTCACCTCGATCGTGCAAATATTCGATGGCTTCGCGTTTGGCACCGCCGATTTTGAGGTCAGAGGCGACAGTTTCCCATTTCTCTGCAATCAGCTGGGTGCGCTGCGCTTGCAAACTGATGACAAATTGAATCGCGCTGAAAAGCACGGCCAAAAAGGTCAAACTGCGTAGCGCTTGAGCAATCGGTTCTAGCTTTTTTGTAAACTGAACAGTACGCTCTAGCCAGTCGGGGGTATGTCGATCTTGTAGATAAAGCTCAAATAGCTGCTGATAGTCGTCTGGGGAAAGATCAAACTGTTCATTAAAGGCTTTAGACCGCTTGACCAGCTCATACTGACGATCAAAGGGGATTGCGATCGCGGCGAGTGCTTCAAAATCTTGAATCAATTTCTGGTAAACGTCGTCTGGCATGCTCATAGGTCAATGCCCTGACTTTCAATAATGGCTTTGAGCCGAGGGCGGGTGTGCTCCATCTGCACCAGATCGACTGAGAAGTCAGACAGGTCTAGCAGTCGGGCGACGGCGGTTAAATAATGCTGATCGGGGAGACCGTCTACGGCCAAGTCGATGTCTGAGGCGGGATGAACCCGCTTGCTGTCGAGCAGTGAGCCAAACAGCCTGACTCGCGTTGCGCCAAACTCTCGCTTTAATAGGGCAGCGGCTTGCTGAGCAATCTGCTGGCCCTGCTGCTGGCGCTGGTATTGCTGTTGCGATCTCACCACCCGCCGTCGCTGAGCCGTGGCTCTGTACCTGGCCAGGGCGGCGTCAGTTAAATCGAGGTGGGCGGGGCGGGAATTGTCCAAAGCGGCTGTTCGGTAATGGCGAATGTTCGGCAGTGACTATTTAACGGGCGCGGGCCGCTGGCATTCACATCAAGCAAAAATTTCATGCCTAGGAAGCTACCCGCTCTAGCACCTCTTCATTCTCTACAAGATGATAAGCATAGAGCAAAGCTGCATAGATATCCGCCATTTCTAGATCGGGATAATCTTCTAAAATTTCCTGATTACTTGCCCCTTTTGCCAGTAGCTCTAAAATCATCGCCACCGAAATTCTTAGACCGCGAATCATCGGTTTGCCTGACAAAATATCTGAATTAAAGGTAATTCTTGAGAGTATGTTGTCATTATTGCCCTTTTTAATCTTAAACCTCGTCTGGATCGATCCCTAATGATCGCAACTTCTCAGCCAATCGCCTAGCCCGCTGCCGTTCTTGCTGTAAAGCCTAATCGGCGGCGGTGGTCTGCTCCTCTGGGGTGGGTATCCACCGATCGCCCGCCTCAAACCATCGCAGCCACAGGCGCTCAATGCCCTGATAAGTGCCCTGCCACGCCCCCAGGCCAATCTTCAGTTCAGGAATCCAGAGGCGATTGTCGGCTAAATCCAGCGCTTCGTAGTGGCCACTGACGAGGTGAAACACCTGTAGCTGGTCACAGTAGCGATCAAACACGACATAGTAAGGCACCCGCAAAATTTGCTCGTAGACCTGCCATTTGCGAGGGGGCTGGTCGGCGGCGGTTGCCTGTGCCGCCTGACCCAAATCTTCTTTCTCAGTTCTTGGGGAAAGTAATTCAACTGCAACAAAAGGATTTATCCCCTCTTGCCAAATTACGTAGCTTAAGCGCAAATCTCTTTGTCGATAAAACCTAGAAGTACCGACTACAGCAAACCAATCTGGACGTTTATACCAAAGATGATTTTGCGTACTATAGTAAATATTTAAATCACTGGCAACAAAAATTTCATCAGCAGTATAAGTCGTAGGACGGAAAGTTTCCTCCAACAATTGCGG
>JBCBZL010000373.1:0-4257 GCA_039815385.1 Cyanobacteria bacterium P01_A01_bin.114
CCCCCCCCCCCCCCCCCCCCCCCCCCCCCCCCCCCCCCCCCCCCCCCCCCCCCCCCCCCCCCCAAGATAAGTTCTAAATTTTGATTTTTGAGTTTTAAGTTGACAGATTCACTTAAAACTCAAAACGGCTTTATCCCTAAGCAATCATGGTCAAAAGTGCATCCACCTGGCTGGCTAACGCTTGCAGGGCGTGTCGGGTAACTGGCAGGCTGTCTACAACCATGCCTGCTGAGAGCAGCATCATGTAGAAGATGGAGTATTTGAAGGTGCTGCGGGCTAGGTCGCGATCGCACGGGCACTGCTTCAGCGCATAGGCTTTTTTTAGAAAAATCCCACCCAGCCCTAGCGCCACAACAGCATAGAGCCAGCTACAGGCCTCAGGTGGGCATACCATCAGCAGCGTTAGCGGTACCAGCAACAGCGTATACAGCCAGATTTGATTCGCCGTCTCCTCATCACCGACCACCACGGGCAACATCGGCACATTCACCTTGGCATAGTCATCTTGGATCAGCAGCGCCAGTGCCCAAAAATGGGGCGGGGTCCAGACAAATACAATGGCAAAGAAAATCCAGGCGGCCCAGCCCAGCTCCCCGGTTACGGCGGCCCAGCCCACCATCGGTGGGATCGCGCCAGCAGCCCCGCCAATGACAATATTTTGAGGAGAAGAGCGCTTCAGCCAGTGGGTGTAAACACCCACATAGACTGCGATCCCGGTCATGGCCAGACCAGCTGCTAGCAGGTTTGCAAAGCCAGCAAGCACGCTAAAAGACGCGACCGCAAGTACCGCCGCAAAAATCAGGGCGTCTCGAACTAAAATGCGCCCCGACGGTAGGGGACGATGGCGGGTACGCTCCATGTCATAGTCGATATCGCGATCGTAAACGCAGTTGATCACCTGGGCTGAGGCGGCTGCTAGCCAGCCTCCGAGCAGTGTCACCACGACTAGCCAGGGGGATAGCTGGCCTTGGGCAGCGACCCACATACTGGCCGCTGTCTCAATCAGTAAAAGGGGAATAATTCTGGGCTTGGTGAGCTGCCAATAGCTGCGACAGACTTGGCCAAAGTTCTCGTGGTGCGGTTGGGTTTTAGCCCATGTGGTGGAAGGTTGCATGTGTAGCGGTCCTGGTTGGGATGGATAGATATTTTGATGAAGAGATTGAATGGTGGGTGATGGATGGTGGGTGATGGGTAGTGGGTAATGGGTAGTGGGTAATGGGGGGATCGCATACTGCTATGGCGTTGCTTAACGGGCTTCTTGTATTGCCTGAGCGGCGTAGCGATGCTCCACAGGTAGAGCGTTGCGATCGCGCAGCGCCAGTACGGCGAAACACACCAAAGTACCCAGTAAAGCAGCCCCCACAGTTTGATGGCAGACGGTCAGCAGCTCGACTTGCAGATGTAGCCGAAAGGTGGCTACCCCCAATGCGATTTGTAGCACGAGTAACAGCCCAGCGACATTAGCCAGTTTTCTCATCTGCCCGTTTAAAGCGGGGGTTCGCCAAACACTGACCACCAATATCAAAACGGCTAGCGTCGGCGGCACCACCCCAACAATGTGATAGTTCATTACGTTGCACAGCTCGTTGAGGCCAAAACACTGATGCGCTGCCCAGCGCGATCCGACAATGCCGCCTAAGAGGCTCTGACCATAAATCAGTAGAGCCGCTGTCCCACCTAGCCAGGGCAAGCGACCCGCATTGCCTGTAGGCCGATAGGGCATCAGCGAAGTGCCGATGATCAGCAGCGTCATGAAGAAGAGCAACGCCGTCCCCAAGTGGGCTGTGACAATGTCAAAGCGCAGCAGCTGAGTCACCGTAAGACCGCCCAAAACGCCCTGAAAGACAATGAGCAAAAGTGCGCCAGCCGAGGCCCAAGGCAGCCAGTTAGGAAGTGTCCGGCGAAGCCAAACACTCAGCCCTACCAGGCCAATTGCCATCAGCCCGATCAAAGAGGCATCCAGCCGATGAAACCACTCTAGAAATACTTGCAAATTCATCTGCTGGGTCGGCACCAGTTGACCATAGCAAAGGGGCCAGTCGGGGCAGGCTAAACCGGCATTCATCACTCGGGTCGCGCTGCCCACCGCCATCAGCGCCAGGGTGGCGACTGCCATCTTCCAAACCCATCGACGGATAATGAGTTCAGGGTCGAGCGCTTTCTTTTCACCATCTGACTTTTCACCATCTGACTTTTCACCATCTGACGGGTCAAGGTTAGAACGCAGTATGGAATTGATCATGCCGTTGGAGATTCTCTAAAAGGTTCCCTATGGTTTTTTGAGTTCACTGTCTTTGAGCCTCCACTGTAAGAATTTTTTTCTGGAGGCCCGAAATATGTTTAGAGTTTTTTCGCAATCTCTCTGCTGGATTGATTAACAGAAGGCAGCTCCTTTGCCTACGGGGCATACCTTTAAGCAATTTATTGCGAAATGTTGCGAAATGTTGCGAGGGTCGTGGCCTGTGGAAATCAAATCTTGGGAATACGATCCTAAAGAAAATCCTTAAAGACGAAAATATGGGACGGAAACTACACCCAGCTGCCAGTAATGGCGTTAAGTTGGGAAAGGAAAAATTGTTATTCGCCTGATGTCATCGAGTGTGTAAAGCCCGCTCGGTTGTAAGGCAAGCTCTGCGAGGTTTATTTAGCCGTGAAGATTCCGAGTTCTATTATCACCATGATGCTGGGGATTGGTATCACCCTGGCAAGTCTTTGGTATGGCCAAAATCACGGTTTGATGCCGGTTGCCGCTTCCGCAGAGGCAGAAGAGGTAGATAGCTTATTCAACCTAATGATGACCATCGGAACCGGCTTGTTTTTGCTGGTAGAAGGCGCATTAGTTGTGGCAGTCATCCGCTTTCGCCGCCGCAAGGGAGACACCGGAGATGGCCCCCATATCGAAGGGAATATTCCGTTAGAAATTCTTTGGACGGCGCTGCCTGCCATCATTGTTTTGGGGCTTTCTATTTACAGCTTTGACATCTACACCCGCATGGGTGGCCTCAACCTGATGGAGCATCATCACAGTGAGAACCCCGTCCAGCTTGCCTACGCTAGCACGGGCGATCAGGTATCTAGCTACCCGATGTTAGCGGCTTCTGGCTTGGGTAACCCCCCTTCAGACGAAATGGCGTCTCCGGATGTCACGATTGATGTCCTGGCAATGCAGTATGCGTTTGTAATGACCTACCCAGAAACTGGCATCGTAGACGGTGCGGTTCATATTCCCGTAGACAAGCTGGTTAAGCTCAATCTGAATGCGCAGGACGTGATTCACGCTTTTTGGCTGCCCGAGTTTCGCATCAAGCAAGACATGATCCCAGGGGAGCAGACCTCTCTCGTCTTCAGGGCCACGCGCGAAGGCACTTATCCGGTGGTCTGTGCAGAGCTGTGTGGGGCCTACCACGGGGGCATGCGCACCCAGCTGATTGTGCATTCTCCTGAGGGCTATGACGAATGGCTACAAAGTCGGCTTGCTCAGGGCCCCACCGAGCGATCAGCCGTAGCCGCCGCCCAGCCGACAGATGAAACTGATGCTGAGTATTTGGCGCACTTCGTAGACCCCATGCATCTCGAAATGGAGGCCGCTCAGCTGCCGCACTCCCATCATTCTCCGGCTGATCTGACATCTGATATTGCATTCAATCCTGCATAGCAATTTGCCTTTTCAGCAATTTGCTTTTTCCCTGCGCTTAAATTCCATACCTTTGATTTCCACACTCTTGATTTCCACACTGTCTTAGAATTCGCATGGCACAAGCAGAATTAGTAAAAGCGCCCGAACCGTCTCCCGCTCAGCCACTGTTAGGTAACGAGCGTAAGTGGACCGACTATTTCACCTTTTGCACAGATCATAAGGTGATTGGCATTCAGTATTTAGTTACCTCTTTTGTGTTTTACCTGATTGGCGGCGCGCTAGCGACGGTCATGCGCACTGAGCTAGCCACCCCAAACCCTGATTTCGTCACCCCTGAGACTTACAACGGTATCCTGACACTCCACGGCACGATCATGCTGTTTCTGTGGATTGTGCCAGCGGGGGCGGGCTTAGCCAACTATCTGATCCCGCTGATGATTGGGGCCAAGGATATGGCCTTTCCTCGGGTGAATGCGATCGCATTTTGGCTGATTCCGCCTTCTGGCATCATGCTGGTCGCTAGCTTCTTTTTTGAGCCCCCCCAGGCCGGATGGACGTCCTATCCGCCCCTGAGCTTGTCTACCGGAATGCTGGGCCAGGGCATCTGGATTATGAGCATC
>JBCBZL010000355.1:0-4734 GCA_039815385.1 Cyanobacteria bacterium P01_A01_bin.114
ATCTTGAAAGGTTTCCCAGTTATAGGTAGGGTTACCCCAGAGCTGGCCCGTTTCACTGAAATAGTCGGGGGGCACACCAGCCATCAGCGATGGGTTTAACGACTCTGGGTCGATCATAAAGTTCTCAGGAAAGGCCCAAACATCTGCGCTGTCATGGGCAACGTAGATTGGCATATCGCCTACGATGCTAATGCCGTTTTGGTTAGCATAGGCTTTGAGCGCAAACCACTGGCGGCCAAACTCAAACTGCATGAACTTGTGCCAAAAAATCGACGGCGAGACTTCAACTCGCCATCGCTCTAGGGCTGCGGGCTCTCGTCTGGCAATATCTGACTCCCACTGGGTCCAACTGGCGTTGCCTTTAGCGTCTTTGATGGCCATAAACAGGGCATAGTCATCTAGCCAGGCTCCATGGTTCTGGCAAAATTCGGCAAATTCGTTAAGCAGCTCTTCATTAGTATTTTCTTTGAAGCGCTGGGCCGCTTTTCGCAACATATCGAGCTTGTAGTAATAGACCCAGCTATAGTCCACATGGTCGGTAGGAAATAGGGGCACCTCGGCCAGCTCTTCTTCGGTGAGCAGACCCTGGTCATGGAGTCTATCTAAATTGATTAAAAGCGGGTTGCCCGCGAGTGACGAATAGCACAGGTAGGGTGAGTTGCCGTAGCCCGTTGGCCCCAGGGGCAAGATTTGCCAAAGCTGCTGCTTGGTCTCTGTCAGAAAGTCAACAAATCGGTAGGCTTGTTCTCCGAGGTCCCCAATGCCAAAGCGTCCGGGTAGAGAGGTGGGGTGAAGCAAAATGCCGCTAGAGCGTGGAAAACTCATGAACTATCCTGTGATCGCGCGAAGTCTTCGACGACTCTATCACGGCTGATTAGAAACGGTGTCTTTCCCTGGATATCTTTTTCTGGCCTATAAATTTTGTCTATTAGTTCAGGGTCAGGTTGGGGCAGGTTGGGGCACAAATCCTCTAGGATTGCTACAGCTTTAGCCGCCGTACTCTCCCACTATGGACTATCGAAACCCTGCCCCCACTGTCGATTTGATTATCGAGCTGACCGATCGCCCCCATCGCCCCATCGTTTTAATCGAACGTCTTAATCCACCCTTGGGCTGGGCGCTACCGGGCGGCTTTGTCGATTATGGCGAATCGGTCGAGACGGCAGCGGTGCGTGAAGCCCAGGAGGAAACCAGCCTGGAGGTTTCCCTCGTCGAACAGTTCTATGTTTATTCAGATCCTGCCCGAGATCAGCGCAAACACACTCTGAGTATCGTTTTTATTGCGACGGCTCAGGGCGAACCCACTGCTGGAGATGATGCCCAGAATTTGCAGGTGTTTCAACCCTGGGAGGTGCCAACTAATCTCTGTTTTGATCACGATCAGATTTTGCAAGACTACTGGCGATATCGGCACTATGGGATTAGGCCGAGGGTGAGGTAAGAGGCGAAGGGCGAAAGGCGAAAGGCGAAAGGCGAAGGGGGAAAGGCGAAGGGGGAAAGGCGTTAGCGAAGCCATGCCCCTTGGGCTATAGGGGGAAAGGCGAAAGGCGAAGGGGGAAGGGTAAATTGAACAGGGCTGGCAAAATAAGGCATAATCAGCTCCGTTGTTATTATCGAACTCTCGATCTCACCCCTTTCGCCCTGCCCCTTTCGCCTTTCGCCCCTTCTTCCTATGTCTCGCAAAATCATCAAAACCGATCAAGCCCCCGCCCCCGTGGGTCCCTACAACCAGGCTATTGCAGCCTCTGGTCAAATGGTCTTTGTCGCGGGGCAAATTCCGTTAGACCCGGCTACTGGGTCAATCGTGGGTGATGGGGATGTCGCTGCTCAGACAGAGCAGAGTTTAAAGAACCTGACGGCGATTTTGACTGAGGCGGGGGCCACCTTGGCTGATGTGGTCAAAACGTCTGTCTTTCTGAAAGATATGGCTGATTTTGCGGCGATGAATGCGATCTACGCTAAGCACTTTGGTGATGAGATGGCCCCGGCTCGCGCCTGTGTTGAGGTGGCTCGTTTGCCCAAGGATGTGCTGGTTGAAATTGAATGTATTGCAGTGATATGAGGGTGATTGATCGGGCCTTACCCAATCGGGTAGTTGACGCTTTTGGTTAAGATTGCTACCGTCAAAGGAAGAAATTTAGATGTCAACCTATGCGACATTTCACACGCCCGTTTTATTTTTGGTTTAGCTTGGTTCACCAGAGGTGAGTCCTGTTAATTCATGGGCTTCTGGTGAACCGCAGAGTGAACGCTCTGCGGTTTTTGTTTTTTGTGGGGTTTGTTTATGAATGGGTCGGCATTGATGGGCTTGCAAACAGGGATGAGGTTGGTTGATCTTTAACTTCGCTGGAGGCTTAGCTCATCCTACGATTTATTTCTCTATCGCCTCAAACCCATTACCCATCACCCATTACCCACGATTCCCTGTACAAACGCGATATATCGCGTGTCTACCCATTAACCCCCACCATCATGCACAACTCGCTTCCCTTTTTCTGCTTCTACTGGTTTACCCCGACTGGCTCTGGGTGATCGTTTGCTGTGCAACGATTCAAAGCCCGGAGCCGCTGGCTTCGGGCTTTTTTATTGATTTCAGTTATCCCCCAACCAGGACTATCTGCTTTTTCCAATCTGATCTACTCATTTCCTCAATCTATAAGGATTTCAAACCATGCAAGATGCCAAATTGACGGTCAAAGCTCACGCTGACCACGGTACTGAGATTGCGATTACTGACACTGTTACGGTAGGTGGCAAGGCACTGTTCATTGTGGGTGGCCCCTGCTCAGTTGAGAGTATGGCTCAAATGGATAGCGTGGCTCAGGCGCTGCTTGATACGCCCGTCCAGGGGATTCGCGGCGGTGTTTACAAGCCGCGCACGTCGCCTTACAAGTTCCAGGGGTTGGGCGAGATGGGGCTGGAAATTTTGGCAGGGGTAAGACAGCGCTACGGGATGCCAGTGGTCAGCGAGGTGATGGCGATCCACCAGATTGAGACCCTGGCGAAGCAGGTGGATGTGCTACAGGTGGGTAGCCGCAATATGCAAAATTTTGATCTGCTCAAAGCGCTGGGCGAGGTGCAAAAGCCGATTTTGCTGAAGCGAGGGCTAGCGGCCACCCTTGAGGAGTTTGTGATGGCGGCGGAGTACGTGGTCAGCCACGGTAACCCCAACGTAATTCTCTGCGAGCGGGGGATTCGTAGTTTCGATAGCTACACTCGCAACGTGCTGGATTTGGGGGCGGTGGTGGCGCTCAAACAGATTACTCACCTGCCAGTGATTGTGGATCCGAGTCACGCGGCGGGGCGACGAGATTTGGTGCCAGGTCTGGCGAGGGCTGCGATCGCAGCTGGTGCCGACGGTCTAATCATCGAATGCCACCCCGTCCCTGACGAGTCTGTCTCTGATGCTGCCCAGGCGCTCTCCCTAGAAACTATGGTGGATTTGGTCGAGTCTCTGCGACCCATTGCCGCCGCCGTTGGTCGTGAGATGCCACTCACGGCGGATCGGGCCATCATCAGAACCCTTGAAAAGGCAATACAATAGGCACCAAAAGGCAATCAGCCCCTGAATTGAGCAACCCCAACGCCAGTGCCCTTTTCTACCGCTTTACTTGACGCCAAACTGACACGTCAGCAGTCCGAAAACGAAGCCATTCGTCAAAGGCTGCTGGCGGAGGCATTGGCCTGGCTATAGACCCATGCCGCCACCTACGGGATTGGACATGGGTATCTGTTCGGCTCAGCGGCTGATTGATCGCGTTGCTGAAAGACTCCAGCAGCGGCTGGCCGAGGGGGCTAGACGACCCTATCAATTGCCAGCAGTGATGATTTCGTTAGCTTTGAGCGTGAGGTTAGGGAAGCCAGGCGAAACAATAGACTCTTCACCCCGAAACTGGTTGAGACGATAGCGACCGTTTTCTAACGTACACACTGTGATCACGGGCTGCTTGGGTGAGCCGATAAAAAAGGTGCCCCCGATACCTAAATAGTCGCAAATCCAATATTCTGGAATCCCCATCGATTGATAGTCATCCATCTTTCTGGCGTAGTCATTTTGCCAGTTAGTGCTGACAACTTCTGCTACCAGCCTGATGGAGGCCCCTAACGTGATAATCGGTTCTCGTTTCCATAAAGGCTCTGCCTCTAGGGCAGGTCGATCTAGCACAACGACATCTGGCCGATAAGCAGATATTGGCCCTAGCGGCTTGATCAGACAGCGCATGGGAATAAAAAAGGGCTGCTGACCCTGACCGATTTCTAAATTTAGCTTTAAGTTGATGAAGCCCGCTACTTGTTCATGCGGGCCAGTCGGTTCCATATCAATGAGTTCCCCATCAATCAGCTCATAGCGAGCATCGTCGCCATACTCAGCGACAAATTCTTCAAATGTAGTGGTTTGAGAAACGCTTTGAACCATAGAGAAATTAGGGGCAACCTACCAGGCAGCATACGTCTAGTTTAGCAACGTCAGCAATGGAGACAACGATGGCGCACAATCGACAAAAACGATGAAATCCTATCGGCTCTGTGCTTGGTTGGGGGACTTCGGATAGGTCACAATAGAGGTTTAGCTTTCGCCCACCCATTCAGGGAATCCCATGTCTACCAACCCCTCTCGCGCTGCCCGCCACCCGTTGCAGCAGCTGCTGCACTATAGTCGCCGCTATCGTCGGCAGCTGCGATTAGCCAGTGCCTGCTCGGTGCTCAACAAAATCTTCGATCTGGCTCCCCCCG
>JBCBZL010000186.1:0-9748 GCA_039815385.1 Cyanobacteria bacterium P01_A01_bin.114
CCGATGCGCTCAGACACATTGTCGAAGAACTCCAGGCCGTCCCCTACCTCTCTGAAATTGTCATCGGGCTAGACTGCGCTGACCGCGATCAGTGGCGCTATGCCCACCACTACTTTTCAAAGCTGCCCCAGCACCACCGCATTCTATGGAACGACGGCCCCCGCCTGCAGGCGCTTGACCAGGAGCTGGCCGTTCAAAAGCTGGCCCCCCAGGCTCGCGGCAAAGGCCGCAACGTTTGGTACTGTCTTGGCTATATGATGGCGTCTCAGCGCAGCGATGCGATCGCGCTGCACGACTGCGATATCACCACCTACGATCGCAGCCTGCTGGCCCGTCTGCTGTACCCCGTAGCCAATCCTCAATTTGACTATCGGTTTTGCAAAGGCTACTACGCCCGCGTCAGCGAAAATCAGCTAAAAGGTCGAGTTACACGGCTGTTGGTTACCCCGCTGCTGCGTGCCCTAAAGCTCACCCTGGGGACAACCGACTATCTCGATTTTCTTGATAGCTTTCGATATGCCCTCTCAGGGGAGTTTTCCCTGCGCACGCTGATCATTCCCGGCTTACGTATTCCCAGCGACTGGGGTTTAGAGATTGGCATCCTCTCCGAAATCCAGCGAAACCACGCCCATCACCGCGTCTGTCAAACTGAAATTCTAGACATCTACGATCACAAGCATAAGTCTCTTTCCGCAGAAGATCGAGATGCTGGGCTCTCCAAAATGAGTGTCGATATTACCAAGGCTCTCTTTCGAAAATTAGCCATTCACGGCCACATTCTCACCAAAGAGACCTTTAGAACCATCAAAGCCACCTACTATCGAACCGCCCTAGATTTGGTCACCGTTTATCAAAACGACGCCGTTATCAACGCTTTAGACTTCGATCGCCATGCCGAAGAACGCGCCGTAGAAGCCTTTACGGAATGCATTATGGAAGCGGGCGAAGTCTACATGTCTAACCCGATGGAAACACCGTTTATCCACTGTTGGGAGAGAATTCAAAGCGCTTTCCCAGACTTTTTGACCCGATTTACTAAAGCAGTGGAGCTAGACAACATGGAAACTGACCTTTGATGTGAATGCCCTCAATCTATAGGGTTCCGATAGCTGATATGCTGGCCAGTCAGTTCGCGATCGGACTCCTTAGCTAAGTTAAAGTCAGCAAAATCAAGCACTAGCAAAGATCCGAGGGTGAGAAAGACGGCAATCAACATGGTGGAAACCCAATGGGAGACTGCAATAAAGATGGCATAGAAATTCTCACCCGTGTGAATATTGATACGTTTCTTTGGAAGTTGCCTAATAGAGCTTTGGAAGTTGCCTCATAAAAATGGATGGCTACGCCAGTGCAGCAAACTGTTGCCAACAGAGATACATCGCTCGAGGCACATGAAAACAGCCTTTCCACTTACCCCCTTTGAGATTTAACAATACTTCACCCTGGCGGTTTAAATAGCCAAACCATTCGCCCTGCTCAGGGTCAGAAAAATGTGACCAGGTATAGTCATGTACCTTTTGATACCAATTCCAACAGTCTTCTCTCTGGGTCAGGCGATAGCCCATGGCCAGCGCCACCAGCGTTTCTAGATGAACCCACCACAGCTTTTGACTCCACTCTAGCTGTTGGGGCGGGTGCCCATCGGCATCCAGAAAGTAAAAAATACCGCCATATTGAGCATCCCAGCCAAAATCGAGAATGCTAATGACCGTATCAACGGCCTGGCTGAGCAAATTGGGATTCTCCCGCCGCTGGGCAATCTCCATCATGAACCACATCGCTTCAATACCATGGCCTGGGTTGATCACTCGACCCTCAAAACAGTTCACGTGGGCTCCATCTAGAGCTACGTTCTCGTATAGCAAACCCCGCTCAGGGTCTAAAAAGCTTTCCATGACTGCTGCGACCGTGAGCTCTAAAACGTCGGCTAGCTGATCGCCCGAAAGCAGCCAGTCCATTTCTAGAGACAAATTGGCCAAAATCATCGGCAGCGCCAGCGTTTTCATAGGCCGAGTACCCGGATAAGCTTTGGTATACGGCCCCTTAGGATTATCCTGACGGCGCAGCACGTTACTATACGCTTGCAGCGCTACCGCTTTAGCCCAGTCTTCGCCAGAGGCCAGGGCATACTGACTAAATGCCATGGCAGCAAAGCAGTCTGAAAAAACATTGTAGGGTTGCACCAGGGGGCGACCGTCACGGGTTAAGGAAAAATACCAGCTGCCCTCGGCGTCTCTGCCATGCTCAGCGAGAAACTTAGCGCCCTTGGCGGCTATGTTTAGCCAAGTGTCTCGCTTCTCAAGCTGATTGTAGAGCATGGCAAACGTCCAAACCTGACGGTTTTGCAGCCAGATAAATTTGTCAGTGTCGTAAACCTTGCCATCGCGCCCTAAACAGGTGAAGTAGCCCCCCTGCTCATTATCAATGGAATGCTTTTCCCAAAAGGGAATCACATTATCGAGCAGGGTATGCTTGTATAGCGCTGCCAGCTGCTGAAAAGTTTTCACGTTGAGGGCTCCTATTTGGGGCATCGCGGATAATTTTAAGGGATTATGTGCTGCCACGCGCTCGGCCTCTCCACGCAGTACCCAGGGGCGGGCACTGTGTATGACGCCTGACCTACTTTACCTATCCCCAATCCATGTACGACTTTGCAATCATTGGCGGTGGCATCCTGGGTTTGTCAACAGCGATACATCTAGGTCAACAATATCCAGACGCCAAGATTTTAATCCTTGAGAAAGAAAGCGATTGGGCCTACCACCAAACGGGCCGCAACAGCGGCGTCATCCATTCGGGCATTTATTACAGGCCGGGTAGCTTCAAAGCTAAGTTTTGTCGAGACGGGAGCCGCTCAATGGTGGAGTTTTGCCAGGCCCATGGCATCGCCCATGATGTCTGTGGCAAAGTGATTGTCGCACCCGAACCGGAAGAACTGCCCCAGCTAAAAAAGCTCTATCAGCGGGGTCTAGAAAACCAGATCAAAGTGAAGCAGCTCAGCAGTGAGGAAGTACGAGAGATTGAGCCCCACGTCAGCTGTCTGGCTGGGCTCCGAGTTTATGCGACCGGCATTGTAGATTATCAACAGGTTTGCCGAAAATATGTTGAGCTGATAGCAGCGCAGGGAGCAGAGCTGCGACTGAATACTCGGGTTGAAAAGATTATTAAGGCTGATGATAGCCAGGTGATAGTAACCCATCAGGGGAGCTTTGAGGCCCGATTTATGGTTAACTGTGCGGGGCTGTATTGCGATCGCATCGCCCAACTCACTCAAATCACGCCCCCCGCCAAAATCATTCCCTTTCGCGGTGAGTACTACGAACTCAAGCCCGCAAAACGCCATCTGGTCAAGACCCTGATCTACCCAGTCCCCGATCCCAACTTTCCTTTTTTAGGCGTTCACTTTACCCGCATGATCGACGGCAGCGTCCATGCCGGGCCGAATGCTGTCCTCAGCTTTAAGCGAGAAGGCTATCAGAAAACTGACTTTGACCTGCGCGACTTTACCGAGATCGTCACCTATCCCGGTCTCTGGAAGTTGGCCGCTCAGCACGGCAGTGCAGGCATCCAAGAAATCATCCGCTCCTATAGTAAAGCCGCCTTTGTACGCAGCCTACAGCGACTGATCCCTGAAGTGCAGGCCGATGATCTGATCCCTACGCCCGCCGGGGTTCGGGCGCAGGCGCTAAAAAAGGATGGCCACCTGGTAGATGATTTCCTCATTGTCGAAGACCAGCAGTCTATCCACGTGTTTAATGCCCCCTCGCCAGCAGCCACCTCATCTTTAGAAATTGGCAAAGCGATTGTGGCCCAGCTATCTCGCACACGGTAAGATTGAGCACCCCACGTTAGCGGATAAAATCTTCTTCGAGGGTCAGGGTTAAATCGTTTTCTGGCTCAATCACAAACACCTCAACCTCTTCATTACCGCGTAACAGCAGGCTTGCGATCAGTCCAGCGCCTGCCCCCCCGAGTACTTCTAGAACATCAATGCTGCCAAAGACTTCGCCGATTAAAGCACCGGCAGCGGCACCAATCGCGGCCCCCTCCAGTAAATCAGGATCGGACTTTTGAGAAATTGTTTCTGTTTGCGAAATGACCTGGGACGATGCGAAGATCGGCAGCCGCTCGTTGGTGGTGGCAATCACAACCTCTCGGGCCACAAACTGGACCCCCCTCTCGACGGGCTCCAACCTTCCCTCGATCTCGCTACCACGGGGGATTAAAACCCTATCATCTTCTGTGCGGATATGCTCTGTTACCGTCAGCGTGACGTCCTCAGACTCACCGGGGGCAACAATGATTTTTTCAGTATCTATCACAGTTACTGGAATTCGAGTCTCAGCATCAATGACTCTGGCTAAAAAAGTGCCTGTATCAACCGTCTCTAGTGCAGCTGATGCGGGCTCAGCCACTGCGGCAGATAGACCGAGCGTAGATAGAGGAAGGGCTGAGGTGATCACGGTACTAATCATTAAGGCAGTTCTTGACCGCCAGGTGTTTGAAAATACCATCGTATTCTCCCTATAATTTCAGCCCTATTCTGGCCTGTCATCAAGCTGACCCATACCCTCCGATCGGTCAGCCAATCGGTCAGTTTTTGGAGAACTAAACCGAATTATCGTTGAACCACCCAAGAAATGGCCGATTGGGGGATGCAACTCGTATAGAGTTACGCCTATTATTTCGATACTCAACATCTGTTGTACCGCTTATGCTAGCACCTGTTTTTTCTAAACCTTGGTCACATTCAAACGTGTCGTTTGCCCGGTAGGAAAACTTCAATCTTCAAACTGGATGGGGTTCAAGGTTTGATTTAAATTCTGTGAGTTGCCCTCAGGTTAAAACCATGAAAATTCTAACGACTTTTAGTCTATGCTTTTCTATCGCTGTAGCTAATACGCTCTTGATAGGTGCCCCCGCCCTCGCAGATGAACCATTTGAAGATTGTTTAGAGGCCGCCGACGGCCTCTTTCGAGATGGCTCTGACAGTGAGCTGGCTGCGATTCGGGCCTGTCAGGGCACAGCCCAACCGAATGAGGTCGCTGACTGTATCGACCTGGTTGACAGCCTGTGGCGAAATGGTTCAGCGTCAGAAGTGGCCGGGCTAGAAGCCTGTCAGTCTTATCGACCTTTACGCTTTGAAAGAAACCCTGAGCTCTTTGATGAAGGTGCCTACGCTACCTGCCTACGTCGTGCAGAATCCTCTACCCGTGATGATAGCCCCGAAGAGATTGCGTCAATCCAGGCCTGTCGTGGGCTGACGCAACCCGAAGAAGTGGGCCCCTGTCTCGACCTGGCAGACAGTCTTTGGCGCAATGACTCTGAACCAGAGCTGGCTGGCCTGTCGGCCTGTCAGGTGTCGTTTTACTAATCATCCTCATAAGTTCCTCAAAATATTCATGCATAACTCTATTTAGAAGCCTCTCAGTAGGCTTCTGAAGGTTGTTGCCTAGGATAAATTCTGATGGTGCAAACCCCACATGGCGAATCCAGGTATCAACATTCACCTCGATTAACCTTCACCCCAATCAATAGGAAGATTGCTATGTTCAATAAAATTCTTATTGCCCTGGATACTCAGACAGCCTGTGCCGCTCTATTTAACAAAGCGCTCACCCTGGCTCAAGCGACAGACGCAGATCTCATGCTGCTAAGTGTTTTGACACCAGAATACGATAGCAGTCTGACAATGCCGCCCTATTCTGGGCTAAGCTACTACTCTATGGGGGTTGACGACAGTGCTCGCGAGGTTTATCAGGCCCGTTACCGTGACTATGAAGCCAAAGGCTTAGAGATTCTCCACAGCTTTACCGACCAGGCTACTGCGACCGGCATTAGCACCGAATTTACTCAGGTACCCGGCAATCCGGGGCGGGCTATTTGTAATTTGGCAAAAACCTGGCAAGCAGACTTGGTGATCGTGGGCAGTCACGGACGTAAGGGGTTAACCGAAGCCCTATTGGGCAGCGTGAGCAACTACGTGATGCACCATGCCCCCTGCTCAGTTCTGGTCGTCCATGCACAAGCCGTGGCTGACCCCTCTGCTGCAAGTCCCGACTTATCAGCCGCAAAAGGCTAACAGCGAGCTTCTTGACCTCTCCTGGCTGTTTTAATATGCCTTATGGGTTAGGATCTCCGCTGAATGGCTGTACGCCTGTTTTGGGATAGTCATCACGGGCAGGGCTAAATAACTCGATGGCCGCTTCTGCCAGTGCCCCAAAAAATCCAGGTTTCTGCTTTAACTCTGCTAGCGCCTCGTCTACATGCTCAGACGAAAAGTCGTAGCCTGCTCGATTACCCACCGTGACCACCTCATCCTGAGTTGAGGTGGTTTGCAATTTTGTCTTTAGCTGCTCGTCTTTAGCCGCCTTAAATAGAAAGCTCAACACGTTTTTCTTAGACATAATTAGCATCTCCAAATTTGATCGTTAGCTTTTCTCAGCTTTAGTTTCTTGGCGAGGCTGAATGACTCTATAAATGTCTTTATCCTCGATAGTGAGCCTCGATAGTGAGCCTCGATAGTGAGCCTCGATAGTGAGCCTCGATAGTGAGCCTCGTGTAGGATTACCGCCTCAGGTTCTATGAAGGTTACGAAGTGAAAAACCTAACTCTTGAAGGGTCTCTGTAGGACTTTCGTAGAATCGTGGGCATAAATCGCTCAAGCGACAGTTTGAGATGACTCGTTTTAGGTTATTCAGTTTTAGGCTGCTCTGAATCTCCTTTTTTACCTCTCGCGTGTGCCTAGTCTCCTTCAACTTCAGGTTAAATCATCTGTATGAGAGTTCTTGTTTCTTTAATAAAAAGAGACATCATATTGACGTTTTTGGTTCTCGGACTGTACATGTTCGACTCGTAGGGTGGCGATAATCTTGATAAAGCCAGACAATAAAAGCATTGAGTTTTCAAAGGGAAATCATGCTCTGGAACCGCATTCGACAGGTCATTTACGCGACCCTAACGGTGCTCGGCTTCATTTGGACGAACTATTATTTGGTGCAGTTCGTAATTGCGACCAAAGGGGAAATGACCCTGACTAATTTTCTCAATTTCGACATCGTCACCTTTATTGACCAAGTGTACGCTAATCCAGCCTCTAGCTTTATTGGGGTAGACGTCACCGTAGGGGCAGTCTGCGCTATTCTGCTCATTGTGGCCGAAGGGCGACGGTTAAAAATGCGGCTCTGGGGGCTTTACATTGCTGCGATGTTTTTGATCTCCTTTGGCTTTGGCTTTCCGCTATTTTTGTTCATGCGAGAGCGCAAGCTGGCTGACTCATTGAGGTTAGTCAAAGATAGCCCTGAAGCCGCTTAAATGCCTGATACGCTTGCCAGGTGGCTTTTGGGTAAAACTTTAAGGGTGAGATTTTAGTCTGGTTTGCAGCCATACATTACGGCTTAGAGAGAAAACTGAGGGTTTTCTGGGTCTCGTCTGAGAAAACATCCACTTCTTCCTCCTCCAATAGGCCCAGCTCATATATTGTGCAGAGCTGATTGAGTGCCTGGGATCTGCGGGGGTTGTTAAAGGCGCTAGCGAGTTCTCGATCGCGCTCGTGAATGAGAATGTAAATTTCAAGATGTGGAAACCTACCCCAGCTCAGCGCTAACCCAGCCTTGCACTGTCTCAACCACTGCCTCAATGGGCATATCTTCTGACTCGTGGGTAGCTCGTTTCACAACTTCAACCTGACCGTCTTTAAGCGACCGCCCGGTCACAATCCGAAAGGGAATGCCCACCAGGTCAGCATCCTTAAATTTTACCCCAGCCCGCTCTTTGCGATCGTCCAGCAGGGTTTCTACGCCGGCGGCGTTGAGGTCGGCGTAGAGCTTTTCAGCAGCTTCGACCTGGGCACTGTCGTTGATATTGGGGATGATCACAATGGCGTGGTAGGGCGCGATCGCAACCGGCCACACAATCCCATCTTTGTCATAGGACTGCTCCACCGCCGCCTGGGCCAGGCGAGACACCCCCACCCCATAACAGCCCATAAACAAAAGATTTTCCTTGCCTTGTTCAGTGGTGAAGGTCGCCCCCAGTGCCGCAGAATACTTTGTGCCCAGCTGAAAGATATGACCAATCTCAATGCCCCGCGCCGTTTGAATGGTCTGGCTCGGATCGTGAACCGCCCGATCGCCGGCGATGGCCTTACGCACATCGACAACCTGCTCAGGTAGCTCGAACTGATCACCCCAGTTGGCCCCCACCACGTGGAAACCACTCTCGTTGGAGCCTGTAACAAAGTCTTTAAGCGCCACCGCTGTCTGGTCTACCAGGCGTAAAAACTTAGGAGCAACGCCAGCTTTGGGTTTGATATAGCCATCTGCCAGATCGGGGGCAATATACCCCAGCGGCAATGGCTCAGCCGCCCATTTTTTCTGGCCAGCTTCGCTGGGGACCTCCAGGGAGATCACCGTACTGCCCCCATAGTTGCTTGCCAGTTTGGTCAGCTCATTTTGCAGCTTGACCTCATTCACATCCTGGTCGCCGCGAATGCTCACCAGCACTAACACGGACTGCTCGCTGTCGTAACCCACCTGGTACAGCACGTTCTTCACAATCTGCGTCGGCGAGCACTTCAGAAACTTGGCCAGCGACTCAATCGTCGGAGTATTCGGCGTATCTAATTTTTCGTAAGTCTCAAAGGTAGACGGCACCGCGTCCGGTGGCAGCGTGACCGCCTTCTCAACGTTGGCAGCGTACTTGCCATCATCGGTGTAGAGCACCTCATCCTCGCCCGCCTCGGCCAGCACCATAAACTCCGTAGAGCCCGCCCCCCCAATCGCCCCCGAGTCAGCCTCAACCGCACGAAACGCTAACCCACAGCGGCGCAGCATGTTGCTGTAGGCTTTGTACATATCCTGATAGGTCTCAACCAGGCTAGCTTCATTAGCATGAAAAGAATAGCCATCTTTCATGATGAACTCGCGCCCGCGCATCAGCCCAAAGCGAGGTCGAATCTCATCGCGAAACTTGGTTTGGAGCTGATACAGATGAATGGGTAGCTGGCGGTAAGACCGAATCATATCCCGCGCAATGGTGGTGATGACTTCTTCGTGGGTCGGGCCAAGCGCCACTTCCTGCTCGCGGCGGTCAGTAAAGGCAAACATAATGCCCTCGGCCTTAGTGTAGGTATCCCACCGACCCGACTCGCGCCAGAGTTCAGCGGGCTGTAGCTGAGGCAGCAGACATTCCTGAGCCCCCGTTGCATTCATCTCATCCCGGACAATGGCCGACACCTTATTCAGCACTCGCCACAGCAGCGGCAGATAGGCATAGACCCCGCTGGCAATCCGCCGCGTGTAGCCCGCCCGCAGCAGCAGCTTGTGACTGGGGATCTCTGCCTCAGCAGGATCTTCGCGCAGTGTGACAAACAGCATCTGAGACAGTCGCATAGAGGGTTCCAGGGGAGATTACTTTGAATCAGTCTAGTGTATCAAGAGGTTCGAGTTAATAACGATAACGTAATCCTTAAAAGGGAGGTAGGTGATTGGTGATTGGTGATTGGTGATTGGTGATTGGTGATTGGTGATTGGTGATTGGTGATTGGTGCTCCTCCTACCCACTACCCACTACCCACTACCCACTACCTACCCCCCTTTCTCCCTCGAGATCGCACCCACCACCCCATCGATCGCCCGTAAATAATCCACCGGAGCCAACCACAGCATCGCCCCTCGCATCCCCAGCTGCGCCATGCCGAGGAAATTCGTCGTGCCGAACGCGAGGAACGCCAGCGATGTCGTGGCAG
>JBCBZL010000174.1:0-10238 GCA_039815385.1 Cyanobacteria bacterium P01_A01_bin.114
CTTCAGTAAGCCTTGCGCCACAGTCTCAGTATCCCAGCCAGCTTGTACTAGAAAATTAACTGCTTTTAGGCGCACATCCGGTTCACTGTTATCTAAAGATTTGACGAGAGCGGCGGCAGCATCGTATGAATGAAGCGCGAGGCTTCCTAAAATACCAACGGCCCGTAAGCGATCGTCTAGCTCTGGTACAGATAGCTCAGATTTTAATCGCTGAATACGTCGTCTCTGCTGCTCTCTGGCGATTGCCTCTAAATCTAAGTTTGCCAACTTGCCAAGTTCTTCACTTACAAAAGCAGGCACCTTACAGTCAGTCTTTGCCAAGCAGCAATCCCGAATAGCGAGTAAGAATCCTCTAATATCTTCCAAATTGCCAGGTTTACTTTTTGCCTGCTCAAGCAACCATTGCCAACGGGCTGTATCGTCTCGAAACCGCTCAACCAGATGCAGCCCTGCTAAATATTCTGCCAGCGGGTCAAGTGTAAAGCGAATGCGAGTTTTAGCAGGCAGCACCCGACGAATCAGATGAAGTGGAGCGTTTTCAAGATAGTTGAGATGCTTTGGAGCCACGGTCTTGGCATTTTCTCCAGTTTCTAACTTTGCCAACATTTCCAGTACAGCTGCACGATCGGCTGTTTCAGGTCGAAACGTGGGCTCCAGGCACATCCAGGCAATGTGTTTTGCGTCTCGATGGATGACTGCATCTGGCAGCCTGTCTTCGATAGGTTTTCGATTAAGCTCGTTCAAATAGCTCAGCATCAAATCTGGCACGTTGTCAGGCAGCTCACCACCGACCTTACCTGCGGCGGCGGCGATCATCTGCTCAGCATAGAGCTTGGCAAATAAGATTGTGATATTTCGCTCATCGGTCACAATCTGAGATAAGCGGCGCAAAGCCTCAAAATAGTCGTCGTCATCAAATCTTTCGCGTTCGTTTCGCTGCGTGAGATAAGCATCCATAAAGATCGACAGCTGATTACCCGATACGCGCAAAGGATTGAGTACCGTTTGTGTAACCTCTTTGCCCAAGATATCTTTTACCCGAGAGGTCACGATGAGCGCATTGATTGGAGATTTGGCATCGCGTAGTCGCACGGCTTTGCGACTGGCCTCACTCATCTCTGACAGGTGATCTACGATGACCAAAATACGCCGCTTTTCTAGCAAATGCTTTAGCAGCTCTGTTGAGACAGGTTTCTCATCATCTCGTAAGTTTTTAAGCTGTAGCGAAATCGCGTCTAGCAAAGGACTTTCGCTCTCGATAGCGGTCAGTTCATCTTCAACGAGCACTGGCAGCATACGGTGGTTACAAAGACGATAGGCTGAATCCGCCGTCATGGCCCATTTGGAAATCTGGCAGACAAGGCTGGTTTTACCGACGCCGCCTTCTCCCACAATGAGTAAACGAAACTCTTGCTGAGAGAAAAGTTTGCGTAAATCTGGGTTGTCAGCCTCTAGGCTAGCTAAGGTTCGACCATCAAATTTAACCGGCAGCGGAATATGAATTTTGCGTTCTTTAACCGTCTCTCGCTGTTCAAATTCTGCTTTAGCATTGTCAATTCGCTGCGTTACCCAGGCGTCTAGTACCTGTGGTCGATATTTCAGCCATTGAATAATCGGGAGAGGGACTGTCTTTAGCCCCGGCAGCGCCTCAAGTTTAGGCAACGGAATCTCAGACGGAAGGTTCAATAGCCATAGTGGACGCTGCCAAAGAATGACCATATAGCCAAAGGCAAAGGCGCACAAGCAACCCCCTAAAAGCCACAGTGTAGTCTTTGACAAATCAGGTTTGCTTTGGGGCGTAGCTGTTTGCTGAGGCGATGAGCCTGTTTGCGGCGTAGAGGCTGGTGTCGTCGATGATTGGGCTATCGCAGCGGTATCTACAGATAAATCAGCTAAACCTGCTTTGCCAAATAGTAGGGGTAAGACCGCTCCAAAAAGAGCCAGCTTCAGCAATTGAGTCATGGCTCGCTTTGACGACTTAGCCATACTTACTTGTAGGACAGTAGTTCAAAATTCTACACTGCGATAATTTTAGCGGCTTAACTTGCTTGCTCTAACGAATTCTGACTTCTCCTGACAAAAGTTGACACCGACCCGACTAAAGCCCGATTGCCTCCAAAAAATTACATTCTCAAGCGTGTGTAATCATTCTTTGTGCAAAGGTTAAACCGTTTGAGTAGTTTGAATATGCGATCGCAAAGTCCTTTTGTCTCTGAGGCGTCAATGTGACCGCGGCCTAATCCAGGCCACCTGTCAAAATTTCGGCGGCGGTCAGCGTCAGGTCGGGAAACAAAGCCGATTGAACTAGGCTATTTCCTGCATATTCGGTCGCTTCATACCAGTCATCTACCAGTACCAGCACCGTAATTTTTGCCTCATCGGGGTCAACAATCCAAAACTCTGAAATGCCCAACACCATATACTCTGCTCGCTTAGCCCGATAGTCTGTCCGGCGCGTGCTGTCGCTGACCACTTCGACCACAAGATGCGGGGGCGGTTCATTCAGTTCGATGATGGCTTCTCGATTTTGCAACTCGCGCCATTGGCTAAGCGTAATCACACTCACATCTGGGATTCGGCTGGTATCCCATCGTCCGCGCCGGGGTGACCTCACACCCACAGCGGCTTGTAGCGCCACTAGCTCTGCCCCAAGTCGGGCAATTTCAGCATCGAATACCTTTTCTAAAAGCTTGAGAATAGCGCCATGCAAACCGCTGCCAATGCCCATCGCTATGAGCTCCCCATCGACAAGTTCATAGCGGATATCCGTGCCATCGGTATAGGCTAGGTATTCTTCAAAGGTGAGTTTATTCGCAGCAACGGTCATAGGAAGAGGCTTAGGCTATACCTTTAGGATACTGCCACCTCCCCATTCATTTCTTCCCCAACCTCTTGCTTTAAAGGGAGGGTTGGAGGTGTTGCATCGGACATCAAGTTTTCTCCCTTTGGTCTGCCATCTGCCATCATGTCAGGCATTTGAGGAGCCTGATATCCTTAAAGCATAAATAATTTCCCAAGAATACCCTTGGCAAGATGACCCATCCTCAGCTCCAAGAAATTTTGGCTAAACTGCGGCAGCACCTCAAGGCCACCTATGCAGAGCGGCTGATATCTTTGATCCTTTTTGGGTCCCAAGCACGGGAAGAGGCGAATACAGACTCTGATATTGATGTTCTAATCGTGCTCAATGGCTCCTTAGACATCCCCAAAGCACGCAAGCAGCTTAGCCCATTCTTAGCTCAGCTATGTCTTGACTATGAAACCTTAATCACCTGTATTTGGGCCGAGGCTCAAGACTGGCAACTGTGTCAAAGCCCGCTCTTCATCAATATTCGCCGCGAAGGAATTATCGTATGAATGCAGAGCAAAGGCTTCTGCTTCAAAAAGCGGAGGAAAGCATGCAAGCAGCCCAGCTCTTAGCTGACAACAGCCTATATGACTTTGCAGCATCACGAGCTTATTACACCATGTTCTATATCGCTCAGGCATTTTTGCTGGGTGGGGGGTTGACCTTTTCGAGTCATGCTGCTGTTATCGGTGCCTTTGGCAAAGAATTTGCACGGACAAATCAGTTACCCACAAAATTCCATCGCTACTTGATTGACGCAGCTCAACTTAGGGCAGAGGGCGATTATAGTACAGCTCGCAAAGTAACAGAACAAGAAGCATTGGAAGTCATAGTTCAAGCAGCGGAGTTCATTACTCTTGCTCAGACAGAAATGTAGGGATATGAAATCTACTCTTTGAGCCAAAGGGCTTTGAGGTTAGCCGACCAGTATCTCCCCGGTACCACCATCACGGCGGGGGTCTTATCGGGGGCGACCAGCAACGGGAACCAGCCTCGTTTCAAATAGTTTGAGGGCAAGTGCTTGCGGTGAAACACTAGGGAGGTGAAATAAACCGGTTTATTCCAGCTCATGTGTCGGGGAATCTCCACATTTAGAAGCCCTCTGACTTCGCTGGTGATGGCATCGGCAAAGATTTTTAGCTCCTCGGTCTCAGGGTGAGAGAGGGTTTGGTTTTTAAGGGCAAAGAGATCTTGGGCCAGGCTTGAGAGGGCAGATAGGTTGCTATCAAAGGCAAGATCGGGGCTATAAACTAGATTGGCGGGTAGGTCTTCTTTGCCGGGTTTAAACAATTGATTGTTGGCCTGAACCAGATGGCCCCAAACGATTTTGCCCGTCAGCAACAGGCGAAACTGGTCGCGATATTGAGAGATGAATCTGCGATCGCGATCTTCCCACATCCACCGGGGCGGCAAAATAAAGTGATAGCCCCAATGTCGAAAATCCCAAAACCTAAACCGGGCCCGAAAGGCCTGACGAGTTTCGTCGATTTCGTAAGCAGTATCCATTTGGACAGTTGGCTCCTGGACGGCAGATTTCAGCACGGCGTTAAAGTTCTACATGAGTCCTGACAACGTTTCCGTTCACCCATCACCGATCGCCGATTCCCCGCCAAAATCTCACCCAATCTCGCTACTATATAGCCTTGGCCCTTACCCAAAGCGACAGCAACCATGACAGACTCAGTAAAAATTGGCGTCATCGGCGGCAGCGGTCTTTACAAAATGGAGACCCTGACCGATGTGCAAGAAGTCCACATTGATACCCCCTTTGGTAAACCGTCTGATGCTCTAATTGTGGGCAGCCTGAACGGGGTAAAGGTGGCCTTTCTCGCCCGTCACGGTCGGGGGCACACATTGATGCCCAGCGAGCTGCCCTTTCGAGCCAATATCTACGCCATGAAAAGCCTGGGGGTAGAGTATCTGCTCTCCGCCTCGGCGGTAGGTTCGTTAAAAGAGGAAGTTAAGCCCGTCGATATGGTGGTGCCCGATCAGTTTATCGATCGCACCAAAAATCGCGTGTCTACCTTCTTTGGCAAAGGCCTCGTCGCCCACATTACCTTTGGTGACCCGGTCTGCAAAAATCTGGCTGCTGTCCTGGCCGACGCGGTTGAGAGTCTAGACCTGCCCGAGGTCACCCTGCACCGGGGTGGCACCTACGTCTGCATGGAGGGGCCAGCCTTTTCCACCAAAGCCGAGTCACATCTGTACCGCAGCTGGGGCGCAACGGTGATCGGCATGACCAACCTGCCCGAGGCCAAACTCGCCCGCGAAGCCGAAATCGCCTACGCCACCCTGGCGATGGCAACCGATTACGACTGCTGGCACCCCGACCACGACAGTGTCACCGTCGAGATGGTGATTGGTAACCTGCAAAAAAACGCCGTTAACGCCCAGCGCGTCATCCAGGAAGTAGTGCGCCGCCTGAGCAAAAATCCGCCCCCGTCAGAGGCCCATGACGCGCTGAAGTTTGGCATCATCACACCGTTGGAGATGGCCCCGGCGGAAACCAAGGAAAAGCTGGCGCTGTTGTTGAAGAAATATATGAAGTGAATTGGGTAGATCGCAGAGCGGTGAAATTGCGGACACCGAGATGGGGAAGATAAGGGTAGGGGCTGGCCTTGTGCCTGCCCAATACGGGATGTATCACCCCACACCGAGCAACCCATAAATTCCAAATAAATGCCTGCGTTAGTTCAGCATTTCACTGCCTTTATCTCACAGCTAATGGCCATGTTGGGTAACACCAACCATTTGTGGCTACCCATCATCGCAATATTTATCACCCTAAAGCTGGTCACCCAGCGCCGGTTTCGGCAACGCTGGGGTAAGCCCCTTAGACAACTGGCAATTGTGGGGGGCATCTCGTATTTCATCGCCTTTGGCCTGATCTGGGCCATGCAGCCTCGCCTGCTGTTCAAACCAACCCATATCCTGCAAACCACGCCAGAGTCCCATAACCTCAGATACGAAGAGATTTGGATTCCGGCCAATACCAATGCTAAACAGCCAGAGCATTTGCACAGCTGGTGGTTTCCCCAACCTAAAAACCACATCGGCACACTGATTTATTTTCACGGAGCCAATCTCAATATTGGCTTTAACGTCACCCAGGTTTACTGGCTGCGCAAGCTAGGCTTTGACGTCTTGCTGGCAGAATATCGCGGCTATGGCCTGAGTGAAGGCAAATTCCCCACAGAAAAGACCTTCTACGAAGATGCTGAGGCTGCACTTGCTTATCTCACCGAGCAGCGCAAAATTTCTCCAGATGAGATTTTGGTCTATGGACATTCTCTGGGGGGTGCGATCGCAATCGACCTCGCTACCCAACATCCTGACCTAGCGGGGCTCATTGTCCAAAACACATTCACTTCTATGGCAGAAATGGTAGCCCGCTCCAGCTATGCCAAGTGGTTCCCAGTGCAGTGGATCCTTCACCAGCGGTTTGAGTCGCTCCAAAAAGTACGCGATTTAGAGGTGCCCATGCTACTCATCCATGCCACTGGCGATCCATTAATTCCTGCTGAGATGGGCAAACGGCTCTATAAAGAAGCCAACAGCAGCCTCAAAGAACTGATTTTGGTCAAAGCCAAAACCCATCACAACTCAACCGCAGAGTTCAAAACCCCGGAATATCTTGCCAAGGTTAAACAGTTTGCGGTGGGAGCGCTGTCAGCTCGTTGAAGGTCACGAAGCCGCTAGGCAATCGTCACCTGATCTGACAAATATACATCCTGAATCAGATGAAAGAGCTTGACCCCTTCTTTAAAGTCACGTTGAAAGGTCTTGCGACCCGAAATTAGACCACAGCCGCCCGCGCGCTTGTTAACCACCGCTGTGCGTACCGCATCAGCAAAGTCATTGTCGCCAGAGGCTCCACCCGAGTTGATGAGGCCTGCCCGCCCCGCGTAGCAGTTCAGGACCTGATAGCGGGTCAGGTCAATGGGATGATCTGTCGTCAGCTCCGAATAGACTAAATCGCTGGTCTTGCCATATTTACTGCCGGTTGCCTTCGCCACGGCCTGATATCCGCCATTATTGAGGGGCAGCTTTTGCTTAATGATATCGGCCTCAATGGTGACCCCTAGGTGGTTGGCCTGGCCAGTGAGATCTGCCGAGACATGGTAGTCCTGATCTTGATTGAAGGCGCTGTTGCGCACGTAGCACCAGAGAATGGTGGCCATCCCTAGCTCATGAGCGCGGGCAAAGGCCTGACTGACCTCTTGAATCTGTCGAGTGGATTCGGGGGAGCCAAAATAAATGGTGGCCCCCACCGCGACAGCCCCCAAATTCCAGGCCTGGTCAACCGAGGCGAACATAACCTGGTCAAACTGGTTGGGGTAGGTCAGCAGCTCATTATGGTTGAGCTTGACAATGAAGGGAATTTTGTGGGCAAACTTGCGCGACATCATCCCCAAGATACCCAGGGTGGTAGCTACGGCATTACAGCCGCCCGCGATCGCAAGATTCACAATATTCTCAGGGTCAAAGTAAATCGGGTTGGGCGCAAAAGACGCCGCTGCCGAATGCTCAATGCCCTGGTCAACCGGCAAAATTGAGAGATAGCCAGTATTGGCCAAGCGCCCCGCACCATAGAGCTGTTGCAGACTGCGCAGCACCTGCGGGCTACGATCGGTCTGGGCAAAAATCCGATCAACCCAGTCAGCGCCTGGCAAATGGATCTGGCTCTTAGAGATTTTTGCAGCATAGCTCAGCAGCTTATCAGCGTCTTTGCCGAGCCACTCAGCAATGGTTTGGGACGAAGTGGTTGCAACCATATTTTCTCACCAGTGAGCTAAATTTGACTTCAGGCTAGCGCAGCTCTCAAGACAGCGACGTCGCCCTTAAGATCAGTTTTAGCTAACCGTCTGAGAAAAGGATAAGCGAGTCATTAAAGGGGTTTGAGTTTTGGGGAAGGGGCGAAAGGCGAAAGGCGAAAGGTGAAGGGCGAAGGGGAAAAGGCGAAAGGCGAAAGGTAGGGGTGTTGCATGCAACGCCGGTATGGGGAAAGGCGAAGGGGAAACGGGGGAAGGCGAAGGCGAAGGGTAGGGGCGTTGCATGCAACGCCGGTATGGGGAAAGGCGAAGGACGAAAGGATAATCTGGTAGGGGCGATCCCTTGGGATTACCCTTCCGGATCAAAAGCGATTAACCAGTATCTTTGTCACGAATCAAAAGCGACATGTCAATCCGTCTAAACCACGTATTCGTTACCCTTGCTAGCGAGCGGTTTGATCACCTGGTGGCGTATTATCAGGCACTCTTGGGCCAGTCCCCTGAGCCATTACTGCCCAACCGCTATGCCGAGTTTCAGCTACCGGGGTTGCGACTGGGGATTTTTAAGCCTAAGGCTACACACTGTGAAGAATTTGCAGGCGCGGGTGGGGGGATGAGCCTATGTTTAGAGGTGGAAAGCTTGGAGGGTGCGATCGCGACGCTCACCGACCTTGGCTATCCACCCCCAGGTGAGGTGACGCAGGCCTCCCATGGCCGAGAGATTTACGCCTATGACCCTGACGGCAATCGGCTGATTTTACATCAGGCCCATATCCAAAAATCGCTATAGAACCCTCCCATGCTTTGCAGACTCAGCATAGGCTCGCAGCTCTGGCCGCAGATTAGGCTTTGTAGATAGCCAATTCTCTATCAAATCCTTTACACGCTGATTTGAGCCGCTGCCCAAATGCCCTAAGCCATGCAGAGCACTTTCGATACAGGCATCGTGAGGCACGGTTAAGCCAAGTCTCGTATGACAGCATGTGCTTTTCAAGGTTGCTGCTTTAAGCGCTGGACAGCCTGACGAAACCCCAGCACCACCAGAATATTCGACAGCGTCAGGAAAAATTCCGCGCTGCCGTGGAGCCAGTCAACATTCGCTAGCTCTTTGCCATACACCGATTGCGCATAAATCCCGGCGGGGATGGTGACGGCAACGAAAATGAGCAGCACATAAAAGCCAATCAGCGCGAGTCGAGGGGTTTGGCCTGACTTGGTAAGAAACCAGAGAAAGCCAAGATAGGGAAATAAGGAAAGGGCGAAGAGGGTTTCTTTAGACATAATTCTCACGAGAACATCGCCAAATCCACCAGGCAGCGGCACAGGCAGTACAGTTGCCGACTACGGTCATGGCGGCTTGCAGGGTAACTAGCCAGCTGAGGGAGGGGGCGTTGTCAAAAAAGTGCCAGGTGCAGGCGCACATGGCGCTAATCAGAGCAGGCAGCATGCCAAAGGAAAGGGCTCTCCACGCCAGACGCTGGCTGATTTCGGCGTATTGCCAGATAAACCAGATTGCAGCGATCCATTCAACGACGCTAGAGACATGGACAATCCAGGTGGGGGTGGAGAGAGCGTTCATGATTTAAGCTTAACTCGCAATTGCCGCAGGTCATAAGTCACATCTGTCCCACCGACCCTTATCCTATTTAAGGCAGTAACTTTTTAAGACAGTAACTTTCCAAAAGCAATGCGGGCAGTCTTGTGTGGCTATTACGGGATGGGCAACGGCGGTGACGAGGCCCTGCTGGCGACGCTGTTACAGATGCTGCCTGCCGAAGTCACCCCGATCGTGCTGTCGGGCAACCCAGCTGAGACGGCTACGCGCTATGGCGTAGAGGCAATCCCTCGAAAGTCTTTTAAGGCGGTTTGGGCGGCACTGCAACGGTCAGATGTGTTTATCTGGGGTGGCGGCAGTCTCATGCAAGATGCCACCAGCTGGGTCAATCCGCTTTATTACGGCGGGCTGATGAAGCTGGCCCAGTGGCTAGGGCTTAAAACGATTGCCTGGGCGCAGGGGGTGGGGCCGCTAAACCGAGCGACCAGTCGCTGGCTAACCCGGTGGGTGCTGCAAAGCTGCGACGCTGTCAGCGTCAGAGACGCGGGTTCGGCTAAGCTATTGGCCAGATGGAAGATTGCCTGCTGGCTAGCTCCTGACCCGGTGTGGGCATTGACATCTAAACCCGTACCGGGGCTTTGGGATCTCCCAGCTCCGAGGGTGGCGGTAGCCTTGAGACCGTCGCCTCAGCTCACTTCAACGCGTTTAGCGCTAATTACCCAGGCCCTGGTTGATTTTCAAAAGACGACCCAGGCTTATGTTGTGCTGGTCCCATTTCAGCCAATTAAGGATGGCGCGATCGCAACCCATCTCGCCAATCACCTCCCCGGTCCTCACAAAATCTTTCAGCTCGATAACCCAACCCAGCTCAAGGGTCTCTTTCGCGGCGTTGAGATGACCATCGGTATGCGCTTCCACGCCCTCATCATGTCCGCTGCCGAAGGCTGCCGCTGCTTTGCCGTCAGCTATGACCCCAAAGTCAGCCAGCTCATGCAAGCTGCAGAAATGCCCGGCTGCACCTTAGAAGATACAAAAAACACTACAGATTTTCTTCCCCCTCCCC
>JBCBZL010000056.1:0-18029 GCA_039815385.1 Cyanobacteria bacterium P01_A01_bin.114
AGCAGGTTGGCATAGCTCAGCCGTGCCTGACAAAGATTAGCTGTATAAAAAATAACCTCACGTAGGTTTGCACGTTGTAAATTGGCCCCGGCCAGGTTAATCATACAGCCGTCGACATAGCTGAGATTGATATCTGGCAGCTGAGCGCGAATCAAGAGTTTTTCTCGCAAATTGATCCGAAAAATATCTTGCCCTGCTAACGGGCTAGCTGAAGATTTCTGCTGTTCTTGTCGCCAATGATTCCAGGCAGAAACCCCCTGGGTCAACACAATAATAGGATTTTGCTGCTGCATGGCTGAACGCTGAAAGGTGCTAGAAGCCAGGAGAAATATATCCGTAATTCCTGGGATTAAAGTGCCCAGCTGCGTGACTATTAAAACATCGAAAAAGCTTGATAGGCTGGATCCTCAAGCGGCTCTAAGTCGCAATGTTTCCCCGTCTATTCCCCAACTGCCCTAGGATAGAAGGCAAGATCGTTTGACCAGTATCAACCTCAGCTATTTGCTATGACTGCAACTGCCGCAACAGGACACTTTCAGACAGTAATTCAGCTGCAAACTCGGGGTAAATCATTAGAGCGATTTACCGATCGCGTTCAGGCGGCGGTGCAGCAATCAGGGGTGACCACGGGGCTGTGCACCCTATTTTTACGGCATACCTCTGCCAGCTTGGTGATCCAAGAAAACGCGGATCCGGACGTGTTGGCGGACATGGAAACCTTTTTGTCTGAGCTGGTGCCAGAAGGGCGCGACTATCGCCACAGTTCAGAAGGCCCTGACGATATGCCCTCTCACATTCGTACGGCGCTGACCCATACTTCTGAGCAGATTCCGATTATGAACGGTCGCCTGGCACTGGGGACCTGGCAGGGTATCTATCTGTGGGAGCACCGTCAGCGGCGGCATCGTCGGGAGGTTGTGATTCACATAGTGGGTATTTGAGAAATTTGGGCGGTCGAGAAATTTGGGCGGTCGAGAAATTTAGGTGGTCGAGCAGTTTGGGTGTTCAAGAACTTGAAATCAAGCGCGGGCTCAATTTTTATTCCTGCATAGGGTTTGGCTAAATGGTTGATGTGAACGGACTTAATTTAGCGTCGATACCAACTCCGCCTGACGGGTTTCGATCTGGTTTTGTGGGGATTGTAGGACGCCCCAATGTGGGTAAATCTACCTTGATGAATTACCTGGTGGGGCAAAAAATTGCGATTACCTCACCGATTGCCCAGACGACTCGAAACCGCCTACGCGGTATTTTAACCGTGCCTCAGGCCCAGATTATTTTTGTGGACACCCCCGGTATCCATAAGCCCCACCATGAGCTTGGCAAAGTCTTGGTGCAGACTGCTCGAATGGCCATTAACTCGGTGGATGTGACTCTGTTTGTGGTGGATGGGACGGTGGCGGCGGGGCGGGGCGATGCTTTTATTGCCGATTTGCTCAATAAGAGCCAAACGCCAGTTGCCCTGGGCATTAACAAATCTGATTTACAAGCGGCTGATGACGCAGCCGCGATCGATCAAAGCTATCAGACACTGGCAGACAGCCAAGATTGGCCGGTGTGTAAGTTCTCTGCGATCACGGGAGACGGCGCGGGTGCTTTGCAACAGACCCTGATCGATCGCCTGGAGCCGGGGCCGTATTATTACCCTCCCGATTTGGTGACCGATCAGCCTGAGCGGTTCATCATGGGGGAGCTGCTGCGGGAACAGATTTTGCTACACACCCGCGATGAGGTGCCCCACTCGGTGGCCATCTCGATCGATCGGGTAGAAGAAACGCCCAAAATCACGAATATCTTGGCCACTGTTTATGTGGAGCGCACCTCTCAAAAAGGCATCATCATTGGCAAGGGCGGCAGCATGATGAAGAGGGTTAACAGTGCAGCCCGGGCGCAAATGCAAAAGCTGATTGCTGGAAAAGTGTATCTTGAGGTGTTTGTAAAAGTGCAGCCCAAGTGGCGACATTCGCGATCTCAGCTGGCTGAATTTGGCTACCGCGCTGACGACTAGGGGGTATTACCTGGCCCGACATGTCGGAACAGGGGGTGGCTGCCTTGAGGTCTTGATCGTGCTTAACCGCTGCCGCCGCTGGGCAGCGAATGCCTTTATGAAACGTCAGCTTTTTGTGCGATCGCACCTCTCTTTGAAAAGTACCCGAATGGGGCATTCCAAACGCTAGAAATTGGGTCATCCTTAGGAAAGAATCCCTTGAAGGTGTCATCTACCTACCATCTTTCTGGGTGCAGCTACCCCTCAACTCAGAGCCCCCGACAGCAAACTCATTCGCTGTTGGGGGCTCTCAACTTACCTCAAACCAACCGGCCACAAACTAACCGGCCTTGCCCAGAAAACTACCTAAAAAGCCTATCTGGCTAGACTTTGAAGTCTTCCTGTTCTAAATTGTTCTCGCTCTAAATCACTCTTGCTCCAGCGTGAGTGCGGTTGTTTCACTGACCGCTTCACCCAATCGTGCGCTGGCCTCGATCTGATATTGGGTGCCTGAAGATACTACTAGCGGCGCGGGTACTCGAATGCTGAAATCGCCGTTCATGTCAGCGATGACGGTCTCGTCCACTAGCTCGGTTGAGCCCACATTCAGAAAGCCCCCGGCTAAAGGAGTGCTGGCGTTAATGGTAATGTCAACAACGGCATTGGGCTGGGTTTGCCCGGTTAAGGTAAAGCCACGGCCTGAGATCTGGTCGCCGCTGCTGTGACTGACAAATGCTGGCCTTAGAGCTACCCCTGATTCAGTGGCAACGGCTTCGTCTGCGAGACCGTTTTCGGTGGTTTCTTCAGCTGCTTGATCGAGTGCTGCATCGGTGGCAACTGCGCTGGCACTAATCACTACGGGCTGCTCAGCGGCTGCATAAATCGTCTGGCTGCCTCTCTGCAGCTGACCCACCGCGATGCTGTTGCCGCTGCTCGAAGGCACATAGTTAGCCACGTAGACACCGGACGACACTTCCTGGGCCTGGATCTCGCGCACGCTCCCGTTTTCAATGAGCAAAACCGTTCCCTGTAGACCGGGTGTCCCGTTGATTGTTGCCAGCAGCGTTGACTCTGGGGCCAGGGGTTCAACAGCATTGTGGGTGACTGCGCTAATCGTCACCTCGGGCCGGGGGGCTGCGATCTCAAACTCCCAGCTAGCTACCCGCTGCTGCCCTTGGGTGCTCGTGTATTCAACCTGAACCCGATGCTGACCCGCCGAGAGCGGCTGTGAAGGTCGATAGCTAAAGAAATTAGGGGTGATGGAGCTGCTTGCCGTAACATCTTGCCCGTCAAGCAAGATCCTAACTGAGCTGACATCGACGCTGCCGCTGCTGGTATCAAATAAGCCCGAAACGAGCGCATCTGATGAAACCGCTTCAGCATTGGCTCTGGGGGTGACGTCTACCACTCTCTGAGCATGGGCAGCCTGCCCTAGCAGGGCAAAACTGCTGACAAAACCAGCTGCGCACAGCCATAAAACAGAAAATCTCATAAAGTCTTGAAAAAATAAATCTGCAAAAAAGTCAAAGTAAATACACAAGCTCAGAATAAGCTGCTTGTGCGGTTCATTTCCTCTTTCGATCGAGAGATTTCTAGCCGAGGGGGCCTTTTTCGCCTTATCCTCTATCTCTCACCGCCGTTTCTACAGCAGCGCCATTAACAAACTCACCCCTATCACAGCTCCCAATACAATCCAGCCTGCATAGCGCCGCCACCAGGGAATCCGATAGACATCGGACGGTCTTTGAGGCAGGCTGACTACGGCATTGGCATCCTGATATAGGGTACAAGCCTGGGCCAGGGGGCGTTGGGGAAAGTTGCAGGTGTCATCTAGGTGATATGTGCAGGTGTCACACAAGTAGGCCTCGCCCACGGCACGATGGAGTGGAATACCTGGGTGTCCGTGGGCTTTGAGCTCAAGACGACAGTGGGGGCAGGTGACAGCATCTGCGGCAACGGCCTGTTGACACTGAGGGCAGGTGGGCATAGCCGTTATGACTCCTGGATGTGGGGGATATATTCCTTCTCTTCAGTCATTTCATAGTCAAAGGAAAATGCGGTATCAAAGGCCAGGGTGATTTCTGCTAATTCTTCTATAGGAATAGCCTTCCACTGTTCACGGGTTTCCCAACGAATGACAAAGATAATTTCAGTCTCGTCTGCCGGGTTGAGCCAGGTGGCCTTGTCGATAAAGCCGGGATATTCTGCCAGGGCTGGCGTCCAAATCTGATTATCAATGTCAACATACAGATCGCGTTTCTCAGGCGCGACTTTGATTTTTAGCCACTCAACTACCATGTTGGGATACAAACGGGGGGGAGATGCTTCTTCAGCATAGGCAAACTCAGGACCTATCGTCTTTAGGTTAATAGTGCAAACAATGGCCACCAAAATTGTCAGCAAACCCAGCAAACCACGTTTCATACGGTAAACCGCCCTTCTAAGTTGTCCATATTTTGTCAGAATAAACCCGTAGGCAACCTTTGTGGGCTATGGATACCTCCAATTTTTTGCGGCAGCTATTGATGATCGGCGTCGGCACGACCTCGCTGGTGGCTGAGCGGGTGCGGCAAATCAGTGAAGAATGGGTGCGCGATGGCAAAATCAATTCCGAGCAAGCCAAAGGCTTTGTGGATGATTTCATGGCCCAGTTCAATGTGGATCAAAAGACGATTGAAGAGCAAATGCAGCGTCAGATTCGCAATATCATGCAAGACTTAGGCGTGCCCCGCCAGGCTGAGATGGATGAGCTGCGAGGGCGTTTGGATCGGCTTGAGCGGCAGCTGCGGGAATTGGAAAATAAGCGGTGGTGATTGGTGATTGGTGATTGGTGATTGATAACTGGTGATTGGTGATTGGTAAAGAGTGAAACCCAGCAGAACCCACTTACCCACTACCTAGCTCCCCTAAGGGCGTACACTATACTCTGAACTAAAGTCTGAATGTAGTCCACTGCTAGGAGAGTTCGTTGTGAAAGAAATTTTGATTAGCTTTGGCGTTTTGGCAGCTTGCTGTTTGGTGTTGCTGGTTGCCCAGCTCACAGGGGCTGGCCAGTCAGCGGTGGCTTCTAATTTGAGTGTGGCTGCTGAGTCAGGCACGTTAGTGGCTCAGGCAGCTGATGATTTGCTACCCGAAGATAATACGTCCGAAGCCGAGGAGACTGCTGAGATGACTGAAGAGAACGTGGTAACCACTGATTCTGGTTTGAAATATGTCGAACTGGAAGAGGGCACTGGCGCTGTTCCCGCAACTGGTCAGACCGTCGTGGTGCATTACACGGGCACCCTTGAGGATGGGACTAAGTTTGACAGCTCCCGCGATCGCAACCAGCCTTTTTCATTCCGCATTGGTGTGGGTCAGGTGATCTCGGGCTGGGATGAGGGGGTCGGTACCATGCAGGTCGGCGGTCGCCGCAAGCTGATCATTCCTCCGGAGCTGGGCTACGGGGCTCGCGGTGCGGGTGGGGTGATTCCGCCGAATGCGACGCTGCTGTTTGATGTTGAGCTGCTGAGAATTGGCGGGTAGGGTTAGAGTCTCAACTCAAACCGCAAACGTTACTGTTAGAAACGGCGGTCGGGTGTCAGGTTTTGAACCTGATACCCGATGCTCAGTATTCGACGTCTGAACCTATCGCTACACGACTTATCGCTATACGACTTATTGCTATATAATGCCGCCGCTGGCGCGAATGTGCTGCCCGGTAATCCAGCGGGCATCGTCTGAGACCAGCATGGCTTTTGACGTTTACCTGAAGCGCGATCGCATCGGCCCCGTTTGACTGGATTGTTTCTGCGACTGTTCTTGCTTTTTCATCACTGCTGTGGTAAGTGACAACAACGGTGGCTCCGTCTTTACCTAACCGCTCTGCGATCGCACGCCCAATCCCACGAGATGAGCCTGTCACGATTGCGACTTTTCCTTGTAAAGACGACATCTCAATCTTTCTCCTCGTTTGAAGGCCATGAGCTTCATCGCAAAACCAGCAGTTTTGAACGGCCTTCGCCTGTCAAAACTTACCAAGCTCCATTAAAGCGCGTCTATCAAGAATTTGCCCTGCTTTACACGTATCGCCCTGGCGCTTCGTCGGGGGCGACTGTCCATCAGAGCGACACTGTAGCTCGTTCTTGACTCAAGAATTTGAATCAAATTTGTGCGCTAAGACGGGACTAATACGGTCTCTAAGGGCAGATTTTCTTCCCCGCTCCATCGCACGGCAAAGCAGGTTTCAGGCAGTAAGATGGCCCTGGCTTGAAGCTCTAAAACATTGTCGCCACTTTCATCTGCAAAAGCACTTTTCACACGGGGCTTGGGTTCTAACCCATTAACCTGGTCGCTCAACGGCGTGGATAGGATGACAACCACTTCTGACTGGGTGGGCTGTACGCGATGACCGGGCATGTGGGCGATGAAATCGTCCTGGTTTGTGGTGGCATAAGACTGTGACGGCACATAGGGATAGTTGGGATAGAGCCACTGCGAATCACGGCCTAGATCTTTGTCATATAGCGTGATCCAGAGCATATATTCTAGGCCCAGCGCTTGCTCCTTTTGAGAAAACTGAATGGTCACCGTCGCCTCAGCTCGGGGAGGGGTTCCTACAGTTTTGAGCCGTACATTCTTAATAGCTGCCATATCTTGGTATCTCGACTAGGTTTATCTGCCTTTCCTTAACGAATCGGCCTTTCTAGATCCAAATTAGCCGCTGAGATTTGTCCACGAATTACCCAACTGGGTACTTTAAAACTGCCAGATGAAAACCTATCCACCCTTTGTCCTCTGGACAGGCTCAGAGTCAGCGCTGCGTCAGCCTTACCTGAAATTCTAGGACTGACGACAATTCTAGGACTGACAGACTACTGGCTTGGCTTAGCCAAATTTCGAAAGCGGGTGAACTGAGGCTCAAACAGCAGCTTGATTGTCCCGGTTGGGCCATTCCGGTGTTTGGCGATGATCACTTCGGCAATCCCTCGATCGGGAGTGTCGGGGTCATAGTACTCTTCGCGATAGAGCATCATGATTAAATCCGCATCCTGCTCAATGGAGTTGTGGACAAGGATGTTATTCGCTACAAAATTGTGGGGACCTGGTACTGTCAAGTCAAAGACTTCCTCAACGCCGTCTGGCTCAATAGAGATGATCTCATCCCAGTAGAGGTCGCTGGATGCAAGCTTTGCAAGCTCAGCTGACTGTACGACATCAGCCACCCGCTGCGCTCTCGCCCGACTCAGGTTGTGCTTATGTAGAGTGGTACCACAATAGGACATCTCAAGGGCAGCCTGCATTTGCCGCTGTGATAAACCCACTGCTTGCATAGCTGGCAATGCGTACAAGCGCCAAGCTGTCATCGGGATAACATCACGATTGGTGTTGGCTACCCGCTGGGCCAAGTGGCTTTGAATATCTGCAAGTGCCTGCAATTTGTAATCGCCAACTGCCCCAATGGTGGCTATAAAAATATCTAAATCGCCCTTGCCAGTGACGACCACATGGTACTGAGGACGACCTTTGCGACCCTGATTAATCTTTTTGAGGCGTCCATTAATGCCTAACCTGAGCAGTAAAGATTGAACGTCTCGAGCCAACCTAGAACTGCTGCTGGCATAGTAGGCAATTGGACGAGAACGTTTACCTCTTATTAGCTTGAGACTGCCGTCTGTGCTCCATAGATGACGAAGAAAAGTTGCGATCGCGGGTGCAGACTGTTCAAATACCCGCTGGGGGACGTGCTTTTCGTGCGATCTCAACCCAAAGATTCCTAATTTATCGAGCCATTGAGCCACCGGATTTCTGACCCCGTGGGTTAATCGCTGACTGGCTGATAAGTAAACCTGATACCACTGACGTTCTTTCACGATGCGAGGGGTCAGCTGTGCTCCAAAAATATCAGTGGCTAAGTCAACAACCCGCTGTGCCAAATCAAACTCGCGGGTTGTGTACTGAATCGCATGGCGAGGTAGCGTACAGCCATCCCCAATCAAATGACCTAAGAGTCCAAGCTCTGAATCGGTCAGCGTTTGCGGATAGTTATTGGCCAATGTCCTAGGCAAAGCAAGTCTATCTCCTGGGGTCAAGGCATCTAATCGCTGCCATCCTTCGAAGGTTCTAAACGGATGATTGCCCGTAGCTCGAATCGTTCGTCCCAATCGTGTCGTGAGCTTAAAAATGGGCTTAATCCCGGTTGAGAAAGCCTTTGTCGCGGTTGCCCGCTCAAGTTTATAGGTGTTTTCATTCAAAGCCCACACCTCGAAGCCTGTTTGCCCTACAAGCTGGCTGATGGGCACTTGTCGACCACTCTGCGCTAACGTAATCAGCGTATCTCCGCTGAGACAGCCTGACTCTCTCAAATCAGACATCATCGGGCGCTTGTTGGTGCGCGACTCGACCCCCCGGCTGAGCTGAGAGAGCGAGATAATCGGCACGTTGAGTTCCCTTGCCAAGCCTTTCAGCGATCGCGTTATTTTAGAAAGTTCTTGGACGCGATTATCGCTAGTGCCCTCCATTAGCTGAAGGTAGTCAATCAAAATCAGCCCCAGGGCACCGCCGTTTTCGGCCTGCAAGCGACGGCACTTCGAGCGCATTTCCGTGACGGCAATGTTGGGCGTATCATCAATGAAGATCGGCAGCTGCGACAGTGAGCTGATGGCGTGACCCAGGGGTTCCCATTCATGCTGGGCGATCCGCCCGGTGCGCAGCCGGCCGCTCTCGATCTGGGCCTCAGAGGAGAGTAGACGATAGACCAGCTGCTGCTTGGACATCTCTAAACTAAAAACAGCTACAGGCTGCTTGTGCCCCCCGGCAATGCTGCGAGCAACGTTCAGAACAAAGGATGTTTTTCCCATGGCTGGCCTGCCCGCCGCAATAATCAGGTCGGAGCGTTGAAACCCCTGAGTCATGGCGTCAAGGTCATAAAACCCACAGGACAGCCCTGGCATGACCATGCCTAACGACCGTTCCTCAATGTCAGAAAACGTGTCGGTCAAAATATCGGCGGTGGCGGTCAGGCCTTTCTGGGGACGATCTTGGGTAATTCCAAATAGTTTTTGCTCTGACTGATCGAGAATTTGCTCTAGAGATACATCGGTTTCGTAGCCAAACTGAGCGATGTCGCCGCCGATCTGGATCAGCTTGCGGCGGGTGTATTTTTCCATCACCAGCTTGCCGTACTGGTCAATGTTGGCGGCGCTGATGGTGCGATCAACAAGCTGGGCTAGCTTGGCCTGACCGCCGATTTTTTCGAGTACCCCTTTATCTTTGAGCCAGGAGCCAATGGTCATCAGGTCGGTGGGCTGCCCCCGATGCTGTAGCTCTAGCGCGGCCTGGTAAATCTCACGATGGGCACCGATGTAAAATGCTTCAGGGACTAAAATTTCGGTGACCCGCCCGATGGCCTCAGGGTCAAGTAGCACCCCGCCTAAAATGGCCTCCTCTGCCTCAATATTCTGGGGGGGCAGACGGTCCATCGCAGGTTGAAAGTTGAACTCGGCTGACATGCGATCGCAAAGCCCCCAAAAACGTCAACAAAGTAGAAGCAACCCAACAAAAAGGAGCCAGGAAGCATCCTGACTCCTATCATAAGTACATCTGTACGAGAGAGCTAGTCAGTAGTTAAGGACGCTAGATTTAGCGTTTTGCTGTGTCTAGTGTGCCAGATCTAGCGGCTAGTCGGACCCGGTTTTTATTAATTTTTTGTTGAGACGCGAGATATCGCGTCCTTGCGGAGGATCGGCGCATCGCGTCCTTACAGTGGGGCAACGCGGAGGTTGATGGTGGCCGTGACTTCGCTGTGGAGCTTGATGTCGACCTTGTATTCGCCGATTTTGTTGATGTCAGGGACTTCGATGTCGCGGCGGTCAATTTCTCTATTGGTGGCTTCTTGGATAGCCTCAGCCACATCGCCTGAGGTGACCGTGCCGAAGATAGCGTCGTTTTCGCCCACCTGCTTTTTAACCGTAAACAGGCCAATTGTATTTAAGGCCGTCTTCATCGATTCGGCTTCTTGTTTAATGTCTTCGATGCGCTGGCGCTCTTCTTCACGACGGCGCTCTACCTGTTTGAGCACACCGGGGGTGGCTCGATAGCCCAGCCCTCTGGGAATCAAATAGTTGCGTGCGTAGCCAGGCGCGACTTCTACCAAATCGCCAGAATTGCCTAGTTTTCTGATGTCTTCACTCAGAACCAACTGAACCCGTTTTGCCATAATAATTTCGCTCAGGCTCCAATACATCAAACTAATAAGCCATGCTCAAGGGCGTTCCCGTAGCGCTCGGCTAGAAAACCCGTTCTAGGCAAATTGTTTGCGCAGCCTAATCTCCTTTTTGACCAGTACTTGTGCAGTCTAATATTGTACACAACCCACTTGGGGCTAAGCAACTTTAAATCTCCCCGTGTCGATGGGAAAAACGCAAGGGCTAAGCAGATATCACCCAACGGGGTGAGCCAACCGGGCGTGGTGGTGCAATAGGACGCAAAACTATGTTTGAAGGGTGATTTTGAACGCCGTTTTGAATAGTTTGGAGAACATCAGCATGATCACCCTGAGCAAACAGCTAAAACAACGATGGCAGTTGGGGACGGTGGCCATCCTTTCAACTTGTGCAGTGGTACTGCCGCAGCTACCTGTCCGTGCAACGCCGCTGGGTGAACCCATTCAGCTAACTCAGGCCCAAATGGCTCAGGTGCAATGGCCCGTTTTCACATCGTCGACCGGGCGCTTTGCCGTTGAACTGCCCCAGCCCCCTGAAATGGTGACCGAAACCGATGAAATTGACGGGGAACCCATTGAAATTTACCAATTTGATTCGAAAACTGACACGAGCAGCTATACCGTCGTCTATAGTGACCTGCCTGCATCCTATCTCAGCAAGGGTGCCGAAGTAGTGCTCGATGAAATCCGAGACTATGTGTTAGAAGACATGGCAGATGAAGCCGAGCTCAACGTTGCGCTAGCTGCGTCAGAAACGGGGGTGCAACTGGGGCGCTATCCGGGACGGCAGTATCAGTACAGCGGCGGAGATTTTACCGTCAATATGCGCCTGTATCTGGTGGGAGAGCGCATGTACCTGATAGCTGGAGCAGATGTTGAGGCTGCTCAGCTTAATCAGTTTGTAAATTCTTTTGAGCTGCTCTAAACTTGCCTGGCGATCTCTAAGCCTGAGCTCTCAGCAGACAATCTACAATCAGCCGAGAGGGCAACCGATGGGGGATTGCCTGCTGAGATTAGGAGGCGTGGCGCATAGGGCACAGGGCACAACCGTGGGGAGTAACAGCTGGTGTTTAAACAGATAAAAAATTCGGGCTGGCCACGAGGATCAAGGCGATCGCAACCACAGCGCAACCCTGCACCCTCTGTGCTGGCGGCCTATCGACGATGGCAGCAGCAGTTTTTTTACCAGCGGCTGGGACTGTTGATGAAAGCGTTTTTGCTGCTGCTGGTGAGTATCACCCTGTTTGAAGTGGGGCTATCTTTTTGGAAACCTGAGGAGGTTTCTACCGCCACCTTCATCGTAGATGCGCTGATTGGTGGCACCCTATTGATCGGGCTGGCGCTGAGAAAAACACGCTGGGGAAAACAGTATGCCGGGACGCTTTTTTTGGGGATGTCGGCAGCAGTCATCCTGACGCTGTTTGGTCAAAGTCTGGCCCTGCAAAACTTTGATGAAAATGATGTCCTTCTATGGACCCTCATGTTTTTATCCCAGGCAGCCCTGTTGCCAGTGCGTTGGAAACTGCATTTGCGATCGCAGCTGATTTTGTTCATCCCGCTGTCTACCCTGCTGCTGATTGCTGGGATCACCAGCGAACCAGGGGACGAACGCCAGGAGCTGATCTTGGGTACAATCGCCACTTATATTTACCTACTGTGGGTTTGTTGTATTGCCGATCTAGCCGTCTATCTTTACGAACGCCTCCGCTATGAAGAATTTGAAGCCCAGCAGACCATCCAAACGTTCTTGCATGCGGTCTCGCACGACCTGCGAAACCCGGTCACAGGTATGCAGTTGTTGCTCAAAAGTCTGCTTGAGCAGCCCGGTCACACCGAAGCTGACACCGTTGCTGTCTCTCGTGCGGTTATCGAACAAATGCTCCGGAGCGGAGATCAGCAGCTTTGCCTAATCAATAGTTTGTTAGAGGCTCATAACACCCAGTTCAAGAGTATTGCATTGCAATGTCAGCCGTTGGCTCTACAGCCGCTTGTCAATAATATCCATCAAGAATTAAAGCCCCTATTACTCACTTCACACGCCACTGTTCTCAATCAAATAGCGCCTGAGCTACCCCTGGTCTATGGCGATAGCACCCAGCTATGGCGAGTCTTTTCTAATCTGATAGCGAATGCGATTCAGCACAATCCGCCGGAGATTACTGTTCAGATTGAGGCTACGGTTAAGCAATCACCCGCGTCTCATGTTTACTGTACCGTCAGCGATGACGGCGTGGGTATGACGGCTGAACACCTTGAACATCTCTTCGATCTCTACACCCAAGGTGTCCATCGTCGTCGCCACCTGAGTATTGGTCTGGGGCTCTATATTGCTAAACACATTGTTGAAGCCCATGGCGGCAAAATCGGCGCTCATTCAAAGCCTGACCAAGGTACTTGCTTTTGGCTCACCTTACCTGTCTATTAGGCTCGCCTGTTAGGCCCGTCTGTTAGGCCCATCTGTTGGGCTTTTCTACTCGACCCATCCGTGGCGCAGCGCGACAACAGCGGCTTTGACCCGATCATTGACCAGCAGCTTGTTCATGATGCCTTTGACGTAGGTCTTAACGGTGTTGGTACTCAAAAACAACTTAGCTCCAATCTCGGGGTTGCTATAGCCCTCAACAATCAACTTCAGGACTTCTAGCTCGCGATCAGAAAGCGGATGATCTGAGGGCGGTTCAGAAAGATCTGGCTGACCGTGGGTCAGGCATGCAATCACCTGTTGGGCAATCTGGGGATCTAAATAAATGCCGCCGCTGGCCGCCACTTCGATAGCGCGCATGAGGGTATCAATGCTGGTTCCTTTGATGCAATAGGCATCTGCGCCGCAAGAGAGTGCCGCCGTTACCTCTGTTTGCTCAGTGTGGGAGGTCAGCATAACAATTCGGGTTTGGGGGCTGGTTTGCTTAATTTGTTGGGTTGCTGCGATGCCGTCTAGGCGTGGTAGACCCACATCCATCAAAATTAGATCGGGTTTGAGAGACGCTGCCAGGGCTACCCCTTGGTAGCCATCTTCTGCCTCTGCCACAATCTGAAGTGTTGAGTGGTTGGCCAGTACATGGGTTAGGCCTAGCCGCATCATCGGGTCGTCTTCAACAATAAGAATCTTTAAAGGTGTGGACATGGGCTGTGAGCCAGCAAATTGATCTGACACAAAATCGTGAAAAGAATGATGACAGCTACTGTATCAGCATGTTGTGGAATGCCTCTAAACCCTGAAGGCTTAGACAACTCCAGACTCTAACCAGTCGTAGATTTGCACAAGCTGTTTGAGAGATACAAAACCGTACTGCCAAAGCACCATCGGCAGCGGACCCGGGTCTTGCTCACAATACCTGAGGGCTGTCTCGATAGATGTGGGCGCAATTAAAAGATCATCTTTTAAGAAGTTGACTAAGTTGCCAGTGTGTTCGCGGCTCATGGGGTAGTTACGCGGGTATGGTTTATAGGTTGACTGGTCATAGGTTGACTGGTTATGGATTGACCGGTCTGGGTGACTGTCGTCAACCTGTCCATACCTTACGTAAGCACTCATTGAGCTGGCTTCGACCAACTGGTTGATTCGATCGGGTGAAAATTTTGCGTTGAGAAGGTCTCAGCGTTTAATTTGATTTAAAACCGGTCTTTCATCCCGCGAATGCGAGAAAAAGTTTGTACCGGGTCCAGGCTTTTGGCGGCCGCCTGCAAGGGGGGGCGATCCCAGCGGAGAAATGGATTGGTTTTTTTCTCAACACTCAACAAAGATGGGACCGTTGCCTGCTGCTGTTGTCTGGCGTTCTCAACTTGTTCATAACGATGCTGTAGGTCTAGATTTTGGCAATCTACAGTGAGGGCAAATTTGAGATTATTGAGGGTGTATTCGTGGGCACACCATACCCGTGTTTGATCGGGCAGGTTTCGAATCTTCGTGAGCGACTCGACCATTTGAGCAGGGGTCCCTTCAAACAGTCGGCCACAGCCCCCCGCAAATAAAGTGTCGCCACAAAAGAGCTCTCCTGTATCGTCAGCGTTTTGAGGGGGGAAGTAGTAAGCGATATGGCCGAGCGTATGCCCTGGTACGAAGAAAACGTGGGCGATTTGACCCGCAAAGCTCACCGTATCACCCGCTTCGAGATAAACCTGCTGTCCTGGAATTCGGCCTTTGTCTTTGATGCCTGCGTAAACCGCTGCTTGAGGAAACTGGGCTAGCAGCTGTCGGTTGCCACCCACATGGTCGCTGTGGTGGTGGGTATTAAAAATGGCGACGAGCTCAAGCTCTAGCTCAGCCAGCTGTTTGAGCACAGGTTTGGCATCGGCGGGGTCAACCACTGCAGCGGTGTGGGTGACCTCGTCGTGGAGCAAAAAGATGTAATTGTCTGAGAACGCACTGAGCCGATAGATATTCATTCATTACTCCGTTTACAGACTCTTTATCGAATATAAGCTCAGATTCCGTATAATGGCGGACTCCTGAATCAGGCTCATAGGGATATTCTTAGGTAAGGACACCATTGGCAACAGTTCCCTCACGAGTGTATACAGGCAAGGCTATGATTTCATCTACGCCGTCGGGCAATCAAATGCAAACGCTAGTGCAAAACATTAAGCAAACCGGACAGCTCAGTCGTCAGGATCATCTGATGCTATCGTCAATACTGCTGTCTGCCTTTGAGCTGAGCGCGGTGGAGCGATCGCAAATTAACCGCATATTTGATGACATTCGCAGCGGTCAGATTACGTTAATGGATTGAGATGGGCAGGCGGGGCTTTGCCCATCCTACGGGCCAAAAATGTCCAATTGAGATTCATCGTATTCGGCGGGTTTTTCCTTGGTCTTTTTGGGGTTCGAACGCCCGCCTTTACGGAGACCCACGGCGATTTTGCTGTGTTTTTCGATTTGGCCCATGACTTGCCGAGCGCGCTTGATCACTGATGGGGGCAGCCCTGCCAGGCGACCGGCTTCGATGCCGTAGGAGCGATCGGCCCCGCCGGGTTGGACCTGATGCAGAAAAATAATCTGGTCGGGCATTTCTTTGACTGTGACTTGGTAATTAGCAACGTTTTTTAGAATTGAAGCCAGCTCATTGAGCTCGTGGTAATGGGTGGCAAAAATGGTGCGTGCCCCAATTTCAGTGGCCAGGTGCTCAGCTACGGCCCAGGCAATGGAGAGCCCATCAAAGGTGGCGGTGCCCCGCCCGATCTCGTCAAGTAGCACCAGCGATCGCACCGTCGCGTGGTTCAAAATATTGGCAGTTTCATTCATCTCAACCATAAAGGTCGACTGCCCCGTGGCCAGATCATCAACGGCTCCGACGCGAGTAAAGATGCGATCGCACACCCCCAGTACCGCTGACTTAGCCGGGACAAAGCTGCCCACCTGCGCCATTAGCTGAATCAGGCCCACCTGGCGGAGGTAGCAGCTCTTGCCGCTGGCGTTGGGGCCAGTGAGGATGATTAGGTCGGGGTGGGTAGTGGGTAGTGGGTAGTGGGTAGTGGGTAGTGGGTTATTCTCTTCACTCTCTACCCAATTCTCTCTACCCTCTACCCAATTCTCTCTACCCTCTACCCAATTCCCTTTGCCCATCGCCGTTGAATTTGGCACAAAGAACCCGGCGGGCAGCGACTGCTCTACCACCGGATGCCGACCCGCCTCAATCTCAATCGGGCGACCTTCGACCATCTCGGGGCGGCAGTAGCCTTGGTAGATGGCGACTTCGGCCAGGCCGCAGAGGACATCGGCGGCGGCGACGGCGCTGGCGATTTTGCGAATTAGCTCAACCTGATGGCTGACCTCTTCTCGGAGGCCGACAAAGATTTCGTATTCGAGCTGGTTGAGCTCTTCTCGGGCGTTGAGGATGCGGGCTTCGCGCTCTTTGAGTTCGGGGGTAATGTAGCGTTCTTCGTTGGTCAGGGTTTGTTTGCGGATATAGTCGTCGGGGGCCTGACTGCTCTTAGCGCGAGAGATGCTGATGTAGTAGCCAAAGGCTTTGTTAAACCCAACTTTGAGGGTAGAGACGCCGCTACGTTCTCGCTCGGTGACTTCCAGGTTGGCAATCCACTGCTGGTCGCTGGTGACCTGGCCGCGCAGCGAGTCGAGGTGGGCATTGACCCCTTCGCGAATCAGGTTGCCTTCGGTGAGGTAGAGGGGTGGGGTCTCGACCAGGTGAGCGCGCAGCTTATCACCCAGCTGCTCTAGCTCGGGCGGCACGTATTGCAGCTTGGTCAGATAGGGCGACTGGGCTTGGGCCATCAGGACGGCCAAGTCAGGCAGTTTGGCAAAGGACTCGGCCATGGCCACCAGGTCACGCCCGTTGGCGGTGCCCGACCCGGCTCGACCCGCGAGGCGTTCGAGGTCGTAGATTTGCTTGAGCACCAGCTGCAAGTGCTGGCGCAGGGTGCCGTTAGAGACCAGCTCGGCAATAGTGGCCTGGCGGGCTTGAATGCCTGAAATGCTCAGCAGGGGCTGGAGTAACCAGCGACGCAGAGCGCGGCTGCCCATGGCGGTTACGGTTTTGTCGAGTGCCCACAGCAGCGACCCGTGAAAAATGCCGTCGCGGGAGGTTTGGGTGATCTCAAGGTTGCGACGAGTTTGATGGTCGAGAACGAGATATTCGGTAATGGCGTAAGTAGACAGCGACTGGAGCGGGGCCAAACTCTCTTTTTGAGTGGCTTCGAGATATTCCAACAGGCCCCCGGCAGCGCGAACCGCCAGGGGTAAGTGATCGCAGCCAAACCCTTCTAACGAGCGAATGCGGAAGCTTTGCAACAGTCTTTGACGGGCTTCGTTGATGGTAAAGGGGGTTTGCGATCGCAGCGTATAGCAAAACTGCGTAGGCAAACAGTCAGACAGCTGCTCGGACGACTCCCCCGGACGCAGCAGCGAGCCCAGATCGGGCGCATTGGTGGGCACCAACACCTCCGCAGGCTGAAGCCGCATTAGCTCTTGGGTGAGCTGATCGAGGTCTTTGGCCTGAGTTGTGAGAAACTCTCCTGTCGAAACATCGGCATGGGCCATTCCCCAGTGTTTGCCATCAATCACTACCGCTGCCAAAAAGTTGTTGCGCTTGGCAGTGAGCATGCCCTCTTCAATAATGGTGCCCGGTGTGATGATGCGAGTCACCTCTCGCTCAACCAGCGGTCCTTGTTTCTGAGCCGGATCTTCCACCTGGTCACAAATGGCAACCGCAAACCCTTTGTCTACCAAAGCTGCGCAGTAGCGATCCAGAGCATGGTGAGGAATCCCCGCCAGCGGTACCCGACCGATATTTTTACCGGAATCTTTGCTAGTTAGCACCAGCTCTAGCTCGCGGGCAATCGTAATCGCATCTTGAAAAAACGTCTCAAAAAAATCCCCCACCCGATACAGCAGCAGCGCATGGGGATGCTGATCTTTAACCTCTGCATAGTGCCGCATCATCGGCGTCATTTCATCCCGCTCAACCTCGCGATAGTCGGCGTAGCGCACCGTATGCTTGGCAAGGCGTTCGGGCACCCCAAAGTTTTGCTCTGGCGGGTCAGCAGATTTTGAGACGGGCATAGGCAGAGGCGGTGAGCGGTGTCCCGTTTATTTTAGAACGTGGGTGGGGGATGGGGAAGGCGAGGAGAAAGCCGCCAAAGAAATAGATGAAAATCGTTGAAAACCAATTCAGCTTTTGTATTTTCTTGCTGTTCAATTTTTTGGCGAAATTTTTCAGAAGGGTTGAATAAAAACACATCCTCAAATCCGGGGGGTATTTGAGGCGAGTCTAAGCTATCTGGCATTTGTTGGCTATCTAGTAGCAAGAAACGGACCTTCGGATCGAGTCGGTGGCTGAGAGCAAAAATGCTGCCAAAGTTAATGCCTTCAGATGACGAAATTAC
>JBCBZL010000095.1:0-14970 GCA_039815385.1 Cyanobacteria bacterium P01_A01_bin.114
CCTAATGTCGTCGTCGGCACTGTAGTAGTCGGCACTGTAAACGCGGCGCTGTAGAATTCGACTAAGGCCCAACGCTATAGTAATAGAGTCATATAGCAGGTCTAGCATCCTCATGACTCCAAGGGCGAATGAGTCAAATCGCAGCTACAAGGGTTTCGCCTGCATGGAGAAGACTACGAGCCCATCACCGATAGCTGTAGTGAGCCATTTCAACTCAGACTAGAAATTGAAGGTCAGCTGATTGGTTTCTATCGGCAAGATACAGGTGAAAAGCTCCTTATGCCCAGTGAGTTAGCTCAGACACTCAAACAATCTAAGGATCGAGTGGCTCAGCTTGAGGAAAAGTTGCGATCGCTCGGCGTTAACCCAGACGAACTTGAGTAGAACTGACCGCTTTGTCAAAAGATGATCAGACTTGGGTCAAGATGCTAAAGAATCAATAATTGCTGGAGATCTGGCCCACCAGCTACTGGGATAGACTATTATTTTGTCCGTACTGAGAGTGAAGCGTGGTTACTGAAGTCTTAAACCAGCACATTGAAATTACACCCAATGTGGCAGGCGGCAAGCCACGCATCAGGGGTCATCGTATTACCGTACAGGACATTGTCATTTGGCATGAGCGCTTAAATAAGAGCGCCGATGAAATTTGTGCAGAGTATGACCTTACCCTAGCAGAGGTCTACGCTGCCTTGTCGTATTACTTTGACCACCGAGACGAGATTGACCATAGTCTAGAGGAAAGGGAAGTGTTTGTAGCTACGTTACGTCAACAGACACCATCAGTCCTAGAACAGAAGCTGAAATCACATAAACCGCGGCCACATCCAGACCTGTAGTTTGTTCTACGGGAAAAACTCAAGTTTTCAAGCTGGATATGGTTTAGCAGTGAGTAAAATCCGCTACTACACAGATGAGCATGTTGCCAAAGCGGTTATCCGTGGATTGCGTCAAAGAGGCGTTAACGTTTTAACAACGCCTGAGGCTAAAAAGCTGAATGCTACAGATGAAGAGCATTTAACCTTTGCATTTTCAGAAAAGCGCGTCATTTTTACCCAAGACAACGATTTTTTGCGGTTGGCATCATCAGGTAAGGCCCATGCCGGTTATAGTATGCCTGATCAAAATCAGCTAGTGACGCTGATGGGTTTGCGTACTCGTGCGGGTTTGACGCGCCGAGAAGTAGCGACTGCATTAGGGGTTACGGAAAAGACAATTTATGTCTGGGAAACCAGTGAAAACCCGCCAAAGATAACAGTTGCACAAGTACAGCAATTACTTGAACTGTTGGATTGCACACTGGATGAATTGGTTATTGCAACGGCGAAATAGCTAAGATTAAGGCTGGCTACCTAACCCTTATCTGGCTCTACGGGATTCACTATGCTAGGAAACTTCTGAAATCGCTCAATCCGTTATTTTGAAAGGATTTTAAGTATTTAGAATTTTGAGCAGCATACTAGATCCGGTAGAGCCCCCTTATCTTATAGCCCGATCCCTCGTCTATCCGCTAGGCAGTTGGGATATATGAGCCCGTTTTACCCTGTACAGCAGCAGACAAAGGAAAGGCGCAATGGTACTTCTCAACGATTTGTCTAGCCGACTCGTACTTGATGACACCTTATTATCCAATGGGGTCAACCACCCTGAGAAAGCAGGGAAAACGAGCAGGGGCAGAACCAGGCGAAAGCTATTGCATTGGCTCTGACAAGACCATTCCTGACCTAGCGATCGAGGTGATTGTCACTAGCGGCAGCATTGACCGACTAGAACTGTATCGCCGTTTAGGGGTTCAAGAGGTTTGGTTTTGGCAGTGCGATCGCATGACCTTACATGCTCTACGTGAAAAGACGCCAGTTCAATTTGTTGACACCGCTGGCTACGAGCAAATATTTCAAAGCAGCCTCCTGCCAGGGTTAGATATTGATTTGCTGACCCGCTGCATCCAAAATCCTCAGCCGCTGGTAGCTGCGAAGGCCTTTCGCCAGGGCGTTATTTCAAGTTTGACGGGCAGCTAGTTTTGAAATAAACCACATCCAGTTTAAAGACTTGAGTTTTCCCCTTGGGGCACACTACAGAGCTGGATATGGCCAAGATTTAAGTATCAGCAGCATCATTTCCATCCACTGCGTCGGGTATCCCTACTGGGCGAAACGATGATGAATTCGGCACGATCTTTCTATTTCCTTCTCACCACAGAACTATGAAAGTCAAGCCTCAGCTAGTTTCAGACTTTGAGCAGCCCCAGCCCCCCAAACAGCCAGATAGAACTCAGAGTAACCCTGACGGAGCCCTACTCGATGCCTACTCACAGGCCGTGACCCGCGTGGTCGAAACCGTCAGCCCTGCCGTGGTCAACATTGAGGTGCGTCGCCTGCGTCTGCGCGCCGACATGCGCCGACCTTTAGAGGTAGCAGGTAATGGCTCTGGTTTCTTGTTTACGCCAGATGGCTACATCTTGACCAACAGCCACGTTGTCAACAATACGGACGTGATTGAGGTCACCCTGGCGGATGGACAGCAATACAAGGCCGACCTGATTGGCGATGACCCAGATACCGATCTAGCCATTATCCGCATTTCCGGCGCTGGGTTTCCCCATGCGGTGCTGGGCAACTCTGAGTCTCTCAAAGCGGGGCAGCTAGTCATTGCCATTGGCAATCCCCTCGGGTTTCAATGCACCGTCACTGCTGGTGTCGTCAGTGCCCTAGGACGGTCATTTCGTTCAAAGTCAGGCCGGCTGATCGACAGCGTCATTCAAACCGATGCGGCCCTCAATCCGGGTAATTCGGGAGGGCCTCTGGTCAACTCTCAGGGGCAGGTGATTGGGGTGAATACGGCGATTATTCAAGCGGCTCAGGGGATCTGCCTGGCGACGCCGATCAATACGGCTAAGCGGGTAATTGGCCCCCTGATGCAGATGGGACGAGTGCGTCGGGGGCGAATTGGTGTCGGCGGTCAGACCGTACCGCTGCCGCAGCGACTGGTGCGATCGCACGATCTCCCAACCGACAGTGGGGTCTTAGTTACCTGGTTAGAGTCTGGTAGCCCTGCCCAAGCTGCCGGGGTTCGCGATCGCGACTTGATCATCGCCTTTAACACCGAGCCGATTAAGAATGTGGACGATCTGCATCGGCTGCTAACTGAGGAGACAATTGGGGTGCAGGCGCGCCTCGCTATCCTGCGGCAGGGGCAGCGGCTCGATCTCACCGTTGTTCCTGAGGAATCTTTGCCGACAGCGCCCTGATAGATTCAGTTCCCTGAGTTCAATTTCATAAGAACTCAGGGGATTGAAATGCCCTCTTTTCAAAGCTTGTGACGACAGCCCTGCAGATCGCATGATCTTGCGATGATAGAACATTTGAACTATAATCTTGAAATAACAATCTGCATGTCCGCACTCTAAATTTTCTCACTTACGATTATGGGTATTCGTCAGCCCCACCAATCTGTCTTAAACTTCCTTGAGTCTTACTGGCGCGACTACAGGAGTAGCCCCACGATTCGCGAAATTACGAAGGGCCTCAACCGTTCGAATGGCAGCGTGCAAAACAGCCTGAAATGGTTGGAGAAAAACAGCTACATCAGACGCCTCAAACGCAAAGCGAGGGGCATTAGGCTGATGAATTTTGGGTTGCCGATTAATACCTACACTGACCCTTCTATTCCGGTTCCTCAAGGGTTGCCGATTCGCGGTGAGATTTCTGCCGGTTACTGTCACGATCCATTTACCCGCGATCCTGTGGCCGAAGACAACGACTATCTCAACATCGAATATAGCGGTCGTAAGCCTTCTGACTACGTTCTCAAGATTTCAGGAGACAGCATGATCGGGGCGGGCATCCCTGATGGGGCCTATGTAGGCATGCGCTCTGTTGCCGACGGCTATAAACCGAGGCCCGGTGAAATTGTTGCCGTCTGGGTCGAGGGGCAGGGGACGACCCTCAAGCATTTCTTTCAAAAAGACGCTGTTGTGGTGCTGGAGGCAGCTAACCCCAAGTACGAGCCGATGATTTTTGATCTAGAGGCCTGCCAGCTTAAGGTGCAGGGCACCCACATTTTCACCCACTGGCAGTCAGCTGCGCTCTAGACATTGGGGTGTTCAGGCATTTCGGTTTTTTGCGATGGCCCTTCCGGGCTGGTCTTTGACTATCGCGTTTGTTTGTGACCAAAAGGCTTCGATCATCGGTTTGCCGCTTTGCATTAACAGGTTAACAACATCCTCGCCAGCTGTTTCTGGGCTGCCAGCGTTGAAGGGGGGCTCGGGAGTATACTCCATAAATAGCTGAGCCAGCTTTGCCACCTCTTCACCGCAGAGTAGGCCCAGCAGGGTCAAACCAAAATCGATACCTGAGGTTACACCTGCCCCAGTGATGCGGTTGCGGTCAACCACCACCCGGTCTGGCACAACCTCTACCCCAAGCGCGACCAGCTGCTCTCGGAAAGCCCAATGGCAGGTGGCTTGATATCCCTGAAGCAGACCAGCCGCCGCTAAAACCATTGAACCCGTGCAAACGCTGGTGACATACTGGGCTTGTTCGCCTTGCTGTCTGAGAAAGGCTAAGGTTTCATTGTCTTGCATGACGTCGAGCTGCCCCATTCCACCACCAGGGACACAGATAACATCTAGTGATGGACACTCTGCCAGGGTGACTGTTGGACTTAGGCTCAACCCTTCATTGCTGCTCATAGGGGCCAATGTTTTCCCGATCAAATGCACGTGGATGTCAGGGGGAAATGTCAGCACCTGATAAGCGCCCATAACGTCTAGTTGAATCACGCCAGGATAAATTAAAAAGCCGACCTGTCGTTGAGTCATTTGAGTGAACTCCAGTTTGTGATGTGTGAGAAGATCGTAGGCAGCGGCTGTTGCTCTAGATAGTCCTCAGGTGGGTACACTTTCGACGAAAGTTATGGTGCAGTCTCTTCAGCCTTTGTTTAATGCGATCGCAACTGCACCGACCGAAAAGGAGTTGCGATCGCGCCTAATGGATCGCATCAGCCAACCCTTTGGTGTGCAGCGCTGGGGGATTTACCTGCTGGATGAGGACAGCTGTCTGACCAGCGTAGATGTAAAAGGCGTTTCCCAGCAGTTCATTGAGCGATATCAAACAATTGGCCAATCAGTGGATCCTGTCCTGCAATATGTGGTGCAGCATCACGCCCCGGCCCACGAAGCGTTAGTGCTGCCCAAAGACACCTGGAAGCAGAGCGAACTTTACCAGCGGTGCTGTGCTGAAGGGGAGCATGAGCACATCATGACCGGCCCGATTGTCGGGCAAGGGCAGCTAGTCGGGACTATCCACTTTGCCCGTGTGGGGGATACTCCCGAATTTAATCAGCTTGATTTAGCCAGATTAGGGGCTATTTGTAGCCACCTATCTACCCGTTTGGCCGAGCTCAGGCACGTTTCCTCACAGGTTCCCAATATTCTTTTATCAAAACTTACCCCGCGAGAAATTCAAATCGCAAATCTTGTGGCAAAAGGCCTGACCAATGCTGCGATTGGCAAAGAGCTGTGGATTACTCAGAATTCTGTAAAGCAAGCTTTGAAACGGATGTTTCGTAAACTAGACGTCTCTGCCCGGACAGAAATGGTGGCCAAGCTACGGGATGCCCTCGAAGTGTGACTATGACGCCTCAAGCAAAATTTGGTTTGCATCTAACGCCAACATTAAGGGGGTACCGTAGCTCAGGTCTTGGATAAACGCAGTGAGCACTTCCAATGTGCCAGAGTCTTGAAAATGTTCGGGCTTAGTCTCGGGGTGAGGGTAGTAGATGAGGCCGGGTTGAGGTGTGCGATCGCACACCTCAACCTGACAATCAAAAAAAGAGAAATCCTCAGCAGGGCTATCCTCAGCCCATTTCACCTGCCTGAAAGTATGTTTCGGCTGTTTGACCATATAGCGATGGGGGGCAATCGAGACGTTGATAGTGCCCAGGAAATAAGCATCCAGGCAGAGCCCAAGCTTTGCAAAGGCAGACTTTTGCATTTGCAGAGTGCCCCCCGGAAATCGAGGATCATTGGTCTGTCCTGACGCTACGCCATGGCCTTTAACAACTACGCCAGGAATCTGAATCCATTTACTCATAGGCCACAAATTAAATGAATCTCAGAGATCCGACTCAGGGGTTAATTTGAGGGTAAGGCTGACATGGCTCAGCTCTGGATTGGGGTATTGCTTCATGTACCGATGAACGCAGGCTTGACAAGCTTCTAAATAGTTAAAGGCAGCTACTAACTGAGGCCACCGAGGCGATCTGCTAAAGGTAATGCCTGTCTGCTTAGCAACCTTGCGGCAGGCATTGTAGGAACCATAGCGGTTGATCAAATCAGCTTTAGTGAGTTTTAACGGCGCTGTTGGGAGAACATTGGACTTTGTAATATTAGGCTCTTCAATAGTTGGCTCTGTATTAATCCCCTGTTCTATCTGATCTAAATGGTTGACAGCACTTTGTGCCACGGTAAAGATAGCTGCTGCATTCTGAATATCTTGGTTTTGATTGTCCTGGAGTTGTGCCAGCAACCGATCTATTTTTTGCTTACCCATGGTGGTTTATCCAATGCTTTCCCTAGCGATCTAGTAGAGAGCGATTAATAGAGGCTTGATCAGTGTACATCTGTGGACGTTCACGTTTATCCTGTTCGTCTATCTCAGTAGTCACTTTGGCACTGGGCAATACAGGCGGTATTCCATCATGGCGAGAATTGCTACTAAGGGAATTGTTGTCATCGTCTTGTCTCTTCCACCATTGCATAAGAGTTTTAACGGCCTTAATCAATCGCATAAAGCGACTAGGAAATGACACGTACCCCCAATGCTGCTGGACCACCGATTCTGGATCCCCAACTGCATCAAAGGCTTCAGACAGTGTATCTAGCTGAGAACCCATTTCTGCCATCTCATTGGCTAATTGGGTGATCAAGATTTCCTTCTCTTGAAGTTGGGCTTGCTTTTGATTTCGCAGTTGATCAATGAGGCTTTGAAAGTGCTTAATGCGCTCTCGCAGCTTTAAAGTTGTGTCTTTATGCTCGGTATTTCTGCGAATTAACTGTGCTCGACTGCGATTTGTAAAGATCAGACAGTCTCGCATTTCCTCGTATAAGTCATCTGCCCGCTCACGCTCTAAGCTCTGAATACTTTTTGGAAACTCGGTTGCAGAACGAAATCGAGCTGTGTTTGATGCTGAAGAGACCATGACCTATCGAGTCCCGAAGTTACTTTTTTATAGTGGCACGACTACAAAGAAAATTTATGAGAAAAATTTCAACTCCAAATAAGCTTGATACATAATTTGTGGCAGCTTTACTTGTGAGCTTTTCCTGTGTTGAAATACTTTTATTTGAAAATTGGCTTTAACCCTTTTGCCGATAGCGAATGCTAGCCTGCAGGACTGCGGCAGTATCAGGGTTATTGACCAGCATTGTGGCCAAGGCAAATGGACGATTTTGAATATCGCTATCGATTTTTTGCTTGAGCTCTTCGGCGCTGCTGCCATAGAAAACAATCCCCCGGTTGTAGGCGATCCAACGGCCAGATGCTGTGGGGTCGTGTTGGAGGGTGAGGCCGCGGTAAGACTGATGCTGCATGATGTTAATCCAAGCTGTGAAGAAAATTCAGGAATGGCGGGCTTGGGGGCTTTGATTAACTACAGGCCGGTTCGTTGGCTTTTCGCCCACAAACCTTGCTTATCTTACTTGCTTGAAAAATCTTGTGCTTAACTTGCTGTTAGTGTGTCGCGCAATAGCTGTCTGAACTGGCGCACAGCGGTTCGCTGACCAAATATTTTGGTCATAGGCAATTCGCCAAATTCGATTATCATCAACCTCAGACATGATGGCCTGATAAGTAGGCCAGCTAATCCCACGCATGACCATTACTGCATCCTCTGACGCATTCTCGGCTGGGGAGGAGGGGGCGTTGGTAATAACCATGGGACTACCGGAGATAGTGGAGAACAGGCGCTTAAATGTTAACGCGGCTGCTGGATCAACAGCCCGCAATGAATGGTTTATCGGCCTCGAGTTTTCGAGTGAAGCTGGCTTAGCCCTAGCTGCGTTGCTGACTGGTGGCAATTTGAGCAAAAAATTGGTCTTCAGCCATTGCCGGTTCGAGGCAAGAGAGCCCCTGGCAGACTAAGCCAACAGCACCCTCTGGTAGCTTAGGCTCCAGCTTAACGACAGCCGTGGGCAGATGCTGTCTCAACACACTGGGAATCTGCTCTGCAGAGGTGCGAATTAGGGTGGCATGGCGAAACCAGTCAAGGGCTTGAAACAGGCTGGGGCAGGCGCGGGTAGCTTTGTCCATCACCACTGAGAAAGATTTCAGGGTGGCTTCAGCCCGGTCGAGATAGGTCAGGTCTTCAGTTAGTAAAAAGAGACGGACCAAATTGCAGGCGGCTATGCCATTGGCGGAGGGTGTGGCGCTGTCTTGATAGCTGCGCTCTCTGACGATTAGGCTGTCATCACTGACTGCGCTGTAATAGCCACCGGTCGCTTCGCTCCACAGCAGCGCGTCAAATTCGGTCTGTATACTCACGGCTTGTTCTAGCCAGTAGGCCGCAGATTTTAATGGCATTGACCCATCAACCGCTTGTAAGTCAGGCTCAAACGCTTGTCTGGCCTGTTGGAGATCTAACAGGGCTTTGATAAACAGGGCATAGTCTTCTGACTGGGCGAGGACTGCCGGTTGACCTGCATAGTTTAGGCGGTAAAAGCGACCTTCAACCCGCTGGTTTTGCAAAATGAACCGGGCTGATGTTGCCCCTAGGTTGAAAAAGTCAGACTGCCCAAATGCTGATGAGGCCTTGGCCAGCCCAGAGATCATCAGGCTATTCCACGCGACAATCATCTTGGGGTCAGTTACAGGGGGGATACGCCCCGGCCATGGGTGGGTTTTGGCCATCTGGGCATCGACCGCAGGGGGAAAGCTAGCAACACTGTCTGGGCGATCGCCATAGCGGGCAGCAAATAGCTTAGCCAAAGCGCCTGTTAAGACTGAGCCCAGTTCGCTGGCTTCAAGACGCTGAAGAACGTTAGCCCCTTCGAAGTTGCCGTCTGGCGTCACCGTAAAGTGAAGCTTAAGCTCGTCTAGCTCAAGGTCGGTGAGCAGGTTTTGGAGCTCTGCCGCGTGCCAGATGTAAAATGCGCCTTCTTCGGGCTCGGTGTCTGCTGGGGTAACAAAGCTATCAGCATCCTGAGCCGCGTAGAAAAAACCCTGGGTATCGAACATTTCGCGCTTGAGCCAGTTAACAATGCCGGTCACGGCTTGCTCGAAAATTGTATCTTGCTCTCCTAAACTCCAGATGTCGGCCAAAAATTCCATAATCAGGCCATTGTCATAGAGCATCTTTTCGAAATGGGGTACCGTCCAGGTGGGGTCTACCGTGTAGCGATGGAAGCCGCCGCCTACGTGATCGTAAATGCCGCCCAGAGAGAGGTCGAGGGCTCGCTGCCGACAAATTTGGCGGGTGTCCCATTCACGGGCTGTGTCTAGTGCCGTGAATGGGGCCGTGTCTAGCAGGCGCACACCACACAGCGCCGCCATGGCATAGGGCATCATCGGAAAGCAAGTGCCTTGCCCAGAGGGAATCAGGATTTTGGCACTGGCGATGAGGCCGCGCTGTAGCAATGCGTCACTAAGATCGTCTGAGGCAGGCAGCTGCACCGACTGTTGCAGCCCGTCTGCAATTTGAGTCTTGACCGCACTCATCCGCGTTTTGTCGGTATCGTACAGGTTGCGCAGGGTTTGCAAAAGTTGCAAAAAGCCGGGTCTGCCATAGCGAGGCTCAACTGGAAAGTAGGTGCCGCCATAAAAGGGGACTAAATCATCGGGAGCAAGAAACACGTTGAGCGGCCAGCCGCCCTGCCCGACCATCATTTGCAGGGCTTGCATGTAAATACTGTCAAGGTCAGGGCGCTCTTCGCGATCGACTTTGATCGGCAAAAAGTGAGCGTTCATGTAGGCTGCGATCGCACTATCCGAAAACGCCTCGCCCTCCATCACAGTGCACCAGTGGCAGCTAGAGTAGCCAATAGACAAGAAAATTGGTTTATCCGCTTGTTGCGCCGTTGCGATCGCTTCATCGCACCAGGGCCACCAGTCGATGGGGTTTTCCGCATGTTTGCGTAAATAGAGGCTCTGGCTCTGGGCCAAACGGTTTGTCATGAAACGGAGCACTTTCTCGGGAGACACGCTTAAAGTCTATCGCAGCCCCTGGCTTGCTCAGTCTAAGGTTTTGTCTATGGTCGTAGTTGCAAAAGAGGGGGGATGCAAAAGAGGGGCGAAAGCGCTCAGGTTTACGAGCACCCCTCAATCCAGGTGACAGCGGGAAATTGACCGGCTCGATACTGGGTCACGATGCCGTTCTCATCAGTTTCAAAGACCAGCCGATAGAGATTGCGGATATCGCCGGGGGAGGTAAAAATCAGGTACTTACCCGGCGTATATTCATGGGGCATTTCTTCAAGCTGCTCGGGGTAGCTGGCTCGGATCTCTGCCTCAGTAGAGCCAATCCCGATCCCGCTGAGGGTTGTGACTGGGCTCCCTGGCCAGATATCAAGCCGAATTACCTTGCTGTCGATCACCATCAGCCTCAGACCTTTGATGGCCTCATCGGTGGGTTGGTAGTACCGGCAGACCGTTTGAGCCTCAGACGTGGTCATAAACTCAGTGCCAGCCGCTTGGCTGGCGGCTTCGAGGGTCATCCCGACTCGGATGGGGCCTAACCCATTGATGGAAATTTGTTCCTGTTCTAACGGGTGCAGACTCTGCTCTGGTGGCGGGGTTTTTTCCATCAAGAGGCTATTGAGGCTGCTATTAGCCAAGTCGTCAGGGGCCAGCAGGTGCTCAGGAGGGGGCTTGTCAGCTGGGGCTGGGTCGTCAGAAAGGTGTTCGTCAATGCGCTGGCTAATAGGTTCGTCTGATGTGGGCGAAGCGGCCCCCTCATCGTTAGGAATGAAAACACCTTCGAATGGGCCTGGGCGGCAGCTTGTGACCCCTGCACTAACGCCAATGAATACCAGATAAGCGAGTTTCAGTCCGAGCGATCGAGAGCAATAACGCATTGCGTAAGAGATGGATTTTGTCAGATGCGAGGGTTGAGGAATGATTGCGAAATATAGTAGAAACACTGAAATTTGGCAGGGGATGTTTTATCTTGAGAAAGACAAATTGCCCAAATTGCCGTTGCTCATTCTACCTACGCCCTTTAAGGATATCAGGAGCTAGCCGTGTCTCAATTCTCTCCCGATCGTAACCCTGAACCTCGTCGTCGCCGACTGGTCTCCTCTGACGAGCTCATTGCGCTGTTTGTCGCGTTTACAACATTGGGCAGCGTCCTATTTTGGGGGCTCACCCGAAGCGGCGTTGATGTATTGAGTAATGATGCACTGAGGTTTGCGGGGCGTGACGGCTCTAGAGCGGGGCTAGCTGATGCCGATAGACAGGCCGGGCGTTTAGGGCTAGGGACGCTCGATCAGGGCTCAGACGCTGATACGGTGCCCTTTGGCGAGAGGCAACGCGGCGCTGCTGCGCCAGCCCAGTCAAATGCGCCTGCGGCGGACTCGCGCGATCGCAGCGTTGCCCAGCTTGACAGTGCCTCCCAGTCTCCTCGCCCCAGTGCGCCTAGCGGGGCGGTCATTGCGCCCCCAGCTGATGTCAGTCTGCCTCGCCAGGAGGCAGTGCAGCCGACTGAGCCGGTGATTCCAGATCTTGCACCTGTCCGCGAGTCTTTGCTGTTTCAAGACGTCCCTGATGGCTACTGGGCCAAGCCTTACGTCGATGCGCTGAGTGCTCGTGGCTTGATTCAAGGGCTTGAAGAAGGGGCCTTTAAACCAGACGACCCGGTCACCCGTGCCCAGTTAGCTCGGTTTCTCAATCAGTCTTTTCCGATGACGCCTGAGACCGATGCGATCAATTTTAACGATGTGTTCGCTGACTATTGGGCGGCTGACTCTATTCGAGATGCAGTCGTTGGGGGCTTTATGGTCGGGTTTCCAGACGATACTTTTCGTCCCGAAGATCAGGTGCCGCGAGCGCAGGTGCTGACTGCCCTGGTGACGGGCTTAGATACTCAAGCCGCCGGGGATGTAAAAGCCGTCATTGATCGCTATGCGGATGCCGACGAAATTCCTGAATGGGCGGAGGGTAAAATGGCCGCGGCTACCCAGGCTGGTATTGTCGTCAATCACCCCGAGATTAGTCAGCTCTCCCCCAATCAATCGGCGACTCGAGCCGAGGTTGCGGCGATGCTCTATCAGGCGTTGGTTTATCAGGGGCGACTTGAGCCGCTTGCGTCTGAGTCTGATTATGTAGTGAAGCCTTAAAGGCTAAGGGTCGCTGTCCTCTGTCCAAAGCCCTATAAAATACTAGGACTAGTTTTTAGGAGAGGGGTGTGTCCCACGCGCCGAATCGTTCGCCAAAGCGTGCGCCAAAATGTCCGAAAGAATGGTCATGGTCGTTTTGGCCGCTGCTGCCGCTGTATCCCTACGGCAAGAGAAAAACGCTGCGAACAGAGGTTGTCCCCGATACGGTTTGGACCTTTGATCAGCTTCAGGGCATTTTGTATGTGGTGGTGCCGATCCGGATGACGGTGGTGCGGCTGGCAGCTGGGGGGTTGCTGGTTTATGCGCCGGTTGCGCCCACCCCCGAATGCATTCGTCTGGTCGAAGAGCTAGAGGCTCAACACGGCGAGGTCAAGTACATCATTTTGCCGACGGTAACGGGGCTTGAGCATAAGGTTTTTGTGGGCCCATTTGCGAGAAAATTTTCTACCGCGCAGGTGTTCGTGACCCCAGGGCAGTGGAGTTTTCCGCTGAATCTGCCGCTGAGCTGGTTGGGGTTTCCGGGGCGGCGCACCCAGCGATTGCCGGCTGACAGTGCCAAGGCTCCTTTTGCCGATGAGTTTGACTATGCAATTCTAGGGCCGCTAGAGCTGGGCTTAGGGCCATTTTCTGAGGTGGCGATGTTGCATCGGCGATCGCAAACCCTCTTGGTTACAGATTCGGTGGTTTCGATTCCGGCTGAGCCCCCGCCCATTGTTCAGTTCGACAGTACTCCGCTGCTGTTTCATGCTAAAGACAGTCCCTTTGACCAACTTGCCGATACGGTGGCTACCCGACGCAAAGGCTGGCAGCGCATTACCCTCTTTGCCTTTTACTTTCGCCCCAACGCGCTGAAAGATCCGCAGTGGGGTAAGGTGCTGCGCGAGGCTATTAAAGCCCCAGATAGGTCGAAAAAAAATTATTTTGGGCTTTTTCCGTTCGATTGGGAGCCCTTTTGGCAGCAGTCGTTTGAGCGCTTGAGGGGCAACGGTCGACTGCTGGTCGCCCCGGTGCTGCAAGCGCTGATTTTTAATCGCGGTCCCCAGGCGGTAGTAGCCTGGGCCGACCAAATTTCAAAATGGACGTTTGAGCGGATTATTCCCTGCCATTTGGCTGCCCCTATTCGAGCGACTGGGGATGATTTTCGCCAGGCGTTTGAGTTTCTGCGCGAGGACAAAGACGTCACTGCAGGCGGGTCGCCCGGTGGCAATTTGCCCCAAGAAGATTTTGCATTACTCAAGCAGATCGGTATGCAGCTCAAGAAAAGCGGCGTGATTCCACCCCCCCAATCAGAGGCGTAAAGCGACGTAATCCTCTCGATGCTGACAGCCTGAATGCTAGCTAACCGCTAAACCACATCCAGATTGAAGCTTTGAGTTTTTACCGTAGGGCAAACGACGGTGCTGAATGTGGACAAGGTTCAATTTAGACCCGTTTGCCCAGACGAGTTCTCTGACTCAGCGGCTTGACCTTTGAGAAATCGTAGCGCGCTGTATAGGTGAAAAGCGGGGTCCCAGTTACTGGGGGCACGGCGATCGATCTCTAGGTGGGGGTGAATATAGGGCAGCAGATCGATAAACTCTAGAGCGCCCTGGCCAAAATGTTTGAAGTCTGAGTCCAGGGGGCCAGTTACCGCTGAATGGATGTGCTGTAACAGGGCATTCCAGCGAATCCGAGTCGTGCGCTGGATCAGGTCGCTAGGGCTGTTAGGCATCAGGGCAACGCTTTTTTGAAACTCGTAGGTGCGATCGCACAGCCTCAAAACAATTTTGCGATCGTGCAAATGCAAATCGAGCAGCTGAGCATAGTCCTGGGTTTGCTCCTTGCGCATCGGTTTCCCCCAGGGGCCAATATCTGCCACCTGTTCAAAGATAGGCAGCTGCCCCCCGATCCGCTGGGTTATCTCTGACCAGTCAAACTGAATGGTACCGAGCTGCCCCTGGCTGCTTTGACAAACGACAGTGGCCTGAGGGGTCAGCGCTTTGAAGTGCTTAATTTGAAAGGTTTGAATCTGCTTGACGGCGTCAACCCTGGCCCAGTAGGTAGGTAGCCCCACTTTTTGCAAAGACTCGCCAAAATATTGCAGTTCGCCGATGGGGCCAATCCGCTGCAGACGCATGCCCTGACTGGGCAGCTGGAGTCGGGCTGTATAAGGGTCTATTTTTAATATCTTGGCCAGACCTTGGGCCGCCTGTTGGCGATCGGCAGGCGGCTCTAATAAAAGCAGCCCCGGTTCGTCACTGCCTAAAAGCGCTTTTGACTCTTCTAGTGCCTGCTCACGACTGGCCTCTCGAGCTTTTTGCACCCGTCGCAGCCCCTCCCGTGCCTGACCCATCAGTTTGGGGCTATTGACCAATTTTAGAAACTTTAGATAGGTCTTTTCTGCTGCATCAAACTGGAGCGTCTCTTCCTGTAGCTTGGCAATATATAGCAGCGTCAGCGGATCTTTGGGCGACACCTTGCGCCACTTTTTGATCAGCTGCGCTGCCCGTTTAAAATCCTGATGTTCGAGTGCCGCAGCGACCAGTTCATGCATGATTCTTTAAAGGCGAATGGGGAAGGGGAAGGGGGAAAGGCGAAGGGGGAAAGGCGTATAGCCCAAGGGGCATTCAAGAAAAGCGAAGCCATGCCCCTTGGGCTATAGG
>JBCBZL010000009.1:0-32915 GCA_039815385.1 Cyanobacteria bacterium P01_A01_bin.114
AATACCCTCATCCAGAGTTCTTCCAGTGTTGATGGGTTGGCAGTGGTCAAGGAGATGCATATTCCCGTTCTGCCCAGTATACAAGTCTGACCTCACCTCCTATTGAGAGTGCCACCGTTTTCGCACAAATCACCAATCACCAATAACACCCCTCTGGGTTACCTAACACCTAACAAATTTGAGTTCCAAGATGGCTCCTTAGGCGTGTTGTCTGGCGCTTACCTGATTCAGACAACAGGAAACAAAGTCACCTTTTTCCAGTACAACGCGCCAGGTGGCATTGGCTCTGAGGCAGACTTGAATAATTTATTCAGTGGTATCCTTTCACCCATTGTGTAACTGTGGTGGTAGCTTCATGTGGAATGGGTCTTATCTAATCGCTGACCTTAGGGACATGCGGTCACATAGCATACCTAGCCGCAGGGCGCAAAATCTTGCTGCCCTACCATTGGGATGAGCCATTTTGGGATGTTATTGATTTGCTAATCCCTTAAAACTTACATTTTCGTAAATGTCTTCTATCGACATTTCGACACTGATTGACTCAAATCTGATTTTCTCAGCATCAGAGTTGTACGCTCGAAATAGCCATGTATCTTCTGCTGTTTTTGTATACTGCTCAATGCCAACCTCGTACTGATCAATCAGCACATATTCTTGAAATTCTGGAATTGAGCGGTAGTAACGAAATTTATCAGTGCGATCGCAATCTTTTGTTGATTTTGATAAGACCTCGACAATTAAGCAAGGATTTAAGACGACATCAGTCCGCTGCTCCTGAAAAGCGGGCTGACTTTGGATTAAAAATACATCTGGATAGGTATATTGCCGATACTGAGGGATCCATAACCGTAAATCACCGATGTAGGGCTTAAAATCGGTTTGACGAAGCCCGAATTTTAGAAAAGCATAGACATTCCCTGCAATTTGGTTGTGGTTGATCGACCCGCCCGTCATCGGTATAACGTTCCCGTCTCGATACTCACTGCGAAACGTCGCAATCTCTTCTTGCGCCAAATAGTCTTCTGGCGTGTAGTAGCGTTGCTTTGTTTGCATGTCTAACCCCCTTGCGTCGCAGTCGGGTACTTTTGCCTCCAAACTAACATGAAGACAAAGGGGAGAGGGTACAGCGGCTTCTTTTTAACGGGAAGGTTCACCGTAAACGCGACCTTTCCAGGCTCCCCCTTGCCCGGCCCAGTGGCGTCGGGCTGAGTCTAGCGTCATCAGCGTATACAGCAGGGCAATCACTGGCAGTGCAAAAGCCAGCAGCGGCGACCCCTCATACAGTCGCAGGGTGGGCCAGTAGGCCAGAGCCATCAGCAGCCAGCCCGTCAGGCCCGTCAGAGCTAGGGCAGGCTGCCCCCAGAGCAAACCCAGCAGCAGCCCCAGGGGCGGCACGAGATAGACCAGCGTCATGCCCAATACCGTACCTAGCAGCAGCCAGGGAGAATAGTTGAGCTGGGTATAGGCGCTGCGGGTCACCATCGACCAGATGCTCTGGAGATTGGGGTAAGGGCGCAAGCTGCGGGTCGTCGTGCTTAGGCCCAGCCAGATCGGCCCTCCGGCCTTGACGGCAGCCCCCAGGGCACAGTCATCGATCAAAGCCTGGCGAATTGCCTGGAGACCGTCAATTCGCGTTAGCGCACTAAATCGAATTAGGGCGCAACCCCCGGCAGCGGCGGCTGTCTTTTTGTAGGGATTATTGACCCAGGAAAAAGGATAGAGCATCTGAAAGAAAAAGATAAAAGCCGGAATCAGCAGTTTTTCCCAGGTGCTCTGGCAGCGCAGCTTCACCATCAGAGACACCAGATCTAATCTGTTCTTTTCGGCTTTGGTCACCAGCTGCTGCACGCTGACAGTCTCGTGCTCAATGTCAGCGTCGGTAAAGAGTACATAGTCTGGGGGCACAGGCTGCTGCTGTAGATGGCGAAAGCCTTGCTCCAAAGCCCAGAGTTTGCCAGTCCAGCCTGCCGGGAGGGGGGTACCTGAGAGAATCGTCAGGGGGGTATTTTTTCCCAGTTCTTTGGCAAGCTGAGACGCGATCGCACCGGTTCCATCCGTACTCTGATCGTCAACTAGCACAACCGAGAGGGAACCTGGATAGGCCTGGGTGAGGTGCGATCGCAGCGCCCTCCCAATCAGCTCAGCCTCATTGCGCGCCGGGATCACCACCGCCACGGTCGGCCAGGTCTCTAGCTGAGGACTCGTTTGAGGCGTTAGCCGCTGGTCAGCCCGCCAAAACTGCCCCCAAAACACCAACAGCCCCAGCCAGATCAGCAGCGCCAGACCAGTTACCAGCAACGCTATCGTCACAGCTAAGTTTGTGGTCACCGCTAAGTTTGCCATTACAATTGCCTGCTCTCATTCAAATTTGCACTATGCTGCCTCAGTAACACTTTATTTTGCCGTGAGACACTTGGATGCAGACCCATAAACTTCAGCAGCGAGCCAACTTTTCTCAGCCTGAGCAGGCCCCCGAGCAGTCTCTTGAGCAGGCCATTACTGCTGCTCAGACCTACCTGCTTTCGATCCAAACCCCTGAGGGCTACTGGTGGGCCGATCTAGAGTCTAATGTCACCATTACGGCTGAGATTATCTTGCTGCACAAGATTTGGGGCACCGATCGCCAGCGGCCCCTGGCTAAAGCAGAGCCGTATTTGCGATCGCACCAGCGTGACCACGGCGGCTGGGAACTCTTTTACGGTGACGGCGGCGACTTGAGCACGTCGGTCGAAGCCTACATGGCGCTGCGGCTGCTGGGGGTGCCCGCAACCGATCCGGCATTAGTTCGGGCTAAAACTTTCATTCTGAGCCGGGGCGGCATCAGTAAAACCCGTATCTTTACTAAGTTTCACCTGGCCCTAATGGGCAGCTATGACTGGCGCGGGCTCCCTTCACTACCGGCCTGGGTGATGTTGCTGGGTGAGCCCTTGCCGTTTAGCATTTACGAACTCTCGAGCTGGGCCAGGGGCAGCACCGTACCGCTGCTGGTGGTGTTTGATCAAAAGCCCGTATACCCCATCGAGCCCGCCTTCAACTTAAATGAGCTCTATGCCGAAGGCATCGCAAATGTACGGTGGGAACTGCCCGAGAACAACGACTGGAGCGATGTTTTTCTCTGGATAGACAAAGCCTTTAAGCTAGCCGAGTCGTTTGACTTTATCCCCTTCCGAGACATCGGTATCCAACAGGCCGAAAAATGGATTCTCGAACGGCAGGAAGCTTCCGGCGACTGGGGGGGCATTATTCCAGCCATGCTCAATTCTCTGTTGGCCCTGCGCACGCTGGGCTACAGCGTTGACGACCCGATTGTGCGGCGCGGTCTTCAGGCGGTGGATAACTTTGTGGTCGAGACCGAAGAGACTTACTGGGTGCAGGCCTGCGTCTCGCCCGTGTGGGATACGGCTTTGTCGCTGCGAGCGCTGACCGATTCCGGCCTGGCCGCCGATCACCCTGCCTTGGTAAAGGCGGGAGAATGGCTGTTAGACAAACAAATTCTCGACTATGGCGACTGGATCGTTAAGAATCCCCAGGGTAAACCGGGCGGCTGGGCCTTTGAATTCGAAAATCGCTTCTACCCCGACATAGACGACACCGCTGTTGTCGCTATGGCCCTGCAAGAGATTACCCTGCCCGATCAGGCCCTCAAAAAAGCGGCGATCGCCCGCGCGGTTCGCTGGGTCGCCACCATGCAGTGCACAACCGGCGGCTGGGCTGCCTTTGACATCAACAACGACCAAGACTGGCTCAACGCCATCCCCTACGGGGATCTCAAAGCGATGATTGACCCCAGTACGGCAGACATTACGGCTCGGGTGCTAGAGATGCACGGTCGCCTGTCTCGAGAGAGCGATCTGGCCAGCGGCTATGCTGCCGACCTCACCGCGCCGAGACTGGCGCGCGGCTTAGACTATTTACTGCAAGAACAAGAACCGGATGGCAGCTGGTTTGGTCGCTGGGGTGTGAACTACATCTATGGCACCAGTGGCGCACTGTCTGCCCTGGCGCTGATCGCGCCTGATCGCTGTCGCCCTCAAATTGAGCGCGGCGTGGCCTGGCTGCTTAGCTGTCAAAATGCTGACGGGGGTTGGGGAGAAACCTGTCATAGTTACAACGATCCCCGATTAAAAGGCCAAGGCCCCAGCACCGCGTCTCAGACAGCCTGGGCGCTGATCGGCCTGCTGGATGCGACTGAAAAGCACTCAGGTGCTCAAACGGGGCCAGCAATTCAAACCGCGATTCAAAAAGGGGTTCAATATTTACTCAATACCCAGCAAACAGATGGCACCTGGGCAGAATCTGAATTCACGGGAACCGGCTTCCCCGGTCACTTTTATATTCGCTATCACCTCTACTATCAGCATTTTCCTTTGATGGCGTTGGGTCGGTATCGACAGCTTGTACGAAATCCTATCTAGCGATATCTGATACCGAAGGGTGTAAAGTTTTACGCCCCTAGCAGGCTGCAATTTTGAATCGGGGGTGCTTCATTCGGATTGGGTATTATTCAGGCTCAATTAAAATTGCTCGAAAGTCGTTGACGTTGGTGAGGGTAGGCCCGGTCATCACTAGCGCCTCTACCGCGTCGAAAAACCGGTAGCTGTCGTGGGCGGCTAAATACTGGGATGCAGTTAGCCCTTGACGCTTGGCCTGACTCAGCGTATCCGGGGTGATCAGCGCACCGGCATTGTCTTCGCTGCCGTCAATGCCGTCGGTGTCACATGCGATCGCACAGACGCCCGACATCCCCTCCAGCGCCACGGCCAGGGAGAGTAAAAATTCACTATTACGCCCCCCCTGCCCCGCTGGCCCAGCTACGGTGACGGTGGTTTCTCCTCCCGAGAGAATAACGCAGGGGGGAGAGAGCGGCTGATGGTGACGAACTACCTGTTTAGCAATGCCCGCGTGGACGATGCCGACCTCTTTGGCCTCACCTTCAATTGAATCACCTAAGATCAGCGGAGTGTAGCCGTGGGACTGGGCAGCCTGGGCGGCGGCGGCTAAAGACTGCTGTGGGGTCGCAATCAGAATATTTTGGGTCGATTGCAGCCTCGGGTCGTCGGGTTGAACGGTCGGATTTGGATCTCGCTCAAGATAGTCAACGATGTGGGCGGCGACCTTCACCCCGTAGCGTTGCAAAATATCCAGGGCCACTTGGGCCGTAACCGTATCCCCCACCGTCGGGCCAGAGGCGATCACGGTCAAATCATCCCCAGGCACATCTGAAATGATCAGTGAGACCACCTGGGCCGGATAGGCTGCCGCCGCCAGCCGTCCGCCGCTCGATCGCGACAAACTTTTGCGGACAGCGTTCATTTCTGTGATATTCGCCCCAGATTTCAGCAGCTGGCGGCTGATATCGGCTAAATCTGCCAGCGTTACCCCCTCAGGTGGCAGGCTAAAGAGCGCGGTGCCGCCGCCTGAAATCAGACACAAGACCAAATCGTCTTCTGTCAAAGGGATCACCCGGTCAAGAATTCTCTGAGCAGCTTGGACGCCGTTCAGATCGGGGACAGGATGACCTGCCTCAATCACTTCAATTTTTGAGGTGGGCACTCGATGGCCGTAGCGGGTAATCACCAGCCCTTCAAGCTCACCCTCCCAGCTGTCCTCTACCGCTTTCGCCATGGCGGCAGCTGATTTACCGACCCCAACAACCACAGCTTTCCCTTTGGGCTTGGGGGGCAGATGGGGGGCAATGCGATGGGTCGGCATGGCGGCTTCCACAGCCGTGTCAAACAAGAGCCTGAGAAGATCGGGCGGGGCTATTTGAGTAGTCATCTTGGGCTAAATCATGAGGGTGTTTGCAGGGAATTTCACCCGGTCTCTATCTAAAAGCGAGTATCTAAACGTTGATATCTAAACGTTGAAGTTTACCTCATAAAGTCCTCACACTTTAGTTCTAAAACTATCTACAGCGAGTAGTTCGTCAGCCTTAGTAATAATCAAAAGATAGCCCTTAGGTGAGGGGTGGGTTAGACAGTTTTATCAACAGCTTGTTTGTCAGGTTAGGAGGTTCATTATGTTAATGGTTAGAGATATTATGACCAGTCCCGTGGTGATGATTCGCAGCTCGGCCACGGTTGCCCATGCCATTGAGCTCATGCAGGCAAGGGGGGTGCGATCGCTCATCATTGATAAATGCCATGCCGACGGCCCTTTTGGCATCTTGACCGAAAAAGACATTGTTTATAACGTGACTGCCCAGGGGGGTGACCCCGCCCATGTTCGGGTTTGTAGCATTATGCGGCAGCCCTGCATTCAGATATCGATTGAGGCAACGGTGCAAGAGGCTGCCCAAACCCTGGCAGCGGCGGCAGTTCATCGAGCCCCAGTGATTGAGCACAATGAGATATTAGGGATTGTCTCAGTGACAGATATCTTGGGCAAAGGTCAGTCAGGTTCTCAAACACAAGACGAGCCTACAGCGCTTCAAGCAGCCTCTCAGACAGCGCCCAGCGATGCTGATGCTACCTGTCAAGTTTTTGAGGATAGGCACCTGCGCTTTGCAGCCCCTGTTTAGGTTTGCAATTAAAGAAACTACCCGATAGCCATACGGGCAAATCACGTGGGTACGGCTGAAGCTTTTGGCATAGCTTCGCGAATGCGAGGGCTGATGCTAGCGTCTTGCGCTCTTTTTATTCGTGAGGGTATCGGCCTTGTATAGAACGGGCTGCGCGGGACTTTCCCTCCAATCGGAAGTATTTAAGTTATCCCACATAACTGCAACTGGGTTTCCCTCCCTCTTGCCTCTAGCTTGAAGGGCTGCCTGGGGTCCGAACTCCCCCAGACCCCCCGAAAAAGAGACTGGCTAGGTGTTGGGGCAAGGAAGTGCTCGGTGGGTTTGCGCAAACGTTGCTGTGAGGTTCCTCTTGCGACAGTTCTGACTGGTCAGGCACTTTTAATCAAATAAACCGCCGCCCTATGGCCATACCGGTATAGCCGACGCTAGCCCCCTATAGCCCTTCGGGCATGGCTTCGCTAGCACCTTTCGCCCTTCGCCCGTCTCAGCCAGCGTCTTAATATTTGGTCGATCCCCTTAGCACTTCTGTCTAATCCTCATGTCGCTGTGTCAGCCCTATCCTGGGTTGTCGATTTGGGCCTAATGCGATTAAGGTTGTGAAAACACGGTTAAAACGAAAACACAACTAAAACATAATCAGGGTTTTTAGCTGTGCCTCAGCGTAAGGTGGCACAGGTTTAGGGCATTACCTTTATCAACTCAATTAGGTTCGTTGCAGCACTAACTCCCGTGATTGTGAATTCGGCACGTACGACACACGTTCTTAATCGTTTGAGCTTTGGGCCTCGTCCGGGTGACCGCCAGCAGGTTGAGCGCACGGGTGTAGATGCCTACATTCAGGCTCAGCTTGATCCGGCCAATCTACCTGAGCCTACGGCACTCTCCGCCAGACTCGAAGAATTTTCTAATCTCAAACTGTCTGCCGTTGAGCTGTTTGAGCGACATACTGCACCCAAGACAGAGTCTTCTGAAGCCCGAAAAAACGCAAGACTGCAAAGGGTTCACGTTCTGCAAGAAGCTGAGCAGGCTCGATTGCTACGAGCCCTTGACAGCCCTCGTCAGCTTCAAGAAGTGATGGTGGACTTTTGGTTTAACCATTTCAACGTCTTTGCCGGTAAAGGGCTGACCATGCTCTGGACCGGTGCTTACGAGCAAACGGCCATCCGCCCCCACGCGCTTGGCAAATTTCGAGATTTGTTGGGGGCAACGGCCAAACATCCGGCCATGTCGTTTTATTTAGACAACTGGCGCAATACAGACCCCAATAGCCCCGGGGCTCAGGGACGGTTTAAGGGCCTTAATGAGAACTATGCCCGCGAGCTCATGGAGCTACACACCCTGGGGGTCGATGGCGGATATACCCAGGCCGATGTTGAAAATTTGGCGCGCATTCTGACGGGCTGGAGCCTGGTGCGCCATCAGCAGCCTAGCTCGGATGAGAACGGGCCGGACGAGAGTGGATTTGTATTTGCCCGTGCTCGCCACGCTCCGGGTGACAAGGTGCTCTTGGGTGAGACTATTCCAGGCGGGGGCATTGACGAGGGTGAAACAGCGCTTGATTTGCTGGCCCAGCACTCTGCCACGGCCCGTCACATCGGTTACAAGTTAGCTCAGTATTTTGTCGCGGATACTCCCCCAGAGGGGTTAATCAACCAGCTTGCCGATCGGTTCTCGGCCACCGACGGTGATATTCGAGCCGTGCTAGAGGCGCTATTTGAGAGCGATGAATTTTGGCAGCAGGCGCACTATCAGCGTAAGTTTAAGACGCCCTATCAATATTTGCTCTCGATGGCTCGGGCCGTCGGCCTGACCGATCTCTCTGAAGAGCGGTTAAAACGCCTCAAGGGAGCCATGAACCATCTGGGGATGCCGCTATATCGTTGTCGAACCCCCGATGGCTATGCCCAGGTAGAGGCAGCCTGGCTGAGCCCAGATGCGATGGTCCGCCGGGTAAGTTTTGCGATCGCAACCGTCAACCAGCACAAAGCTGCCAAACCCGAGGCCGAAGCCTTACTCGAAACCTTAGGCGAGCAGTTTTCTGCCGAGACCCTGGCCGCCATCGAAGAAGCCCCCAGATCCCTGCGACCCGCCTTGATTTTAGGTAGCCCTGAAATGATGTATCGCTAAGCAAGTCCCCATAGCGAAGCCAACAACCAATAACCCGTCACAAATGACCCTAAAGAGCTCACCATGAAACGACGTCGCTTCCTTAAACAAACCGCCCTAGTCGGCGCTTCAGGACTGATTTCAGTTGGGTCTCACGGCTGGGCCTGGCGAGGGGCCGCGCAAGCAGCTGATCCCGTACAAACCCCCCGCTTAATTGTAATTTTCTTGAGAGGAGCCGCCGACGGGCTCAATATTGTCGTCCCCTATCAAGAATCTCGATATTACGAAGCCAGGCCGACGATTGCCATTGCCAAACCCGGTGAGCCCGATGGCGTGCTCGACTTAGACGGTCAGTTTGGTCTCCACCCCGCCTTAGATGCGCTCATGCCCGAATGGCAGGCCGGGCACCTGGCCTTTGTCCATGCGGCGGGCTCGCCAGTCTTGACTCGGTCACATTTTCAAGCCCAAGACTATATGGAAACCGGCACCCCAGGCGAGATTTCTACGCCAGATGGCTGGCTCAATCGACTCTTGGCCGCACTGCCGGGCGGCACCCCAACCCAGGCCGTTAACATTGGGGCCACTCTGCCACTTATTTTTGAGGGCTCAGAATCTGTTGCTAGCCTGGCGGTTGGCGGCGCTGGCAGCCGCCCTTTAGCGATCGATCAACCGCAAACCCAAACGGCTTTTGATCGGCTTTACGCCCGTGACGATCGGCTCAGCCAGGTCTATCGAGAAGGTCGCGCTGCCCGCGATGTTCTTCTCCGCGAGCTGAACAAAGAAAGCATGGAGGCGTCTCGCGGCGCATCGGCCCCGTCTCGATTTGCCAACAGTGCCCGATATTTAGCCCAGCTAATGACGGGGGATGCCGCCACCCAGGTGGCCTTTATGGAGCTAGGGCAGTGGGATACCCATGTGAACGAACGGATCACCTTAAACCGTAGCTTGACCTCCCTGGGCAATGGGCTTGCGACCCTGGCCCAGGCCCTCGGGCCGATTTATCAAAATACGACCGTCGTTGTCTTGTCAGAGTTTGGCCGCACCGTGGCAGAAAATGGCAACGGCGGCACCGAACATGGGTACGGCAACGTTCTATGGATGCTGGGCGGGGGGCTCCGGGGGGGCAAAGTGTATGGTGACTGGCCTGGCCTGGACGCGTCAGAACCAGGTCAGTCTCGCGATCTGGCGATCACAACAGATTTTCGCGATGTTCTCATATCTCTACTGGCACAGCAGTTTAGCCTCAACTCGGCCCAGCTAGCGCAGATATTTCCTAACCATCAGCCCCAGACAACCCTTCAGCTGGTGTAATTTCTTTGCAAGCCCTCAAATCCCATCAAAATTCTCAGGGCTTATTGAAAAGCAGTACTTTGTGCCTACACCCTAAAAAATCAGGAATAAAGTACTGCTTACGAAACGTTAGAGCACTTGTAATATGTGATCAATCAGTGGGAGGGATGCTATTGAATGCCTAGGTCGTTTTTTAAAACTAGCAGCTCTATAAAGGTCGTTGGGAACTGGTTTCTTGAAAAGTGCGCTTTAGAACCTCATCCCTTTAGGGTTTTACTTCACCTGGAATGGGTGTTGCTGACAATTACCCTGCTAAATGCTCTTTTTAATCAGGCCGTAATAGAGTTTCCTCAACAGGGGAGCTCTTTTGCTTTTTGGTTTCCATTCACCTGGCAATTTTTGGGGCTTGTGATTGTTTTTGGAACGATGGGATTATACCTGCCAAAGCAGAGTACTCAGGGAAAAGTGTTCTATACGGCCTTAGAATTTTCTATCATCGGCATCGTGAGTCATTTATGTTGTTGGGATAGCATTTTTTTCGCTCCACTATTGCTAATTGCAGCGATTCGGAGCTGCCTTCTTTTTGAGAAAGTTGGGCAAATCATCATTGCAGGCGCAATTTTCCTCTTTTTTGCGGTCTCTGATACGATTTACTGGAGTGATGTTTGGAATGATGCCCCCTTTGCTGAGGCTATGATCGAAGAGCTTACTATTGTAGCCACTCAAGTCGGACTCGCTGGCTTAGAAACATTATCGGCATCATTGCCTGCTGAAATGAGTGAGAATCTCACCCATCAGCATCGTTTGGAAATTTTTCAAATTCAGCTACAGAATGCGTTCTTTTTTGGATTGGTTTTAGTCTTTGTTTTGCTATTGATCAATGCCCTAGTGTCAGAACGTCAAAATCGCAGGCAGCTAGCTAGCGCTCATGCGCAGCTATACGAATATGCGATTAGAATTGAAGACCAAGCTACGCTTGAAGAACGTAATCGAATCGCCCGTGATATCCACGACTCCCTAGGTCATATTCTGATGGCTCAAAGCATTCAACTAGATAATGGCCTATTCTTTTTACAAAAGAATTTGCAAAAGGCAGAGACTTTTTTTGAAGCGGGTAAACAGCTGACTGCCGACGCGCTAAAAGAGTTACGGCAGTCGATTTCGACCCTTCGCAGTGCTCCGCTTCAAGGAGAAACCTTAGACGTTGCGATCGCAGCCTCTGTGGATAATTTTAGGCAAGTAACCAACATCGAAATTGAGTGCCAGACAGCATTACATCTGCCTGTTTCAGCGGGCGTTCGCACCGCCGTTTTCAGAATTGTAGAAGAAGCACTAACCAATATTTATAAGCACAGTCGGGCTACCCAAGTCAGCATTGTATTGCATACTTGTTTATCTCAAGAGAGGCAGCCAGTTCTCTGCTTTAAAGTTAAAGACAATGGTCAAGGGTTTCTGATGGATCAAAATGCAACGGGCTTTGGTCTTAAAGGAATGCGTGAGCGAGCGACAGCTGTAGGAGGGCAGTTTAAGATAGCGAGTACGCTGGGAAAAGGGTGCTGTATTTCGGGTAGCTTCCCTTTGGGCTTTTCTTTATGAGAGGAGTAACATGATTAAGCTGTTGCTAGCAGAAGATCAGACAATTATTCGGCAAGGGCTCAGCAGCCTGCTCAACGCTCAAGCCGATTTGGACGTGGTGGGGGATGCAGAGAATGGACAAGTCGCACTGGAAAAAGCTGCTAGCCTTCAGCCTGATTTAGTCCTAATGGACGTGCGAATGCCTGTGATGGATGGGGTTACAGCGACTCGCTTAATACGCGAACACTTTCCTTCCATCAAGGTGTTAGTCCTATCTACTTTTGATGATGATGAGTACATCAGCGAGGCCATGAAGTGCGGTGCCATCGGCTATTTGCTCAAAGATACGCCTTACGAACAGCTGGCTCAGTCTATTCGCTCTGCCTACGCAGGCTACACCCAGCTAGGGCCAGGTATCTTTCAAAAAGCGATTTCTTACCGAGCTAGCTCAACGCTCAACCCAGCGCTTGACCACAGGGGCGAGCAGCTCAGTTGCATTGCTGAACTAACCCATCGAGAGAGAGAAGTCTTAAGCCTGATTGCAACCGGTGCTAACAATCGCGAAATTGCTGAAATTTTGTATATTTCTGAGAGCACCGTTAAAAACCATGTGACCAGTTTGTTGAGTCGTTTGAATGTGCGCGATCGCACCCAAGCTGCTCTGCTGGCGCATTCATTACTGCCCTCTTAGCGCAATGATGATATTGGTGAATGCAGTTGCCTCATTGCTGAGCCTTCTGGAGAATAGCAATGAGGCAAACTGTTATCTAGCTGAAAGCATCTAATCTAAATCGTAGATGATGAGGTCATTTTTCTCCAAATATTCGATTTCTTCGTCAGTGAGATCGTCTAGATCCTCGAGATCAATAACGATGAAGCCCTCTGCCTCCAGATCTTCTATCTCTTCATCAAAGAGGTCATCAATATCTTCTACGACCCAGTAGACTGGCTCTTGCGATCCTTCGGCCAACAATGTATTGCTGGCTAGAGTTTTGACCGTGAAGGTCTCCTGGTTGATCGCATCTATTACCGACGTTTTTGCATTGACAGCGCTAGAGCTTGCCAGGGTTGCCAGTGAGAGGCTGAAAATACCCGCAATGAGAGGCAAAAATTTGCTTTTCATACTATCTCCTTAAGAGTTTTCTAGGTTGCTATGTTCCTCGACTGGAACATCCTCAGACTAAACAACAAATTCGAAGGATGCATGAGATAAAAGTACCGTTATGTCTGAATAAAACGGCCTAGTGAATAGCACAAACGCCGCTTGCGTTTTGAACCCTGACAGCCAAACTGCTGGTAAGCTGGGGGATTGGACTAGGACGCAGCCACCTTTTTGACGCCCTGAAATAGGAAAAAAGAACTAGTCTCCATTAGTTCTTTTTTCTTGGCTGAACTCAGGAAATTTGATTCAAGCCAAACGAAATTCGATTTTCTTAAGATGGCAACAGGTTGAGGCAGTTGCCTTAACATTTCTGACATTTACAACAACCTGGTACCCAACTATGAAATTGAGCACTATGAAATTGCGCACACTTACACAGCGTCTCAGTCTAGTCGCACTCCTAATTGTTTTTGGCTCAGCAACTCCAATTCAAGCACAGACCGCCGATAGTGCTACCGATAGTGCGACAGCGGCCGATTGTGTGGCAGCATTTGGCGATTATGAAATGGATGAATTTGAAGGGATTGAACTCACAGAGGAACAATCGAATGCCATTGCCCAGGCAGCTGAGCAGTTAGAAACCCAGTCTGACCAAGTGCTCTCTCCCGAGCAGCTGAGGGCTATGGAAGCAGCAGACCAACGCTTCGAATCAGAGTTTATGGCAATTCTGACACCTGAGCAACAACAGCTCGAGCGAGAGGGAACTTTGGATATTGAGTCCTTGTCGGCTGAGCAGCAAGCAGCATTAGAGCAGCTTGAATCACAATTTTTGGAGAATACAGAGGACTGGGAACTCTCAGCACAGCAGATTGAACGTTTAGAAAGTTATGAAAAGACCTACGAGGAGACTGTTTTGGCCCTACTTACCCCTCAGCAGCAAGAACGATATTTGCAGAATCAATTTCAGCTGAGTTACCCTGATTTTGCTCGCTTAAACCTTTCTGCTGAGCAGCGTCAGCAGCTTATTCAGATAGACGAACAGTTCATGCAGCTGATCATCGATGAAGACGCTTTGGATGAAGACGCTTTTGAGCAGTTAGAGGCGCAATATGAGACCCAGCTCATGGGCATACTTGACAATGCTCAAAAGCAGCAGCTAGAAGAAATCTGGGCTCAGCAGGCGCGTCTGGGAGAGCAGTGCTGGGAGACGATCGAAGAGACTGGTGAATAACCTGATAGGTCGTGCATAGCCTAAGTTTAGGCGTCTGCGTCTCTGCACCTCTTTCACTAAATTAAGGTGCAGAGATGCTTGAAATTGATAGTTTTGGCCATGTGCTCAAACTCTGGGAGAGTCAGACGCTAAACTGCTTGTACCCCTAAACCCACGACGGCCAAAGTCTTGTGCCAGTATTCTACAAATCTATTCGCTTTCTGGGTATAGTTCAGCGTCTGAGCCAGCGCCTGACTGACTTTATCCTTACTGGTTTCGTTTATCCTTCTATCGATCTACTCAGCGGGCAAGGAACTGTTTTTTCTCCTGTCCAGTTGGTGAAGGTGGTTTCATCTTTGTAATGGCGCGGGGTTTGCATCATTAGCCGCCAGGCTTCGCCAGCCGCTAGTAGGTTAAACCGCTCAGGGTAATGTTTCATCAGCAAGGCTTGCACCATCGGATAGTAATTTGAGTTCAGCCCAGGAAAAATATGGTGCTCTGTGTGGTACGAGAAGTTTAAATGTAAGATGTCAAAAATTTTGGGAACGCGTAGCGAAACACTGTTGCATAGCGGATCGTTAACGCTGGTCATCTGACAGAGCATGTGGTTGGTGTAGACATAGAACAAAATACCTGCGTAGCCAATCCAGATCGGCAGAAAGTAGCCCAAAATCAGCTTGGCAGGGTGAAGTCCTAGATAGGCAACAATACTAAGATGTAGGGCTGCAATCAGCCCAAACTCAATTGCGATCGCCTTTCTCTCTTTGGAGTTTACCTTGACGGGATCTACGGAAAACGGGTTGGCTTTGCCGTTGAACACCAGTGCAGAGGCTAAGTTGCGAAACGCATAAACGCCCCAGGAATAGCCCATGCCAAAGATGACCCAAAAAGGATTCGCTTCGGCGGAGGGGGCAAACAGATTTTGAATCCATTTGCCGAATGTGTTGGGATGATTCTGCAAATAGTTGCGGTCGGGATCATGTAGCGCATTAGTGTTGTTGTGATGCACTCGGTTATGAATGGCTTTCCACAAGGTAGGTGGCATCCATAGCATTGCCAGCCCTAGGAGACTAATAATCTGTCTAAAGGCAGGTTTTTTAATGGTCTTACTATGCATTAAGTCGTGGCTGCTAAATAGTAAAACAATAACGCTGTTGCCCATGACTACCGTAAATGGTAAATATAGCCAAAGCAAGTACCTGTTCCACTGGTCTAGAGAGCCTGCAATGCCCCAGCCAAGTATAAGAATGGCGGCGTTGATGAACAAAATCCAGAGCTTAGTCTGATCGGGTTGAAAAGCTTCTGGGGGGAGGTGCGATCGCAAAAACTTTGCATACTCTGCCTGAGGCGTCAGGGTTTCGCGCGCGCTATTGATGACTGGCATAAAGGCGTGTCCAATTAGGGTGAGATGCTTGAAAAATAAGAAAAAGAGGCCAAGAAAAAGAGGGATGAGATTAAGAACCCCGTCCCCCTTTCTACTTGTCTGGCATTATATCGTTTATCAAGGAACGGGGGGGTAGGCCTATGGGAACATTTCTCGAACGCCCTGGTCCCAACTTTATTGATAAGCTAGCTAATGATTCTAAATAAGATAAATCACGCCTTAACCCTATGTCCCTTGCTCCACTAAGCTGGCCAGAGCTAGAAGCCCTGACAAACTTTAAACTTGATACGGTCAACGGGCCCACCAATGCCCAGGCCCAGCTGCGCCTGTTTGGTCAGGCTGAGTCAGCGGTGCGGGTGACCCTGTACCGAGATCACCATGCCTGGTGTCCCTATTGTCAAAAAGTCTGGCTGTGGCTAGAAGAAAAGCAAGTCCCGTATCGCATCGAAAAAGTGACTATGTTTTGCTACGGGCAAAAGGAGCGCTGGTATAAGCAGATTGTTCCTTCTGGGATGCTGCCTGCGATTGAGCTAGACGGGCGGCTAATCACCGAGAGCGACGTGATCTTGCTGGCCCTAGAAAAGGCGTTTGGCCCCTTAGTGCAAGGCATGGAAGACCCGGCGGTGCTACCGCTACGGCGGCTAGAGCGACTGTTGTTTAGGGCCTGGTGTGGCTGGCTGTGCTACCCAACCCGGTCGCCCCGTCAAGAGCAGGCCAATCGAGAGCAGTTTCAATCAGTCGTGGCCAACGTCGAAGAGGCGCTGGAGCGCACATCGGGGGCTTATTTCTTGGCAAAGTTTGGCACCGCTGATGTGATCTTTACGCCCTATGTTGAGCGGATGAATGCCAGCCTCTACTACTACAAAGGCTACTCGCTGCGGGAAGATAATCCTCGCTTTGCCGCCTGGTTTGATGCGATGGAAAGCCGACCCACCTATCGCGGCACCCAAAGTGATTTTCACACCCATGCCCACGATCTGCCCCCCCAGATGGGAGGATGCTACGAAAACGGTGAGCCCCAGACGCAGCTGAATAAAGCCAGGGTTGATCAGGGTCCCTGGTTTGGGCTGCCTGATGTGACCTACCTAGAGCCAGAAACCTCTCGTGCAGAGGCGCTACAGCGGGTGATCAAACATCGTGCCAATATCATTCGGGTTAACCCTGCCGACGGCGCGCTGTTTGACGAGGCGCTGCGGTGTGCGCTGACCCATCTGATCACAGGTGAGGTCTGTACGCCGCCTGATGGGTCGGACGGGGCACTGCGATATTTGCGCGATCGCATCAGCGTGCCCCGAGACATGTCTATCTATGCGGCAAAACGCCTCAAGCAAGCCCTAGAATCAACTGCGGCGCTGGTAGGTGAGCATCAGGGAGCCCCGATTCCGGTTAACCATCGGCGCGACCAAGACCCGGCTAATTTTGGCAAACGATAATTTTGGCAAACGATAGTGCGAAACAGGCGGCTTTTGCAGATATTTTGATCGTGAATGTGAAGTGTACACCGTGCTGTACGCCATTTTTATCAGTCAGTGTATAATCACACTGACTTAAATTAAGGACTTGAATCAAGTCCTTAATTTAAGCCTGGTTTGCCAGATCCGGTTTCCTGTCCTTACAATCTGCCAGCTCAGAGCAAGGTCAACCTAGCTAGCCCCAAGCCGGGCCATATTAAAACCTATGAAGAATTTGCTATTGGTTTTTCCCAAATCACAGTTTACTAAACAGTTTACTAAGGGGAGATTAGCCGCCACATTGGGGGTTACGGTGACCCCTTTACTGTTTGCGACCGCTGGCTGGGCACAGACCCATGACCCAGCTATTCAGACTGTTGTATCCCAGCCTGTCTCTCAGCCGGTCTCTCAGGCATCCTCTGAGTCAGCGGTAGATGAAGGTCAGCCGCAGGTACCCGCAGGTAGTGGAGAAGTGATCGCAGATATTCAGGTTCGCTTTGTTGGCCAAGCAGATGTGCTGACCGGAGAGTCGGCCCAGCGGATCATTCAGGCCTTTGATCTACAGCCAGGAGACATCTACGACCCGGATATCGCTCAGGCCGGTTTGGCCCAAGTTGCGGGTTTGGCTGAGCACGTGGCGCTGACCCTCGAGCCAGCCACGGAACCTGACCAAGTTGTAATGGTGGTCACGGCTGAAAAGCCAAATTCTTTCTTTTATGGGTTTGGCAGCTTGCCCCGGCCTACGGTGCTGCCAGGTCCCCTGAGACCAGTCACGGTGAGAACATCGACTAACCGAGCCAGGGGCTTAGGCATTGGCATCCACGGCGGTCTTGACAATATTGGCGGCAATAATCAAAGGCTAACGGTGGGGGTGATTGGCGGTGAAAATACATTGGGGGCCGAGCTGGACTTTAGACAGTTTTTTGCAGACGGCTCAGGCTACGGTCTCAATTTTCAAAATCGACGCGGTGTCGAGCCCGAGTTTGACGGGGGCGACACCGACGTAGACACGCCCAGTGGAGAAGACCCGTGGGTGCATCGCCTGGGGGGCGGGGTTGAGTATTTTCGCCCGCTGGCCCCTGATCTAGAGGCCGCGTTGGGGATTGCGTATCAGCGTGTGTCGGTGAGAGACGACTTCTTTACGAATGATGTGTTTGCAGACGACGAGTTGGGCAACTCGCTCACGGTGAGCGACAGCGGCCAAGATGACTTGCTGACGGTTAATTTTGCCGGAGACTTTGATCGTCGAGACGATGCTAAAAACCCGACCAAGGGCTTTAGATTTCTGTTTGGTACAGAGCAGTCAATTCCGATTGGCGATGCTGACATTCTTTTTAATCGCCTCAGTGCGAACTATACCCAGTTTATCCCGCTCAATCTTTTTGGGTTTACAGAGGGGCCTCGGACGCTCGTGCTCAATCTACAAGGGGGCACTATCATTGGCGACACGCCGCCCTACGAGGCCTTTAGCCTGGGCGGGTCTAACTCGGTTCGAGGCTACAGCTCAGGTGAGCTAGGCACCGGAGAAAGTTTTATCCAAGCCACGGCAGAATATCGTTTTCCGATGTTCTCTTTTAATGCACTGGACGATGATGTTGATGTTGGGGGAACCTTGTTCTTTGACTACGGCACCGACCTGGGGACAGGGGACGATGTGATCGGCGCGCCTGCTGAGGCCCGAGATAAGCCAGGAGATGGTTTTGGCTATGGCCTTGGGGTACGGGCGGTGACCTCGTTTGGCGCGGTGAGACTGGAGTTTGGCGTCAACGACGAAGGCGACTCTGAATTTATCTTTAAGATAGGCGATCGCTTTTAGGGCGTTTGTCTGGATGATACGCTATCGATCGATGAACCCATTTGCGATTGGGTCGTGAGGCGATATGAAGGCCCTGCCAGAACGGGGCCAAATTGTTGTTTTTAATCGCTCTTATTACGAAGAAGTGCTGGTTGTCAGAGTTCACCCCGAGCTGCTAGATAAGCAGCATACGAGGACGTCATTACCCACACCAGCATTGAGTGGGCTCCCTGGCATGTGATTCCGGCGGATCACAAGTGTGAGGACACGGTTTGGAATAATTGGTTCGGCGAAGCGATGCCCTATGTGGTGGATCTCTATGAAGCGTGTGTCAGCCGTTGACCCTCCAATATTCCCCAACCGACCGTCATTATTTTCTGGAAAAGTAGCTCACTGTCTAGAGGCTGATTGGTGACGGCCTCAGCAACAAGCGCAGAGGGTTAACCGTCGAGCTGAGCGGTGGTCAGTATATTTTGCATCAACACCTAGATTACTCGTTCTGTCCGCTGCCATGGCAAATAGTGGCATCGCTGGTTGACCTCCTAGATTGCCTGCCAGTTGGATCACAGCTTGTTGATCATCTCAAGTTGCTCCAAGCTTCAGCCCAACTTCATGAGGCAAAACATTTACTGTAGCGCCGCTGTCTACTAATCCAACGACTTCCACACTGCGGTTCTGATAATTGAGAACTAATGGGATGCGAGGCAGACTATCAAACTCATTTTGGGACGAGTCAGTCGTTGAATATCTAAAGCGCATGTCACTACTCTAATGACTCAGCAGTTGACATAGCCTGCATCAGAATGGCTCCTGCGCCAAAGGCATTGTAAGGGGTAGGCAAAAAGTAGGTTTTGAAAGGCTCGAACGGTGAAATATTCATACCACTACAGAGATCAGCTGCTAGAAGCCTTACTAACTCTAGTTTTTCTGACTCTGGCAACTGTCTAAGTGCAGGTAAAAGATCCGCTAAAGTCATACACAAGCCTCGATGGATTAGCCTATACCTCTAACATAGTGTAGCTGAAGCAAGTCGGCGTTGCCCTTGCTGATATGTCACTTATTTTTAGCATGAGCTTCTTCATCGACGCAGTTTTGGCAAAACCGTCTTTTCCAACTTATCTGAAATGCGAACGCATGGGCGTTCAATTTAAGCCGGGAAATCCAGGTGAGGATAGAATCCAGGAGCCAGGAGTCAGGAGTCAGAAGGAATCTGGATTCTGGCTCCTATCCTCGGGAAAGCTTCTCGCCAAACAACCATCAGGCTAGGTTTCACGGCTGTAGTTTCCAACTTGAAGCGTAGCGTTCCCCAGTTCTTGGCTTAGGGCTGCCTTGACTGCGGTTGAGATCGCGTCTGGCAAAGGCTCACTCTCACTAGTGGGTTCGGTTGGCCGGTTACTCTGAAGGGGAGCAGCCGCCTCTCCAGCCATCGCCACAACCAGCTCAACAGCTGAGGGTGCCCCTGCGTAATCACAGGATAATCAGTCGTCGTGCTCCACCGCAGCTCGGCTTGAACCAAGATGTTAGCCCTCACGCCATAACGACGGTTGGGCTCGATATCGCCGGGGCTATAGAGTAGATGAAACGGAATCGGTACCTGTTGCCCCGTTGCAACAATCGTCTGCTCAGCAATCGGCGTATCTTGATAAGGTCTACCAGCGTTGCCTCAATCACAGAGTCGGCTGCAGACCAATGCGGGCTCGATAGGTCACCCTGCCAATCACAGAAGACGCTGTCTCATTGCTCAGGAGAGTCCCGCTTTCAGTCTAGTCTTCGATTTGAATGGCACAGTCTCCTGTACTCGTGTCGACGAGCAAACGCGTGGCTATCTCTCCGAGCAAATTGGTATATTCAAGGCCGTTGGCAGTGACCTCGATATCTGTCGATGTGTCATTCATCCAGACTTGACCCAGCTGTATGATCCCATGAGTGCGCTCTAGCCGTTGGTATTCTCCTTTTGGGATTTTCTCGCGGGACGTGAAGGTTCACAGTCTGTTAGAGACTTATGTTTTAATTCACTATGTTTTAATTCACTATGTTTTAATTCACATAGCTTGGTTAATGCTTTCTTAAGCAAGACGGGCTACCTTGCTGAGGAAGCCCAATTTTAAGAGTCGATTTTCTAGGGCTCAATTCTTTGGGATCACCTTTTCAGGATCTGAGAATAATTTCGAAACATCAATTTATCTTAAGGTTCTCCATACTGATCAAATCTAACTCGTGACATAAGATCGAGACAAAACCCGCCTGAGCGTGATTGTTTTTCTGGCTAGCGGATAGACAATCATTGACCCAGCTATATAGTTTCACCACAGTTTCATTGCGGTAAAGGTCGTAAAGGGTTCTGTCAATATTTTCATTTTCAAAGGAGAAAACAAAACATGGTTCAAGCCCCCGTCCAACCTGCGATTTCTACCTCAGAAACACTCACTGAAGAAGAGTTACGCGGTATCGACGCCTACTGGCGAGCCTGCAACTATCTCGCCGTTGGGATGATATACCTGCGCGAAAATCCGCTCCTGAAGGAACCGCTTAAGGCCGAACATGTCAAGCATCGACTACTTGGTCACTGGGGAGCTTCCCCCGCCCTCAGCTTTACTTACATCCACTGCAATCGGCTGATCAAGAAGTACGATCTGGATATGGTCTTTGTGGCCGGGCCGGGTCACGGCGCGCCCGGTGTGTTGGGGCCCGTATATTTAGAAGGCACCTACTCCGAAATCTATCCTGATAAGGGCGAAGATATGGAGGGGATGCAGCGATTCTTCAAGCAATTCTCCTTTCCTGGCTTTATCGGTAGCCATGTCACTCCTGAAACCCCCGGATCTATCCATGAAGGCGGAGAGCTGGGCTACAGTGTTTCCCACGCGTACGGGGCGGTTTTAGATAACCCAGACTTGATTACCTGCTGCGTCGTCGGCGACGGTGAAGCCGAGACCGGCCCGCTGGCAACCGCCTGGCACTCCAATAAGTTTATCAACCCGGCTCGAGATGGGGCAGTGCTGCCTGTCTTGAACCTGAACGGCTATAAGATTGCCAACCCCACCCTCCTGGCTCGCATCTCCCACGAAGAGCTGGAATATTTGTTCCGAGGCTACGGCTATACCCCCTACTTTGTTGAGGGCAAAGATCCGGCTGAGATGCATCAGAAAATGGCCGCTGTCATGGAAGCGTGCGTTCTCAAGATCAAAGAGATTCAACGGGAGGCGCGGACGACTGGAAAAATCGAGCGGCCTCGCTGGCCGATGATTGTGTTGCGGACGCCCAAAGGCTGGACCGGGCCTCAAGAAGTAGATGGTAAAAAAGTCGAAGACTTTTGGCGCTCTCACCAGGTGCCGATGGGGGGCATGCACACCAACCCAGACCATCTGCGCAGGCTAGAAGCCTGGATGCGCGGTTACAGGCCCGAAGAACTCTTTGATGACGCGGGGGCGCTGATTCCAGAGCTCAAAGCGCTGGCCCCGGTGGGTAATCGCCGAATGGGCTCAAATCCTCACGCCAACGGCGGTCTGCTGCGTCACGCCCTCAATCTGCCAAATTTCCACGACTACGCCATTGAGATGGAACAGCCCGGCACCGTGGAGTTTGAAAACACCAAGGCACTGGGCTTATTCATGCGAGACATTATGCGCGACAACCCCAACAACTTTCGCTTGATGGGGCCAGATGAAACCGCCTCGAACCGCTTGCAAGATGTCTACCAGGTGACCAAAAAGGTCTGGATGGCCGATATTTATCCCGAAGATGAAGGCGGTACGGAGCTGTCTCGGGATGGCCGGGTGATGGAAATGCTCAGTGAGCACACTTTGCAGGGATGGCTGGAAGCTTACTTGCTGACGGGACGCCACGGGCTGTTTCACACCTATGAAGCCTTTGCCCACGTGGTGGATTCGATGTTTAATCAGCACGCCAAGTGGTTAGATATCTGTCGCAACCATGTGCCCTGGCGGCGCTCGGTGTCTTCTTTGAATATTCTGCTGTCTTCGCTGGTGTGGCGACAAGACCACAATGGCTTTAGCCACCAAGATCCGGGCTATGTAGATTTAGTGACTAACAAAAGCCCTGACGTAGTGCGGGTCTATTTTCCCCCCGATGCCAACTGTTTGCTCTCCGTGGCAGATCACTGCTTTAGCAGCGTCGATTACATCAACGTGATCATTTCGGACAAGCAAAAGCATCTTCAATATCTGCCAATGGACAAGGCCATCCAGCACTGTACCAAGGGCATCGGTATTTGGGACTGGGCCAGCAACGACGACTGCGGTACCGAGCCCGATCTGCCCGATGTGGTGATGGCCTGCTGCGGTGATATTCCTACCATGGAGTCTCTGGCGGCGACGGCCATCTTGCGAGAAGAAATTCCCCATCTCAAAGTCCGCTTCGTTAATGTCGTGGATCTGTTCAAGCTGGTGTCAGAAGGGGAGCACCCCCACGGACTGTCTGATTGGGACTTTAACTCTCTGTTTACCAAAGACAAGCCGGTTATCTTCAACTTCCACGGCTATCCGTGGCTGATCCATAAGCTGATTTACCGCCGCTCTAATCAAGATCGCATTCACGTGCGAGGCTATAAAGAAGAGGGTAATATCAACACTCCCCTAGAGCTGGCTATCAATAATCAAGTTGACCGTTTTAATCTGGTCATTGATGTGGTTGACCGAGTTCCCAGCCTGGGGTCGGCGGCGGCCCATGTTAAAGAGCGGATGAAGAACAAGATCATTGAGTGTCTGGCCTACGCCCACGAACACGGTAAGGATCAGGACGAGATTGTGAATTGGAAGTGGCCCTATTTACAGGATTGTTAGCCCTCTCCTTAAATCCCTCTTCCGGTTTTGGGGGAGGGACTTTGAGCGGAGCGAACTTTCCTTAGGCGCTTGCAATTAAATAAATTACCACCTTTCGCCTTTCGCCCGTCTCAGCCGGGGTCTTATATTTGAGCGATCCCCTTAGCAAAATTTTGAGGACTTCTAATGACTGCTCAAAATGTGACAGCTTCCCCGACGGTACAGATCGAAGACGATCGCACTGGCCTGAGTATCGAGACACTGAGGCGTGCGATCGCAGACAACCTTTTCTATGTCATAGGCCGCTCTCCAGAGACGGCAAGTCAGAATGACTACTACCTGGCGCTCGCCTATACGGTGCGCGATCGCCTTTTGCAGCGTTGGATCGCCTCTGTCAAGACCTATCATCAGCCCCAGATCAAAACGGTGGCCTATCTCTCTGCTGAGTATTTGCTGGGGCCGCACCTGGGCAACAACTTAATCAATCTGGGCATTTATGAAACGGTCAAACAGGCTATGGCCGAATCTGGCCTTGAGCTAGATACGCTGCTGGCGCAGGAAGAAGAGCCCGGTCTGGGGAATGGCGGCTTAGGTCGACTGGCCGCCTGCTATATGGACTCTTTGGCCACCCTGGAAATTCCCGCGATTGGCTACGGCATTCGTTACGAATTTGGCATTTTTGACCAAACCTTTCGAGATGGCTGGCAGGTAGAGATTACCGATAAGTGGCTGCAGAATGGCAACCCTTGGGAGCTCGCTCGGACTGAAGAGGCTGTCACGGTTGGATTTGGCGGCCATACAGAATCGTTTACGGATGCAGAGGGAAAATACCGGGTTCGTTGGATACCCGATCAGGTGGTGAAGGGGGTTCCCTACGATACGCCCATTTTGGGCTATCAGGTCAACACCGCCAATACGCTACGCCTCTGGAAATCAGAGGCCCCTGAGTCCTTTGACTTTGATGCTTTTAATGAAGGTGATTACTACAGAGCCGTTGATCAAAAAATTCTCTCTGAAAATCTGACCAAGGTGCTGTACCCCAACGATGAACAGCTCCAGGGTAAGCAGCTGCGTTTAGAACAACAATACTTTTTTGTGTCTTGTTCGCTACAAGACATGATTCGGATCTATTTGGCCGAGGGGGGACGCTTAGACCGGTTCTCCGAAAAATTTGCCGTCCAGCTGAATGATACCCACCCCGCTGTCGGCGTAGCAGAGCTGATGCGCCTGCTGGTAGACGAGCATCAGTTCAGCTGGGACAGTGCCTGGGAGATTACCCAAAAAACCTTTGCCTATACCAACCATACCCTCCTCCCCGAGGCGCTAGAAAAGTGGGCTCTGAGCCTGTTTGGCAATCTGCTACCCAGGCATTTAGAGATCGTTTACGAAATTAACCGGCGATTTTTAGATAGGGTTAGCCTAACGTCTGAGGAGGATAACGCCAAACTCTCACAGCTGTCGCTGATTGACGAAAGCGGTGAGAAATATGTGCGTATGGCCAACCTGGCCTGTGTGGGCAGCCATACCATCAACGGCGTGGCGGCACTTCATAGTGAATTGTTGAAAACAACGGTTCTAAAGGACTTTTACGCACTGTGGCCAGAGAAACTAACCAACGTCACCAATGGGGTCACCCCCCGACGCTGGATAGCGCTGAGCAACCCAGAGCTGACCGACCTGATCAACCGCAGCATTGGCGGCGGCTGGCTGGTTCATCTAGACGAGTTGCAAAAACTGGAGCCTCTGGCAGAAGATTCAGACTTTCGGGCGGCCTGGCGACAGGTTAAACAGACCAAAAAACAGGCCCTCGCCCAGCGCATTCTCGACCGCACTGGCATCGCGGTTGATCCCAACTCAATGTTTGATATTCAGGTGAAGCGTCTCCATGAGTACAAGCGGCAGCACTTAAATGTGTTGCACATCATCACGCTGTACCACCGGCTCAAGCAAAATCCCAATCTAGAGAGTCCCCCCCGCACCTTTATTTTTGGCGGTAAGGCAGCACCGGGCTACTTTATGGCTAAGCTGATCATCAAGCTGATCAACTCGGTGGGTGAGGTCGTCAACAACGACCCCGACATTGGGGGTCGCCTCAAAGTCGTCTTTTTGCCCGACTACAATGTCACCAACAGTCAGCCGGTTTACCCGTCTGCTGATCTGTCTGAGCAAATCTCTACCGCAGGTAAAGAGGCGTCAGGCACAGGTAACATGAAGCTGTCTCTGAACGGTGCTCTCACCATTGGTACCCTCGATGGCGCAAACGTCGAGATCCGAGAGCGGGTCGGGGCCGAGAATTTCTTTTTGTTTGGGCTGACCGTTGAAGAGGTGACCGAGTTGAGAAACCAAGGCTATGTTCCCCGAGAGTATTGCGATCGCAACCCCGAACTCAAAGCCGCCATCAATTTGATCGAGTCTGGCGTTTTCTCTCACGGCGACGGCGCTATGTTTCGCCCCCTGCTCGACAACCTGCTCAACGACGATCCCTACCTACTCTGTGCCGACTACCCAGCCTATATTAACTGTCAAGAGACCGTCAGCCAGGCCTATCGCGACCCCGAGCGCTGGGCCCGCATGTCCATCCTAAATACGGCTCGCATGGGCAAGTTTTCGTCAGACCGCTCCATTCGAGAGTACGCTGACAATATCTGGCACGTCTCCTCTGTGCCGGTTGAGCGCGCTCACTATGTGCAGGCGAAGGCTGCTTTGAGTGTCGGGTAGAGGGTGGTGGGTAGTGGGTAGTGGATAGTCGCCTTTTTTACCCTCTATCCACTTCTCTCTACCCTCTACCCTCTACCCTCTACTCTCTTCCCCAATGAACCTAACCCTCTATTTCCTGCGTCACGGCGAAACCACCCATAGCAAAACTGGCGGCTACTGTGGCTCAACCGATCCAGAGCTGACCGAATCTGGCTTAGAGATGGCCCAGGCCTTTGCCGACGCTTATAAAGACATCCCCTGGGCGGCGATTTTTGCCAGCCCGATGAAGCGCACTATTGCGACGGTCAAGCCGCTGTGCGTGGCCACCGGGATGGAGCCTCAATTTCGAGACGGGCTTAAAGAAATCGACTACGGCGAGTGGGAAGATCGCACCCCTGAGGATGTGCGATCGCACTACCCTGAAGCCTATGAGCGGTGGCTCACAGAGCCCGCCTGGAACTCGCCCCCCGGCGGTGAGACAGCAGTCCAGATCACTAGCCGAGCCTCGCTGGTGATTGCTGAGATCGAAGAAAAGTTCACGTCGGGCAACGTGCTGGTGGTCTCCCACAAGGCCACCATTCGGATTATTCTCTGCAGCCTGTTGGGGATCGATCTGGGGCGATATCGCGATCGCATCGACATGCCGGTGGCCTCGGTCAGCGTTGTGACGTTTGGCCGCTTGGGGCCGATGCTGCAACGCCTGGGCGATCGGGCTCATTTTCCAGAACATCTCCGCAGCCGGGCAGGCACCTGATCAGCGATGAAGATTTTAGTCCTCAATGCCGGGTCGAGCAGTCATAAACTGTGCCTGTATGCCATCGAAGAGAGGCTCCCGACGCACCCCCCCACCCCGCTCTGGGAAGCTCAGATTGACTGGTATCCGCAGCGGGATGAGGCCGTCTTTGAAGTTGAGACCGCCCAGGGCCACACCCTAGAAGAGACCGTCTCGGCCCCAGACAGACACGAGACCCTATCTCAGGTGTTAAGCACCCTTTGGCAGGGCACAACCCAGGTGATTCAAACCCCAAAAGAGATCGATGCGGTCGGGCATCGGGTCGTCCATGGCGGGCAGGTCTACCAGACCAGTGTGGGGGTGACGCCGGCGGTGAAGGCTGAAATCGATCGGCTGAGTGAGCTGGCCCCGGTCCACAATCCGGTCAATCTAGAGGGGATTGAGCTGATGGAACAGCTGCTGGGCGAGGTGCCCCAGGTGGCCGTTTTTGATACCGCCTTTCACAGTCAGATGCCCACGGTTGCGGCCACCTATCCCGGCCCCTACGACTGGGTTGCTCAGGGCATTCGCCGCTACGGGTTTCACGGCATCAGCCATCAGTACTGTGCCCAGCGAGCGGCTCAGATTCTGAACCGAGCCGTGCCCCGGCTGATTGTCTGTCACCTGGGCAATGGGGGATCTCTGACCGCTGTAAAAGACGGTCAAAGTATTGATACCACCATGGGGTTTACGCCGCTGGATGGGCTGATGATGGGCACCCGCTCAGGCTCGGTCGACCCCGGCATTTTGATTTACCTGATGCGCCAGGGCTACTCAGCCGATCAGCTTGATCAGCTGCTCAATAAAGCCTCTGGGCTCAAGGGCATGTCTGGCGTCTCCCACGATTTGCGAGAGATCCGGCAGGCCATTGCCAGCGGCAACGCCCAGGCTCAGCTGGCTCGAGATCTCTACCTGCATCGCCTAAAAGCCTGCCTGGGGAGCATGCTCATGAGCCTGGGGGGGCTTGACGCTGTGGTCTTCACCGCTGGGATTGGAGAGCATGACGCTTGGCTCCGGGCCGCAGCCTGTGAGGCGATGGCGTTTTTGGGGCTGAGGCTCGATCTTGTCAAGAATGAACAATCGCCTGTGGATTGTGATATTGCGATCGCAAACTCGACGGTGCGCGTGCTGGTGATTCATACTCAAGAAGACTGGGCGATCGCAGCCGAGTGCTGGCAATGCTTGAATAGAGACTTGAACACAGAACCTTGACATCAGGTGATGGCATGAAAACTGCTTTTTTCAGCACAAAACCCTACGATCGGCGCTCGTTTACAGACACTAACGAAGCTTACGGTCACGACCTCACCTTTTTTGAACCCCGGCTGACCCCCGACACGGTGGTTCTCGCCGCTGGCTTTCCGGCAGTGTGTGTGTTTATTAACGATGAGCTCGGTGAGCAGACGCTGAGGGCGCTGGCAAAGCCCTCCCCAGGGGCAATCGAAAACACCGGCACCCGCCTGATCGCGCTGCGCTGTGCAGGCTATAACAATGTCGATCTAGACGTGGCTAAAGAGTTGGGCATCCAGGTGGTGCGGGTACCGGCCTATTCTCCCTACGCCGTGGCAGAGCACGCCGTCGGCCTGATCATGGCCCTCAATCGCAAGCTATATCGAGCCTATAACCGCGTTCGAGATGACAACTTTGCCTTAGACGGGCTGCTAGGGTTTGACCTGCACGGCAAAACCGTTGGGGTGGTCGGCACCGGCAAAATCGGCGAATGCTTTGCCAAGATCATGCACGGGTTTGGCTGCAAGCTAGTCGCTTACGACGTCCGAGAAAATCCTGTCTGTCTGGCACTGGGGGCTAACTATGTCGAACTCCCGAATCTGTTGTCCCAGTCTGACATTGTTTCCCTACACTGTCCGCTGCTGCCTTCTACCGAGCATATGATCAACGCCGACTCTCTCCAGCACTTGAAGCCAGGGGCCATGCTGATTAACACCAGTCGCGGGGGGCTGATTGATACGCGGGCCGTGATTGAGGCGATCAAGTCTGGACGGGTTGGCTATTTTGGCATTGACGTCTACGAGCGCGAAGGGGCTTTGTTTTTTGAAGATCTTTCCGATACCGTCATCCAGGACGATACGTTCCAACTGCTGCAATCGTTCCCCAACGTTGTGATCACGGCCCACCAGGCCTTTTTTACGAAGGAAGCTCTGCTCAACATTGCTGAAACCACCCTGTCAAATATCAGCGCCATCGAAGCTGGCGACCCCTGCCCCAACGAAGTTTGATCTATCTCCCCTGTTCTTGGGACTCCCAGTCTGAGAGAAGGATTTTGATCTATGTAAACCTCCTTTGCCGAAGGCGTTCTAAAGGGGCTACATCCCTTGTTAAATGAGGCTTTTCTCTCCTTCTCCCAGATCTGGCTACTGTGTATACAGATCTAGAAGACTATACCGAAAAGTAGCTCTATGCCCTGGATTTGCCCTCACCCTAAATCCCTCTCCCAGATTTGAGAGAGGGACTTTGAGCGGAGCAAGCTTTTCTACGGAAGAAGAACCTTGAGTGGATGAAAGCCTATTTGTGTAAGGGTTTGCTCCCCTTCTCCCAAAACCTGGGAGAAGGGGCTGGGGGATGAGGGCCTTGATGCGGCTCAGATCTCCGACTTGTGCGTATACGGTAGCTATCTTCTCTTCTAAACCGCCTTCGCCATCAGCACAACCGCTGTTCTCGCCCCCACCCGATACGCCTCCCCCCTCACTTCAGGAGCCTTGTCTGAGCTCCAAAAATCCTCAGGGGCACTCAGGGCAGTATCCACAATCCGATGCCAGCGATCGCTCTGATCAAGGGGCGGCAGTTCAAACTCTATCGGCTGCCAGTAGGCATTAAAGACCACGTACAAATGTTCTCCGCTGGCGGGGTGACGCAGTGTAAAGGCCAGACTGTGAGAGTCTTCGCCCCAGTCGGGCTGCCCTAACTGCGTTCCATGCCAGACCAGGTGAGGTGCTTGACTGCCGTAGGTCACCTCCAACAGCCGTTCCTGTCGAAAGATCTCCTGGGCCTGGATAAAATGAATTAAGCCACTGACAAAGCGCAGTAGACTGGCGTGTTGTTCTACAGCATTCCAGTCAAACCAGCTCAATGGATTATCTTGGCAATAGCCATTGTTGTTGCCGAGCTGTGTCCGACGAACTTCGTCTCCCATCAGCAACATGGGCGTCCCCTGGGCTATCAGTAACAAGGTAAACAGATTTTTAATCTGTCGCAGGCGCAGGGCTTCTATATCAGGGTTATCGGTTTGTCCTTCTTCACCACAGTTCCAGCTGTGGTTGTCATTGTTCCCGTCCTGACTGTTCTCACCGTTGGCTTCGTTGTGCTTATGGTTGTAAGACACCAGGTCGTTCAGCGTAAAGCCGTCATGGCAGGTAATAAAATTAACGCTGCGATTAATGTCAATGCCGCGTCGCTGATAGATATCAGGGCTGGCCAACAGTCGAGCCGCTAGCCGATTGACGGTGCCAATATCCCCTTTGATAAACCGGCGGGCATCGTCTCGGAAAGGGCCGTTCCACTCTGAATACCAGTCTGCCCCGCTCACAAATCCACCGACATGATAAAGCCCTGCGGCATCCCACGCTTCAGCAATCAGTTTTGTGCCGGCTAAAACAGGGTCAGATTCAATTGCCCATAGGATATTAGCCGTCTTTGCCTGGCCCGTGAGCGGTTGTCCATCCGTCCCTCGGGTGAGGGCAGAGGCCAGATCAAAACGAAAGCCGTCGACATGCATCTCGGCGACCCAGTAGCGTAAGCAGTCTAAAATCAGCTTACCGACGATGGGATGGTTGCCTTTAACGGTGTTGCCACAGCCGCTATAGTTGCTGTAATCGGCCAGATTGTCTGCCAGAATGTAGTATGTCGAATTGTCTAGCCCACGAAACGAGAGGGTTGGGCCTTCCTGATTGCCCTCTGTCGTGTGGTTAAATACGACATCCAAAATCACCTCAATTCCAGCCCGGTGAAGGGCCTTGACCATGTCGCGAAATTCATCCAGCGGCCCCAGCGGATCGCGGCGAGTGCTATAGGCTCGATGGGGGGCAAAGAAGCCTAGCGTGCTATATCCCCAGTAGTTGGTCAGGCCGGGCCGGGCGTCCTTAGCGTCGAAATAATGGACTGGCAAGAGCTCTACTGCTGTGATACCCAGATCTTTCAAATAGGGAATTTTTTCGATCAGGCCAGCGTAGGTGCCTCGCTTTTCTGGGGCTACCCCAGAATTAGGATGGCGGGTAAAGCCCCCCACATGGAGCTCGTAAATCACTGTGGTTGAATAGGGGGTACAGGGAGAGATGTCGTCTTCCCAGTCATAGGTGGTTGAGTCAACTACAACGCCTCTTAAAGCCTGGGCACAGTTATCGCCCGGTTCGATGGCGGCTACTCGGCTGTAAATTTCATCACCCACAATGGCCCGAGCGTAGGGGTCAAGTAGTACCTTCTTGTTGTCAAACCGCAGTCCCTGTTCAGGGATAAACGGCCCGTCAACACGATAGCCGTAAATCTGCCCAGCCCCAATGCCAGCGACAAACACATGCCAATAGAAAAAGGTCTGATGTCGCTGAGGCTCGAGGGGAATCACCTGGGCCGGTTGGGGATCGTTAGGGTGGTTAAATAGCAGCAGCTCTACAGCCTCAGCGTTTTTGGAAAAGAGGCTAAAATTAACGCCATCTAGATAGACGGTCGCCCCCAAGGGATAGCTTTTACCAGATGAGATGTTAAGCGCCATTGACAAAGATCGGGATACTCTCTAGAGACAAACTCCACGGGCATTTGAGCTAATCATAGGGGGTAATTTGCGAAACGGGTGCGATCGCCAATTTTAAGGTGGCCCATAGCCCCAGCGATCAATAAAAGGTTGCCAGTGGGCTTGAACCTGTTCAATCACGTCAGCTGGAAACGCGTACCGATTTTTTTGGTAGCGTTTTTGAGCGTCTAAGTAGCTTTGGAAAACAGGTTTTGCTTGTTCCCACCGGTCGAGCTCTAGCTGGGTATAAATTCTTTGAAGGTCTGCCATGGGATCAGCTTCAAAGGCCTCAAACTGAATCTCGATAAAATCTTGCTTGGGCAGGTCTTGGGTATCTTTGCATAGAGCCTGCATCATTTTGGGATAGCTCTTGAGAATACTCTCGCGAATTGGAACTTGGTCAAACCGCTGTAGCGCTAGCTCTTGAAACAACTTCGCGTAAAAATTAAGGGTCGATTGAAAGACCACGTAGGGATTTCGATAGATATGGATAAATTTGGCATTGGGCCACAGGCTGCGCAGCTGAGCAATCTGGGCCGTATGTACCGGGTTCTTGATCAGCAGCTGCCGACCTGGATTTTGGAGCTGGAGTTTCTGGCAAAAGTGAACCATGGCCCATCGCCAGCCCTGTATATCTTGATGACTACAATGGTCAAAGAAAATGCCAGCGTTGAAGTTCTGGATAAAGTTCTTGGGGAAATAAAGCCCGTGATAAAACGACACTGGCTGCATGCTAGCCAGGGCAATTTCATCTTCTTGGGGAGAGTCTGAGTTAACCGGCACCTGGTCGATAAAGCGCCCTTCGGGTAGCCCCTTTTCTAGTAGGGGGCGCAACAGTTTACCCATGGTGAGAAAATCCCAAGGGAGCCCGGTTGCGATCGGCGACACATAGGCAAACTGAGGAGAGCGACTCAGCAGGTTGTAGAGAAACGTCGTACCGCTGCGCCAGTGGCCGACAATAAAAATGGGCGGGGGCTCTGTCGGGTTCTTTGGAGAGAGGTGCGATCGCAAAACCCACCAGCGCTCATAGCTTGAGAAGGGCCAGCGCAGCACCGCCGCCGTCAGAATCACAGCCAGGTGTAGCGGATAGCGCCCCGGCCCGTTACGAGAGAGCACCGCTCGCAGCGTGCGGAGGTTACTCCCCATAAGGGGATGCAGAAGACGGGGGGTCGGCATTGAAGCGGGTCCTGTAGCGAGTTGGATTTTCTCACCTTAATGCATTATTACCCACTACCCACTACCCACTACCTATTCCCCACCCACAATTCCCTGTACAATCGCTATAGATCGCGTGTCGACCCACTTCGCGCATAAATTTATCTACTGTTCATGCTTGGCTAATTCTAACGAGACGAGACTTTGACACAATAAACAAGCCTTTTGTTTTTATTATGGGGAGAATTCTGTTTCACGAGGAGAGGCTAAATGCTGTCTGTCGGTAGCGAGCCGACCGGAGGCGGTCGGGTGAAGACTTGCCTGGTGACGGGG
>JBCBZL010000011.1:0-30783 GCA_039815385.1 Cyanobacteria bacterium P01_A01_bin.114
CACGATGGATGCCTCCGCCTGTAATGCGGGTGAGCTGATCCTTCAGGCAGCTGAGGCGGTGCAGACGATTGCTCAGCAGCAATCTATCGAGATCCAAACCCAGGCAGAGCCACTCTCTATATGGGCCGATCCGGACTACATTCTACAAACCTTGACCAATCTGATTGGCAACGCGCTCAAATTTTCAACAGCGGGTAATCGGATTTGCGTCACGGTCCGGCCCTATCTCAACACGGTAGCTGCCCCTTCCCAACCACTCGATGCCTCCCATCGCCCGCCCCCGGCCATGGCACTCTTTTGCGTGCAAGATCAGGGTCAGGGTATTCCTTCAGACAAGCTGGGTAGCATCTTTGAGCGATTTCAGCAGGTTGATTCTTCTGATTCGCGAAAGAAGGGGGGGACCGGGCTTGGGCTAACCATCTGTCGCAAAATTGTCGAACAGCACGGCGGCCAAATTTGGGCCGAAAGCCAGGTGGGCGTCGGCAGTTGTTTTTATTTCACAATCCCCCTTGTCTTCGATGAGAAATCTAACCAATCTTTATGAGATGTTGTACTCGCCATGCAATCAAAACGTATTCTGATTATTGATGATGAAGAGTCTATTCAAAAAGTTGTCAGCCTCAGTTTGAAGATGGAGGCCGGTTGGGACATTATCACCGCATCTTCTGGCTTAGAAGGGATTCGTCAGGCTGAGGCCTATCGGCCCGACGCTATTTTGTTAGATGTTATGATGCCCGAAACAGACGGTATTAGCACCTTTGAGTCACTCAATAACAATCCTCAGACCCAGTCTATACCTGTCATTTTATTAACCGCTAAAACACGAACTGCTGAAAAGCGTTTGTTTCAAAAGATAGGCGTTGTTGGGGTGATTACCAAGCCTTTTAATCCTTTGACGTTAGCCAGTCGAATGGCCAAGCTACTCAACTGGTCACTCTGAGACCCGATGGGTCACTCTACACTCTAATCTAGGACGCAGATGAAAGTTTTACTGGTTGAGGACGATACCGCATTAGCGACTCTGCTAACCCAACAGCTGACCGCCCAAAATTATGTTGTCGATAAAGTGGCCGATGGTGAAGCGGGTTGGGCCTATGCATCTACCTTTGACTATGACCTGATGGTCTTAGATTGGATGCTCCCTCAGCTGGACGGTATCCAACTTTGTCAGCGCCTGCGGAATCAGGGGTATGGCATGCCGATCTTATTGCTCACCGCCAAAGATGAACAGACCGATAGAATTAAAGGCCTTGAAGCTGGTGCAGACGACTATGTGGTCAAGCCCTTTAACCTCCCAGAGCTGCTGGTTCGCATTCGAGTTCTGCTGCGACGCACCCTAACTGACGCTGCCCCGGTCTTAAGCTGGGGAGACCTGTGCCTTGACCCGGTGAGTTGTGAAGTCACGTATCAGGGGCATCAGGTGTCACTCACCGCCAAGGAATACTCGCTACTTGAGCTGTTCTTGCGCCACAGTCATCAGGTCTTTAGTGTCCAAACTTTGCTCGATCGGATTTGGTCTTCAGAAGAATTTCCCAGTGAGGCCACGGTTCGTTCCCATATTCGCGGCTTACGGCGCAAACTCAAGGGGGTAGGAGCCCCGGCTGATTTTCTCGAGACCGTGCACGGCTTGGGATACCGCCTCAAGACCCAGACGTTTTCCCTGCCCAGCGAGGGGGAATCTATCCCGTCAACGAGCCAGCGAGCCCTTTATTTGGCAGGCATCACCCAGGCCTGGAATGCCCATAAAGGAGACAGCCTGGCGCGGTGGAACTATCTAATGCATATTACTCAAACGCTAGAACAGCAGGGGCTCAACGAGCAGCAACGGACCCAGGCCCAACAGCAGGCCCATAGTCTGGCAGGCACCTTAGGCACCTTTGGTTTAGTCGAAGGCTATCGTTTAGCCCTCCAGATAGAACAGCTTTTAACCACCGAGGCTGCCCTCTCACCGTCTCAGATATCTCAATTTAATACCCTGGTGACAACTTTGGGCCATGCGCTAGATGAACCCCCAACCCTTGCCTCCCTCGATAAAGCAGCCCCCGACCCGACCAAAGTTTTGATCGTCGATGTCAACGATATGCCCTATATTCAGCAGCTGATGGCGCTGGCTGTGGCCCAAGGCCTAGAGACGATGATGGCCGCTTCGATTGAGACCGCGTGCCAGATTTTATCTTTAGATACCCCTGCCCAGACTGCTTTTGAGCCGACAGCCGACCCCCCTGACATCGTGCTGATCAATCTCGTTTCGAGCGAAACCGATCCGGTATTAGACGAGCCGATTTTGCAACTGCTGCTACGGTTTATTACCCGATTAACTGAACAAAAAACTTTGTTGCCAGTCTTGGTAGTCACCCCCCAAGCCGACTTTGGCAATCGCTTAGATCTGATTCGGCGGGGCGGGGCAGTAGTCCTTGAATATCCGGTGGTGCCTGCTGAGGTGTTAGAGGTGATTACCCAAACCACCCTCCAAGGCTACCGCCATAGCAAAATTATGATCGTCGATGATGATCCCTGCTATTTGCAACAGGTTATCCAGCTTTTACAGCCCTGGAACTTTCAAATTACGCCTGTCGCAAACCCACAGCGTTTTTGGGCACTGTTTACCCAGGTGCTGCCTGATGTGGTAGTTTTAGATGTTGAAATGCCCCACATCAATGGGTTTGAGCTATGCCAGGTGCTACGTAGCAATCCTCAATGGCAACATTTGCCGATCGTTTTTTTAAGCGTCCATGCCGATCAGGCCAAACAAGATCAGGCCTTCGCGCTAGGGGCCGACGACTATATTATTAAGCCTATTCAGGGCAAGAATTTAGGGCTCCGGCTGCTCAATCGACTCAATCGATATCAGGCTCAGCTGCGGTCAAGAAACTGGGTTGCTTATGAGAGTATTTAATGGGACCTGAATACCTGATAAGAGCAGGGGGGCTGTTGCTGTAAGGGGATCGATCGAATGTAAGCTCCTTGAGGGGGAAAGGCGAAGGGGGAAAGGCGAATCTGCACGGAGTCTGCACGGGGATACGGCAAGGTTAGGTATTAAAAGTATCCTAGGACTTATGACTCAAGTGCGCGATCATCGTCTACAACAACATTCCATTATTCTCCAGTTGGCTAATACCATTCAAACCATCTGGCAAAACCAGCTAGTTTTATATCCCTATGAGACGCCCGCAGATCTCGGCTATGTGGAGGGCACCCTCGAAGGCGAGCGGTTGACCATCGAAAATTCTTGTTATCAGACGGTTCAGTTTCGTAAGCTGCATTTAGAACTGGCCAAGGTGGGTAACAATCTGGACATCCTTCACTGTGTGATGTTTCCCCATAGCCATTTTAACCTACCGATCTTTGGCGTTGATATTGTGGCAGGTCGAGACCTGATCAGTGCGGCTATCGTTGATCTGTCTCCCGTTTCGTCTCACGCCCTGCCGATTGAGTACAGTGAGTGCTTGAGCAGGCTACCCTTGGTGAGATTTTCCCAACCCCGTGATCTGCCTGCTTGGGGAGACATCTTTTCAGATTTTTGTCTATTTGTACGCCCCACCACCCCTCAGGAAGAAGCTGATTTTCTGAACCGGGCAACTCAATACTTGTCTCTCCACTGTCGGCTGGCCCGTGAGGTTGTGCCGGTTGGCTCTATGCAAGAACAGGCCTCGATTGTGGCTGGGCAGCGTCATTATTGCTTAAAGCAGCAGCAAAATGATAAAACTCGGCGGGTTTTGGAGCGGGCTTTTGGGGCGGAATGGGCCGAACGGTATTTGCAGACCATGCTGTTTGATTCGGTCGGGGCAACCCCGATTCGGGCAAATGTAATGAAACATGAAGTTTTTTAAGGTTGTTGGGGATGGCCTCATAAATCCTGAAAAGGCCATTCTGCAAAAGGTTAGGCGATTGTAACTGTTTGGATACAGAAACGTGCACAGTATCTGCACAACCCGCTTGGTTAAATCAAATCACTGGTTCGAAATGCCTGAGCCTTGGCAGTTTGTCAGGGCTCAGTTCTCTTAAGACTTGTGGGCTGATGGTTTGTGGTCTATCAACCTGAAGTGACCTGCTCGAGTCAGGATTAGGCAGTTTTATTTGCGTGTTCAGAATAGGAGATTTTTTTTATGTTCGACGCTTTTACCAAAGTCGTTGCCCAGGCCGATGCGCGGGGTGAGTATATCAATGACAACCAGATTAGTGCTCTCAATCAGCTCGTTGCCGAAGGAAATAAGCGCATAGATGTGGTTAACCGGCTCACGGGCAGCGCCTCTTCGATTGTTTCTAATGCAGCCCGGTCTTTGTTTGCAGACCAGCCTCAGCTGATTGCCCCCGGCGGCAATGCTTATACCAGTCGCCGCATGGCTGCCTGCTTACGAGATATGGAAATTGTGCTGCGCTACGTAACCTACGCAATTTTTACAGGCGATGCCAGCGTGCTGGACGATCGCTGTTTGAACGGGCTACGGGAAACCTATACAGCCCTGGGCGTTCCGGGTGCTTCGGTGGCCCAGGGGATCAACAAGATGAAAGAGGCTGCGATCGCGATCGCAAATGACCGCGCCAATATCACCCAGGGCGACTGCAGCTCCCTAATGTCCGAACTCGGCGGCTATTTTGACCGGGCGGCGGCAGCCGTTGGCTAAGTGATTTTTGTTTGAAATTCCTTTTGTAAACCTTTTAGAGAGATTTTTCGCTATGAAGACCCCCATGACTGAAGCGGTCGCAACCGCCGACTCCCAAGGTCGTTTCCTCAGCAGTTCTGAACTTCAGGTTGCTTTTGGCCGTTTTCGTCAGGCCCAAGCTGGCTTGTCAGCTGCTCAGACCCTTGCCAACAACGCCGATAGTCTGGTCAATGCCGCTGCCCAGGCTGTGTACCAAAAGTTCCCCTATACCACCCAAATGCAGGGCGACAACTTTGCTGCTGATGAGCGAGGCAAGTCAAAATGCGCGCGCGATATTGGTTACTACCTGCGGATGGTGACCTACTGCCTAATTGCGGGCGGCACTGGCCCCATGGATGACTACCTGATCTCGGGGATTAAAGAAATCAATACCACCTTTGATCTCTCTCCTAGCTGGTATGTTGAGGCCCTCAAGCACATCAAATCTAACCACGGGCTCAGCGGCGACTCTGCTGTTGAGGCTAACTCTTACCTCGACTATGCCATCAATGCGTTGAGCTAGCCGTTAGGGAGCGGGTGGAGGGTGGAGGGAGTTGGGTAGAGGGTAGAGCGTAAAGGGTAAAAGGAATCGCTTGTTTTACCCGCCATGCCCTACCCCTGTTCCATCAGCCCACCACCCACTACCCATCACCCACTACCCGCTACCCATTACCCACTATTACCCACTACTCACCCCCTTCACTCCGCCTGAGGACCCCAAGATGACCAGTGCAATGTCAGCAAGACTGTTAGGATTTGAACCCTTTGCCCAAGCCTCGCCGACTGAGTTACGCGCCAACTCAGCTGAGGTAGACATCCAAACTGTGATTTGGGCAGCCTACCGTCAGGTGTTTGGCAATGACCATCTGATGAAATCAGAGCGCCTCACCAGTGCTGAATCACTGCTCAAGCAAGGCCACATTGGGGTGCGTGATTTTGTGCGTGCCCTAGCGCTTTCAGAACTGTATAAGCAAAAATTCTTTTACAGCACTCCCCAGGTACGCTTCATCGAGCTTAATTTCAAGCATTTGCTGGGGCGGGCTCCCTACGATGAGTCTGAGATTACCGAGCATGTCAATCTCTATATTCAACAAGGCTATGAAGCTGAAATTAACAGCTATCTTGACTCAGTAGAATATCAAGAAAATTTTGGTGAGCAGGTCGTGCCTTACTACCGAGGGTTTGCCACTCAAAAGAGTCAAAAAACGGTTGGCTTTGCCAGGATGTTTCAGCTTTATCGGGGGGTTGCCAGCAGCGATCGGGCTCGGGTCAATCACAAAAAGGCCTGTCTCACTACGGAGCTGGCTCGCAACTCGGCCAGCCCGGTGAGAACCTCTACCCTGAGTAAAGAGCTGACTGGCGCAACTGGCGGAACGCGTGGACAGCTGTACAGAGTCCGCGTGTCTCAATCTGCCAGCGGTCGGACTCCTCAAGTTCGTCGAGGCATTCAGGAATATCTGGTGACTTACGAGCAGCTGTCATCCACCCTGCAGCGGCTTAACCAGCGTGGCAATCGGATTGTCAATATCTCACCAGCCTGATCGTGAGCTGTCACGGGTGATGGGCTGTAGATGGCGATTGTTAACAAATCCCCTATCCCCTATCCCCTATCACTTATCCCCTACAACAGGAGAGTAATCTGTGGCTATTACAGCAGAGGCCGCTCGCTTGGGCACAACCCCGTTTACTGAGCAAGCGCCCATCGAGTTACGTCCCAATTCACCCCCTAGCGCTGCTCAAGCGGTGATTTATGCTGTCTATCGGCAGCTTTTAGGGAATGACTATCTGATGCAGTCAGAGCGTCTAAGCGGGCTAGAGTCTTTACTGACGAATGGGGCATTAACAGTTAGAGACTTTGTGCGTGCCGTGGCCAAATCTGATTTGTATAAGGCCAAGTTTTTGTATCCTAACTTTCAAACCCGTGTGATTGAGTTAAATTTCAAGCATTTGTTAGGGCGCGCTCCCTACGATGAGGCTGAAATTATCGAGCACCTCGATCGATATCAAAATGATGGGTTCGACGCTGACATTGACTCTTACCTAGATACCGCAGAGTATGAAACTAATTTTGGGGATAACTTTGTTCCCTACTGTCGCGGGTTTGGTACTCAGCCAGGTCAAAAGATTGCTGGCTTCACTCGAATGTTTAGCCTGTACCGAGGGTATGCCAACAGCGATCGCGCTCAAATTGCAGGCAGTGGCTCCCGTTTAGCGTCAGAGCTGGCCATGGGTAGCGCCTCTGCGATCGTGCCGCCCTCAGGGGGCAGCAGCAGCGGCTGGGCATACCAGGCCTCTAAACAGGGGACTGTGATTAACCGCGTTTTTGGGCGACCGACGCCGACGGCAGCCCGTGGCAACCTCTATCGCATTGAAATTTCTGGCATGCGACTGCCTGGATACCCCAGCATTCGCCGCAGTAGCCGGGTGTTGGTCGTGCCCTACGAAGCGCTGTCTAAAACCTTGCAGCAGATTAATAAAACTGGAGGCCAGGTGGCCAGCATTACCCGTGCTTGAACCGGCTCCCGCTTCACAATCTCTATTCATCCGGAGGTGTCAATGATGTTAGGACAGTGTGCAACCAGTCGAGCCTCTAGCGTAGACAGTCGAATCTTTGTCTATGAGGTCACTGGCTTATCCCAAAACGAAGTGACGGCTGGTCACCAATCGCCCATTCGCAGCAGTGATAGCCAATTTATTCAGGTGCCCTTTCACCGTATGAATCAAGAAATGCGGCGGATTACGATGCTGGGGGGGAAAGTGACGAATATTCAACCCCTTAGCGCACTAGAGGCGACAGCAGACTCCCCCAGCCCAGCTCAGGGAGACTCGGCCGATGAGGGATCCTCTTAGAAAACTCTTAGCAAACCAAAATTCGAGCTTTTTCAATTGAGCAAAGTTATTAGGAGATTGATTCGATGTTAGATGCTTATACCAAGGTTGTTTCCCAGGCTGATACCCAGGGTCAGCTGGTCAGCAATGCCCAAATTGATGCGCTGCTAGCGGTGGTTCAAGATGGGGCCAAGCGCACCGATGTGGTCAATCGCATTACCAGTCTCTCTTCGGCAATCGTGACCAACACCGCGCGGACCTTGTTTGAAGAGCAGCCCCAGCTGATTGCACCGGGCGGCAATGCCTATACCAATCGCCGGGTGTCTGCCTGTATGCGCGACATGGATATCATTTTGCGCTATGTCACCTATGCCGTGTTTTTAGGGGATGCCAGCGTGCTGGACGATCGCTGCTTAAACGGCCTGCGTGAAACGTATCTGGCATTGGGGGTGCCTAGCTCTTCTATGGCCAACAGTATTCTCAAGATGAAGGATGCGGCGATTGCGATCGCAAACGATCGAAGTAATATCACCCAGGGCGACTGCAGCTCTCTAATATCCGAGCTCAGCGGCTACTTTGATCGCGCCGCCGCCGCCGTGAGCTAACTATCCTCTCATCAACCTTCGAAGATTTAAACTTAAGGAGATCGTATCCCGATGAAAACGCAATTGACTGAAGCAGTTGCTGGAGCTGATTCTCAAGGCCGCTACTTAGGCAACACCGAACTTCAAGTTGCCTTTGGTCGCCTGCGCCTAGCGACTGCTGACCTAGAAGCCGCCAAGGCGCTAGGGGCTAAAGCTGATCAGCTGGCAGAAGGGGCAGCAAATGCTGTCTACCAAAAATTCCCCTATACCACTCAGATGCAAGGCAACAACTATGCCTCTGATGCACGGGGTAAGGCCAAATGTTTGCGCGACATCGGCTACTATGTGCGGATGATTCAATACTGTCTAATTGCAGGCGGTACGGGGCCTGCTGATGAATACTTACTGGCCGGTCTGGCAGAAATGCACAGCAGCTTTGAACTGGTGCCCGGCTGGTACGCTGAAGCGCTCAAATACATTAAGGCTAACCATGGCCTGTCGGGGGATCCTGCACTCGAGGCTAATTCCTACATCGACTACATCATCAACGCGCTGAGCTAAGGGGATTGACCGCATATAAGCCGTCCGGAGAGAAAGGCGCTAGCGTCAGCTATGCCCCTTGGGCTATAGGGCGAAGGGCGCTAGCGTAACTATTTCCCTTTGGCGAAAGGCGCTAGCGTAGCCATGCCCTTTGATTTCAGAACTTTGATCTCAGAACTTTGGATTTAGAACTTTGGTCAGTCACTCAGACCTGAATCGTTACCGTTAAAACGCTTTAAAGAAACTTATTTACTCATCAATTACGCAGGGGGAACACACATGGCTGGCTTACAAGAGGCAGGAAGACTGGGGATAAAGCCCTTTGAAGAGGCAGACGTGGTTGAACTGCGGCCCAATTGGACCCAGGATGACGCTCAAGCTGTGATCTCAGCAGCCTACCGGCAGGTGCTAGGTAATGAGTACCTGATGAAGAGTGAGCGGCTTGAAGGGGCCGAGTCACTTTTAGTGCAGGGCGTAATCTCGGTGCGAGAGTTTGTCCGGGCGATCGCGCAGTCAGAACTCTACCGTCAGAAGTTTTTGTATCCTAACTTTCACGTGCGCTTTATCGAATTGAACTATAAGCACTTGCTGGGGCGCGCACCCTACGATCAGACTGAGATTTCTGACCATTTAGATTTGTTTATCTCTAAAGGATATGAAGCTGAAATCGATTCTTATCTTAGCTCGGTAGAATATCAAGATAGTTTTGGAGATAGCATTGTTCCCTATCACCAAGATTTTCAAGTCGATCATCCTGGGCAGCGGGCGATCGGCTTTAGCCGGCTGTTACAGCTGTATCGCGGCTATGCTAACAGCGACCGTGCCCAGGGGCAAAAACAACCTCGATTGACCTGGGAAGTGGCCAGAAATTTGGCCACCCCGATCGCGGCCCCAACGCCCGGTGCGCTCTCGGGGGCTCTAGGAGGGGCTCGGGGGGATGTTTACCGACTCCGGATAATTCGAGCGGCGTCTCCCAATACAACCGTTGTGCGGCGGAGTACGACCGAAATCCTGGTGGCCTATGACCAATTGACGACAAAACTACAGCAGCTCAGTCGGTCGGGCAATCGGGTGATTAGCGTAACCGCTGTCTAGCAGCGTCCCACCCATTTTGATTCATCCGTGACAAAATTATTGAAGGAGAATTTCAGGTGGCCATTACAACAGCAGCCTCTCGCTTAGGCACAGCCGCGTTTAGTGACGCAGCGCCGTTAGAGCTGCGCCCCAATGCAACGTCAGGAGATATGGAGGCTGTTATCCTAGCGGTTTATCAGCAGGTATTGGGAAACCCTCACCTACTGAGCGATGAACGGCTGGTGATTGCCGAGTCTTTGCTGCGCGATCGCAAAATTACGGTGCAAGAATTTGTCCGTCAGGTAGCCAAATCCAGTCTATACAAGCAGAAATTCTTCTACAACAATTTTCAGAGCCGCACCATCGAGCTGAACTACAAACATCTCCTAGGGCGAGCCCCCTACGACCAGTCAGAAATCACGGAGCACCTAAATCTGTACGAATCTGAGGGCTTTGAGGCAGATATTGACGCCTACATTGACTCACCTGAGTATCAGGCGAGCTTTGGCGAAAATATTGTGCCCTATTATCGAGACTTTGTGACCACAGGGATGGGCCAGCGCTCGGTTGGGTTTCCCCGTCTGCTTCAGCTTTATCGGGGCTATGCCAACAGCGATCGCGCCCAGCTCATCGGGAAAACGCCTCGGTTGGTCAAAGATCTGGCCCGTAATACGGCGTCTGGGGTGGTGCCGCCTTCTGGAGAGGCCGGGGGCTTTGCCTACTTACCGGCCCAAAAAGGCGACGCTTCCTACAGTGCATTTGGTGGCTCAAAAGCGTTTGGGTCGGGTCGGCTGTTCCGGGTTGAGGTGGCTGGCATTAGCGGCCCCGGCTACCCTAAAGTCCGTCGGGTCAATAAAGCAGTCGTGATTCCCTACGAGGCGCTAACCTCTCACATGCAGAGAGTGCAGCGACAGGGCGGTAAGATCGCGAGTATTACGCCTCTTTAGTATTACGCCTCTTTAGAGAAAATCAGGGGGTGAGTGTGGTTTTAAAAGTGTTGTAAGATTGGGGTTTGTGTAAACGTGGCTATTCCTCTATTAGCTTATGCGCCGTCTTGCCCAAACCAGCGCGTAGACGCTTTGGGTGCCCAAGATGACCAGGCGATTATTTATTCAACGGACGATCAGTTTTCACCCACAGACATGGGAAACCTGATCGATGCGGCCTACCGCCAGATCTTTTTTCATGCGTTCAAGTGGGACCGCGAAGTTGCCCTCGAGTCTCAGCTTCGAAATCGGCAGATCACAGTGCGTGACTTCATTCGAGGGCTGCTACTCTCGAATACCTTCATTGACAGCTTCTATAACAAAAATAGCAACTTTCGCTTTGTCGAACACTGTGTTGAAAAAGTGTTGGGGCGTCGAGTTTATAGCGAACGCGAAAAGATTGCCTGGTCGGCCTTAGTGATGACTCAGGGCGTCAAGGGGTTTGTCGATGAGCTGCTCAACAGCGACGAATACATTCAAAGCTTTGGCGAGAACACGGTGCCTTACCAGCGTCGCCGCAGTCTACCCAGTCGCGCCATAGGTGAAACCCCCTTCAATATTAAGTCGCCTCGCTACGATGAGTATCATCGGACCCAGCTAGGCTTTCCCCAAACGGTCTGGCAAGAGGTGGTCCGCAGCTTTCGCCCCTACGACCAGCAGCCTAAAGTGGGCGATCCTACCCTGTTTGCCGCCATGGCTAAGGGGATTGGCTCTAACGCCGCCGTGTCAAAGCCAGCTTCGACTCAAGACATTGATATTGAAAAAACAGTCCCCTATCGGTCGCGCTGAGGGGCTGATTAGGGCTTTACGGCTTCAAGTCTCTATTGGCAATGTAAAGTCACCCACCTCAAAGCCCTTCTCCTAAATCCTTCTCCTCGGTATGTGTTGAGCGCTGACTCAAACCTCCCCCTTGAAAAGGGGGATTGAGGGGGATCTGAGCGAAGTTACAACCAAACCTTACTCGACTCTTCTAGCCGAGTAAGGTTTAGCTGTTTGGACGTTACCGTGTGCGCGCCCGGTGATATCAAGAACAATGAACCAGGATTTCGCATGAGTTAAAAATTCTCAATGCAAAGTGGGTAGTTTCATCAATTCACTGTCATTGTTCAAAAATTATTTTCTCTAAAGGCCGATACAGCTGAATTCAACAGATTTTAGCTAGCAACGCAGACACCTTGTGATGACAGGGATTGAGCACTTCTTGTTTCTCTCAATCAATATTTTGTGAGTATAAAATACTAAAAGATATCTATTTGTTAAGTAGGTTAACTTTTGAAACAGCATTAGATCTCTGGACACAATGCTTTGTAGATTTATACCTATTCAGATCTGTATCAGGCTTCGTTTTTGTTTGTCGTGAAGCCTGCAAGGTTCTTGATAAGTCAAGAACGAAGCTTTTTCCTCGTAGCTGGACTCAAGTCTTAATGACCTAAAGAAACCTGTGCTGAATCACCTGACCCGTGCATTCGGTGGGTTGATGCCTCTTTTTTGATCATCCTCTTTTTTTTTGAGGCATATTTTCTTGTGTGAGCAAGATATCCCAACATAGGGAGTCCACGCGTTTTTTTACAATCAAATAAGGAGAGTTCAATGACCATTAGCCCCCCGGAGCCGGGGAGAGAAGTTAAGGTCGTGGTTGATAATGATCCGGTCCCAGCTACGTTTGAGCGTTGGGCAAAGCCGGGGCATTTTGACCGAACGTTAGCGAGGGGTCCTAAAACAACTACCTGGATTTGGAACCTTCATGCTGATGCCCACGATTTCGACAGTCATACCAGTGACTTAGAAGACATCTCCCGGAAAATCTTCAGTGCACATTTTGGCCATTTAGCCGTTGTTTTTATCTGGCTCAGTGGCATGTATTTTCACGGTGCCAGGTTCTCAAACTACGAGGCCTGGTTGACCAACCCCAGTGGCATTAAACCCAGTGCCCAAGTCGTTTGGCCTATTTTTGGTCAAGAGATTTTAAACGCAGACGTGGGCGGTGGCTTCCACGGGATTCAAATCACCTCTGGTCTCTTCCAGATGTGGCGTGCCAATGGGATTACCAATACTTTTCAACTATATTGCACGGCGATTGGTGCTTTGGTGATGGCGGGCCTGATGCTGTTTGCAGGCTGGTTTCACTACCACAAGAAAGCGCCCAAGCTAGAGTGGTTTCAGAATGTAGAGTCAATGATGAACCACCACCTGGCAGGCTTGCTGGGGCTGGGCTGCCTGGGGTATGCCGGTCAGCAGATCCACGTGTCTTTGCCGATTAACGCTTGCCTGGATGCGATTGACGCGGGCAAACCGTTGACGGTAGGCGGTCAGTTGATTGACTCAGCTGCCGCGATTCCCCTTCCCCACGAGTGGATCCTGAACTCTGCCTTGATGACGGATATCTATCCGAGCTTTGCTCAGGGTGTCACCCCATTTTTTACCCTTAACTGGAGCGCCTATACCGATTTTCTGACCTTTAAGGGCGGGCTTAATCCGGTGACGGGGGGGCTATGGCTGACCGATACGGCACACCACCACCTGGCGCTTGCGGTTCTGTTTATCATTGCGGGTCACTTTTATCGCACTAACTGGGGCATTGGCCACAGCTTTAAGGAAGTGCTAGAAGCCCACAAAGGGCCTTTGACCGGTCAAGGGCACAAGGGCATGTATGAGATTTTCACCACGTCCTGGCACTGCCATCTGGCCTGGCATCTGGCTTGGATGGGATCTTTATCGATTTTGGTGGCGCATCACATGTATTCGATGCCCCCCTATCCCTACATTGCCACTGACTATGCCACCCAGCTATCGCTGTTTACCCACCACATGTGGATTGGCGGATTTTTGATCGTGGGGGCAGGTGCCCACGCGGCAATTTTCATGGTGCGAGACTATAGTCCTTCGGTACATGTCGATAATCTCTTAGATCGAGTGCTGCGCCATCGGGATGCGATTATCTCGCATCTCAACTGGGTCTGTATTTTCCTAGGCTTCCATAGTTTTGGGCTCTACATCCACAACGACACCATGCGTGCGTTTGGGCGACCCCAGGATATGTTCTCAGATACGGGGATACAGCTACAGCCCATTTTCGCGCAGTGGATACAGCACCTCCATGCGATCGCAGCTGGCGCAACTGCACCCAATGCTCTGGCGGGGGTCAGTCCGGCCTTTGGCGGAGATGTGGTGGCGGTTGGTGGCAAAGTCGCCATGATGCCGATTACCCTCGGGACGGCTGACTTTCTGATCCACCACATCCATGCGTTTACGATTCATGTCACCGTGCTGATTTTGTTGAAAGGGGTTCTGTTTGCCCGCAGCTCTCGCTTGATTCCTGATAAGGGAGCGCTGGGGTTCCGATTCCCCTGTGATGGACCGGGTCGCGGTGGCACCTGCCAGGTTTCTGGGTGGGACCACGTCTTCCTAGGGCTGTTCTGGATGTACAACTCGATATCGATTGTGATTTTCCACTTTAGCTGGAAGATGCAGTCAGACGTGTGGGGTACGGTTTCAGATGGCGGTACGGTTTCCCATATTACGGCAGGCAACTTTGCCCAGAGTGCGATCACGATCAACGGCTGGCTGAGAGACTTTCTCTGGGCGCAGGCGTCGCAGGTACTCAACTCCTATGGGTCAGCGCTTTCGGCCTACGGTCTGATGTTCTTAGGGGCTCACTTTGTTTGGGCGTTTAGCCTGATGTTCCTCTTTAGTGGACGGGGCTACTGGCAAGAGCTGATTGAGTCAATTGTCTGGGCTCACAACAAACTCAAGGTTGCGCCCGCCATTCAGCCACGGGCACTGAGTATTACTCAGGGACGGGCTGTCGGCGTTGCCCACTATCTATTAGGGGGGATCGCGACCACATGGGCATTTTTCTTGGCCCGGATTATTTCAGTCGGCTAGCCCGGCTCATCATCTGTTCATCTAATTTGGAAAACATCTGTTTTTAGATCTATGGCAACTAAATTCCCAAAATTTAGCCAGGATCTGGCCCAAGATCCGACCACCCGTCGGATCTGGTATGGGATTGCAACGGCCCATGATTTTGAAAGCCATGACGGCATGACGGAAGAAAATCTTTACCAAAAGATTTTTGCGTCTCACTTTGGCCATCTGGCGATTATCTTTCTGTGGACCTCTGGCAATCTCTTCCACGTTGCCTGGCAAGGAAATTTTGAACAGTGGGTGAAAGACCCACTCAATGTGCGCCCCATCGCCCACGCCATCTGGGATCCCCAGTTTGGGACGGCGGCTGTGGATGCGTTTACCCAAGCGGGTGCTAACTACCCAGTCGATATTTCTTACTCCGGGGTCTATCACTGGTGGTATACCATCGGCATGCGCAGCAATGGCCAGCTTTATAACGGCGCGATCTTCTTACTGATCTTGGCTGCGCTCTTTTTGTTTGCAGGCTGGTTACACCTGCAGCCTAAGTTTCGTCCGGGGCTGGCCTGGTTTAAGAATGCAGAATCTCGCATGAACCACCACCTGGCTGGCCTGTTTGGGGTTAGCTCACTGGCCTGGGCCGGTCACCTGATCCACGTGGCGATTCCGGCGGCACGGGGGCAGACGGTTACCTGGGGTAATTTTCTCAGTTCGCCGCCTCACCCTGCTGGCCTAGGGCCATTCTTTACGGGTCGGTGGGCTGTCTATGCGCAAAATCCGGATACGGCGAGCCACGTTTTTGGCACCTCTGACGGAGCAGGGTCGGCAATTCTGACCTTTTTGGGCGGCTTTCACCCCCAGACAGAGGCGATGTGGCTGACGGATATTGCCCATCATCATCTTGCGATCGCAGTTCTCTTTATCATCGCTGGTCACATGTACCGCACCAACTGGGGTATTGGCCACAATATGAGAGAGATCTTGGAGGCCCATAGACCACCGAGCGGACGACTGGGCAATGCCCACCAAGGCATTTACGACACCTACAACAACTCGCTGCACTTCCAGCTGGGATGGCACCTTGCTTGCTTAGGGGTCGTGACTTCTCTGGTGGCGCAGCACATGTACTCGATGCCGTCCTATGCCTTTATCGCCAGGGACTATACGACCCAGGCGGCGCTCTATACGCACCATCAGTACATTGCCGGCTTCTTGATGGTTGGGGCCTTTGCCCACGGGGCCATTTTCTTGATTCGAGATTATGACCCAGAGGGCAATGAAAATAACGTGCTCTCACGGGTGCTCAACCACAAAGAGGCGATTATCTCGCACCTGAGTTGGGTATCGCTATTCTTGGGTTTTCATACCCTGGGCATCTACGTTCACAACGATGTGATGATGGCCTTTGGTACCCCTGAGAAACAAATTCTGGTAGAGCCGGTTTTTGCCCAGTGGATCCAAGCCGCCCACGGTAAGGCGCTCTATGGATTTGATGCCCTGCTGTCTAATTCGAGCAGTATTGCGACGACCGCCTGGCCTAACCACGGCAACGTGTGGCTGTCGGGCTGGCTAGATGCCATCAACAGCGGTAGTAATTCCCTCTTCTTGACGATTGGGCCGGGTGACTTTTTGGTACACCATGCGATCGCGCTGGGGCTGCATACCACCACCCTGATTTTGGTCAAGGGTGCACTTGATGCCCGTGGCTCTAAGCTGATGCCAGACAAAAAAGACTTTGGCTATAGCTTCCCTTGTGACGGCCCTGGCCGGGGTGGCACCTGTGATATCTCCGCCTGGGATGCCTTCTATCTGGCCATGTTTTGGATGCTTAATACCATTGCCTGGCTGACCTTTTACTGGCACTGGAAGCATCTGGCCATTTGGTCAGGCAATGTGGCCCAGTTCAATGAGTCATCCACCCATCTGATGGGCTGGTTTAGAGACTATCTCTGGCTCAACTCTGCCCAGTTGATCAACGGGTATAACCCCTACGGCATGAACAATCTGGCTATCTGGGCCTGGATTTTCTTAGCCGCCCACCTGTGTTGGGCCGTTGGGTTTATGTTCTTGATCTCGTGGCGAGGCTACTGGCAAGAGCTGATTGAGACAATCGTCTGGGCCCATGAACGCACGCCGCTGGCCAATTTGGTGAACTGGAAAGACAAGCCCGTTGCGCTTTCAATTGTGCAGGCCCGGCTAGTGGGGCTGACCCACTTTACGGTTGGGTTTATCTTTACCTACGCAGCTTTCCTGATTGCCTCAACCGCCAGTCGGTTTGGTTGAGCCCAGGCCAGGGATACAGCTATGTCTGATCTAATGTCTGATCTCTGTATCCCGATCAAGTTTGAGACGGCTTGAGACTCTCCTCTCTGCTCCGTCTCTTCTAAAGTCCTGGTCTTTCGGGTAGTTAGGCCAGGACTTTCTTTCAATCTTTTAATGTTGTTGGAGATAATCAATGACGAACGAGCTGATTAAACCGTATAAGGGCGATCCGCAAATTGGGCATCTTTCCACGCCAATTAGTGACTCTGCCCTAGTACAAACCTTTATCCAAAACCTGCCTGCCTATCGTAAAGGGCTATCTCCTCTAATGCGGGGTCTAGAAGTTGGCCTTGCCCACGGCTATTTTTTGGTCGGTCCTGAGATTTTATTTGGGGCCCTACGTGACTACGGCCCAGCGCCTTATCTGGCTGGATTGTTAACGGCGGTTACGCTCGTCTTACTGGGGACCATCGGTATGAACGTTTACGGCGTTATCAACTGCCGGAGCGAAGCAGATAGTCCCCCAGGAACCGACCGACTCAAAACGTCGGAAGGCTGGAGCGAATTTTCCGCTGGCTTCTTTATTGGCGGGACGGGCGGTGCCTATATGGCCTATCTGCTGCTCAATAATTTCACAGAGGTTGATGCTATTTTTAGGGGATTTGTGAATTGATGGAAATAAAAACCACCGCTCAACACTAATTATCCAAAGGAGTTAACAATGGATGGAACCTATGCAGCATCTTGGCTACCGTGGATTTTGATTCCAACGATTTGTTGGTTATTACCCGTGGTCGGGATGATCATGCTGATGTTTTACATTGAAAGCGACGCAGCCTGATTTCCTGGCGTAATATCGCTTTCAGAAACCGGGTTTCTTTGACTGGTTATCCGAGACAATATAAACCCATCAAAGAAATCCGGTTTCTGGCCCTCAGCTAGCGCTGGCAGTAGGGGCTTTATCCGCAATCATGGCAGTTGCTGCAATACCCGTATGGACGATGCCTAAAGTGCGAAACGGATCCATGATTGGGTCAATGGCGACGAATAAAACCAAGACGGCTTCTAAAGGCAGCTTGAGGGGCTCTAGCACAATGCCTAGCATAGTCAGGGTCAAAATACCGGTCACCCCCGAGGTCGCCATACCGGCAAAAATAGACCCGGCAATCACAATGACGAGACTGCTCAAACCAATCGGCTTGTCATATAGCTGCATGACAAACAGCGAGCCCAGGGCAAAATAAATCACTGAACCAAACCGGCAGATTGTAATGGACAACGGGGTTACCAGATTCACGGTTTGACGATTAAATTTTAGAGCTTCACTGAGCTGCTCAATTGAAGAAGGCAGACAGGCCAAGCTACTAGAGGTTGCCAACGCCAGAATAGTAGGCTCTCGCAGGGCTGCTAAAACTTTGAGCAGAGACACTTTAGACTGTTGCCAAACAACTAGCGTACTGAGCAGATAAACAACCAGGTAAGTAACCAGCGCTGCCACAATGAAATTGATCATCGATAGCATCACATCTAGACCCTGCTGGGAGAGCTGATAGGCCAGCAGACTAAACAAGCCGATGGGCAATATCATCGTTAGCCAGTTGATTAGCTGATTAAAGGTCCGATAAACCGCTTCTAGGATATTAAAGCAGGGTTCGGTGACAGGATCTCGAACCAGACCCAGTGAAACGCCAACAATAATCGAAAAGATTAGCACCTTTAGGGTTTCGCCCTGGCTGAGGGCGCTGAAGATGTTGTCGGGCACTAGATTAAGCAGAAATAATGAAAGCCCTTGGGCAGAGTCTTCAACCGGGATGGGACCGGTCAAAGCCATTTCCAAATCGACGCTAGAATCATTGACCAGAACCCCCAGTGCCTCTAGGGTCCCAGCAGAGAGATTGCGCCCAGGGCCAGCAATGGCTGTAATTATGACGGTTAGCCCACTGACGGCCACGAGCCCCAGTGGAAACACCACCAAAATTCGTTTGACATACTGGGCTGCGTTGCTGCTCCGCATCAGGCGGCCAATGCTGGTCGTAATCGCGGCTAAGAGAATGGGCAGAACACACATTTTTAGGAATCCCAAATAGAGATTACCTAAGGGGGCCAACGAGGCGGCAAACTCTTTTTGAGTGGTGCCAACATAGATAGCCAGTACAACGCTGACTAAAATTGCCCAAGGGCTGCTTAGCCAGGTAAAAGAGATGTTTTTGAGCCATCTAGGTTGTCGTTTGGTTGCCGGATTGATAGTCATAGCGGGTTAATTAGGGAGAGGTCTATTTTGAGAGTTAGGCAGAGGCGGGAGCGTTTTGAGTTCTAAGTTTTGAATTCTAAATTGGAAGATAGGAGAAGAGTAAGGGCGGGCCGCCCTTACTCTGTTGTTAAATAGTCAGCGTATTCGTCCAAAACCAGATCGGCTGTATAGTCTAGATTGAATGTATCCAAGTACTGATCAACGAAGGCTTGTAGGTGACGGCTGTCCCAGGGTAGAGCGATCGCAATTTGATCTTTGGTGTCGGTTAGGGCAATTGTCTGCAGCCTGAGGGCAGCATCTGGGTTTTTGAGAATCTCTTTTTTAACTTCTAACTCATCTCGATAGGCTGCTTGCACCTCTCCGCGCGTTACCGCATCGACGATATCTTCCCAGGTAGGATATTCTTCGATAGTGGCCTCCGGAAATTTTTGTTTAATAAACCCGCCATAGGAAGACCCCTGGATAACCCCTACCTTGCCGTCAAAGTTGCGGATGGCCTTAATTACTTGGTTACCCTGGGTTTGCTGGGCTAGCTGCAGGCGATTGACCAGCAGCCCCTGCCGCATCGTGACGTAGGGCCGAGAGAAGCGGACTCGCTGGGCTCGACTCAGGGTGCGGCTCAGTTTGGAAATGGCGACATCGGCTTTGAGCTGGTAAACCTGATCAACCACGTCGTTAAAGGTCTCTGCCGAGCGGTTAAACTCTAGATCAACTTCTAGCGCCTCGGCCAATCCTTTGGCAATGTTAATATCAAGCCCTGCGGGTGTACGAGACTCTTGCGTAAAAAAAGGTGGATTATCGGTGCCCAGCACGGCGACTATCATCTTGCCCCGGTCGAGGATACGTTGAATATCTGGGGGCATCTCGACTCGAGCTGAGGCTGTCTGGTCTGCCGGGTCTGTTTGACCTGACAGCTGCTGCCGGGTCCTGACGCCCACGATCCCATCAGCGGCTAGCCCCCGGTCTTTTTGGAAAGTGCGAACGGCCTGCTGAGTGCTGTTGTCGTAAACGCCACTGACGTCAGCGTTAAAGTAGCCCAGGTTCTTTAGCTGGGTCTGTAGCTGCTCAACCGGCGCGCCCGCGCTGCCTGGCTTGAGGAGGCCGAGAGTTTTGCTGTGATTAACGAGACTAAGATTGACCGGGCCAGCAAGGGCGGGTAGCTGCCACAGCCCGCAGCAGAAAATTAGGGTTGTTAATATGATCGTACGCGATGCCCACGGGGGCAGCCGCAACGTCGAAAAATGAATCACTCGAAACTCCTAAGCAGGTACGACAGAATGAAGAATGCCATAGGCCAGATCGAGGGTAAGATCAGCCATGATATCTAGGGGATCGATCCAGTTGAGGGGGAGCTGATTGAGTTTGGTCAAGCCGATGGAAATCTCGGTACATCCAGCGATGACTAGCTCAGCTCCCTGGTTGGCTAGCCAGTCAACGGCGGCAGCCAGCTCCGCTAGGGCAATGTCTGAGATCCAAACCCCACTGGCTTTGATTCCCCAGTCGGTAGCATAAATAGATTGCATAATGCGATGTTGAATGGGTGAACCCAAGGGGGGCATGATGGGGGATAAATCGTACTGGGTAAGACGGGTGGTGTAGAGCTGCGATCGCAACGTTCCATCCGTAGCCAATACGCCAACCCGCCGCACGGTTGGGAAACTTTGGGCAATGTAGCGGGCAGTGGCATCCATCATATGCAGCCAGGGAATACCCAGCTGAGACTGCACCGAGTTATAAAACGCATGGGCCGTATTACAAGTCACCACCAAAAAGCCAGCCCCCATTGTCTCCAACAGTCGAGCACTGCGAACCAGATGAGAGACACAGTCTGGCCCAGCCCCCAACAAGTCTTGGGTTCGATCGGGTGTTGCTGTTGCACTCAGCAACAACCAGCTTGGATGCTCCTGATCGCAACGCGCTCCCCGACGCGAGCTGTGGTGTAGCAATCGTTGCTCAAACTCAATGTGGGCTAAGGGGCCTAACCCACCTAAAATACCGGGCAGCTTTAGCTGCTTAGCCGGGAAATATGCATCCATTATACGTGTAAAATCTTGACAAAGCCTAGGTTGAATCTCCCTAAGCATGCCCGTATCAGAAGGGGTTTGAGCAGTTAGTATTTACACGGAAGAGATTCTAGGGGGATGGATAGATGGGGGGAGAAACACTAGGGAATTTGGACTGTAAACTGGCCAGGATTTAGCACAGAAATGACGCCGCCCCAGGCACACAGGCATTTTGAACTGTTGTTTAAGGCGGGAAAATTGTTGATCAAAACCGTGGGCGAGCCGGGTGCCCACGGGGCAGGAATGACGGGCAAGCAGGGCATCGGAGTCAGCACGCCTAGGGCCGCTGCAGTGGCGCTGGCAACGGTTGGGTTGGCCAAAGACATACACATACCAAAGGGGGGAATATTCACCAGCGGTGCATAGTCCATAATCGTGGCCGCCATTGGCCCCGATGCCATGGTTGGTGGGCCTTTAGGTAAGACGTTTAGCATACTAGGGGCCACCCCAAAGGGACATTTGAGCATGGCACCTGCAACCACTTGAATTCCCATGATTTCCTTCTAGTTTAACTTCAACAAACTACCGGCTACCTTTGTGATTCCCGTACACTGCACGTTGACAGTGGCGTTACCTTTGACGTCTACCATAGAGCCTTCTACCTTAGCGGTGGCATTGGCTTTGACGTTGACCTGAGTTCCGGTAATATCAATGCCTGTGTTGCTCAACACAATTTGATTGCCCCCCACCTTCAGGGTGATTTTGGTGGTTCCGGTCAGGGTGATTTCTCCGGCTTCAATGTCAACTTTTTTCTTGTTATGATCCATGAGGAATTTGCAGGCTTTGGCAATGCCCTTCATGGTGAGCTTTGCGAGTTTGGCTTTGTCGCTCAGGCTAAACCCGTGTCCGTCTTTTGTAGTCAGTGTGGTTTCGCCTGCTTTGTCGTCAAGCCTGAGTTTGTGGCCCTCCTTAGAGGTGATTTCTACATATTTTTCGGTGTCATTGAGGTGAATATGGTGCTTGCCTGCGGTGGTCAGATAAATCCCTTGTTTGCTGTCGCCTTTGTCTTCTTCTACAAACTGGAGGGTATGGCCCAGGCGGGTTTTCAGGGTCCTGAGGCGAACTTTGCCGTTTGCGATCGCATCCTCTATTTTCTCGGGGGGCTTATCCTTACCATTCCACACCCCTCCTAGAACATAAGGCCGGTGGACGTCGCCGTGCTCAAACGCCACTAGCACCTCGTCATTGATCTCAGGCAGCCAATCGGCCCCCTGGGAGGGACCTGCCCCCATAGACACCATCCGTGCCCAGTTACTCATGTGGGCTTCGGTCAGGGTGGGTAGCTTGACCCGTACCCGCCCCCATCCTTTGGGGTCTTTGTTATCAGCGACGATACCCACCATCAGGGTTTGACCTGGCTGTAGCGTATTTTTAGTTTCTAACGTCTGGAGCAAATCGCCGCCGCGCAGACCGCGCACGCTAAACTCAGTGGTGTAAATGCGCTCGTGGAGTAAGTGGCGAGTCTCAGTAACGTAGTAGCTACCGTTATATTGGTTCATCCCAGTCAGTTTGATCACTCGGCCAGGGCGAATAGAAGGGTTGCCTTCGCTACGGGCATCGGCCTGCACAAACTCGCCGCCCAGCTCATCATAGAGCGCCTGGGCCAGCGCCTGGGCCTCTTTGGCCTGGGAGACGGGCTGATCAACCATCACCAGGGTAGGGGTTTTGGGTTTGCCCTCAAAGCTGCTGGCCGTTTTGTTACCGTCGCCTTTATCGGTGTCGGTTAACACCTGTTTGGCTTGACTAATGGTTTCTGCAATCACTTCTTTGCGGCTATAGTCCCAGCCCCGCACTTCCACACTTTTGACCTGTTCGGCACTGCTCACCCGTACCCGAAAGCTGTGAATATCTTGTAGCCACTCCAACGTGAGAGTTTCATCCTTTTTAGGTTGGCGAAAATTGAGCTTGCCATCCTGCACAAATAGCTCAAACCCATGACGGGCAGCGCGCTCTCGCAAAAATTCCATATTGGTTTGGTTTTGCTGAAAGACGTAGCCGCTGGAGCCGCCGATGTCGCCATAGCCGTAGGGGCCACCCGTGGCATCCACGGTGCCCACCGAGATCCCCACCTCTGAGGCGATTGATTTAACAATGTCAGCGTCGGTTTTGTTCTGAAACGAACGGCTCTGACGCCCCCGGTGCAGCCGATGGGAGACATCGTATCCCCGCACGATAATGGGGGCCTGGGCTTCGCTAGTGAAGTGGGTTTCAATCGCGGTAATTTCTCCGGTGATGACGGTTCCCTTATTTTCGTCGTCAAATTCCTCTGAGTCAGTTGTGCTGGATGAGAAGCCGATTTCAATCGATTTACCAATCTCAAACAGTTTTTCGTGTTTCCAGACTTTGTAGTTTGCCTCGCCAGCGTGGTAGTCGTTTTGAATCACCAGGGTAAACATGCCCGGCAGATGCAGGCTTTCTTCCACCACAATCTGTAAAATGTCCTCCATTAAATCAGTAGAGGCTGCTTTTTTGTCAATTTTGAGGGTGGGTGTTGCGACAAACTTGGTAGCAGCCATGGAGACAAGTACTTCTTATAAAGAAAACTTGATTTTAAAGCGTGTCCACGCCTGAACACATACGGGCAATTACAGGTTCCAGGCAGATAGAAAAAATTAATTTTCCGTATTTGTACGGCTGCTGAGGATCGAGGATTAAATCAGGAATCCAACATGAAAGCCGATATGTTATCCCCTCCTGGGAGGGGCAACGGGGTGGGTCGGCTATGTTCCCAAGCGCTTAGCCGCAGCGGTATAGTAACCGCTAAGACACTACCTGACCCTATCGACTGCCCTACCGATGACCCAGATAAACAACGCGACCCCGATCACGCCACCTGCTACCCCCTATTACGATGCCATCGTAGTCGGCTCAGGCGCGACTGGAGGCGTGGCCGCTAAAACGCTCAGCGAACAGGGTCTCAAGGTTCTGGTGCTAGAAGCAGGGCCGAGCGTGGATGCTAAAACCGACCTCGGCAACGGCCCCAAAGCCATGGCCAAGCGGCTCTATAACCTGTTTGGGTCGCGGCGGCAGTCTTATCAGTCCATGCATCCGGGCTACTGGAAGGCGAACCCCGATCTGTTTATTGATGAAAAAGACAACCCGTATACCACCCCAGCACACAAGCCGTTTTATTGGATTCGGGGCCGTCAGGTGGGGGGCAAAAGCCTGACCTGGGGCGGCATCACCCTGCGGCTGTCAGATTATGAGTTTAAAGCTGCCAGTCGAGATGGCCATGGCGAAGATTGGCCAATTGCCTACCAAGATTTAGCGCCTTATTATGATCGGCTTGAGCAGTTTTTGCAAGTCCATGGCAACTGCGATCGCATTCCCCAGCTGCCCGATGGCTGCTACCAGCCACCGTCAGCGCTGACCCCCGCTGAGCAGCATCTCAAAGCAGTGGTAGAAGGGAGGTGGTGCGATCGCACTTTGATTATCTCTCGTGGGTTTCGTCAGCACCAACCAACTGCCGACGCTCCCTGGCCCCGCTCCTCAAGTCAGGGGGCGGCTCTCCAGGCGGCTCTTGCTACCGGCAACGTCACCCTACAGTCTGACGCCGTGGTCAGCCACGTGATTTTTGACCCCAGCACTCGCAAAGCCAAAGGCGTTGGCTACATAGATCGCACTCATAAAACCACCCATGAGGTACTGGGAAAAATGGTTATCCTCTGCGCCTCGACCATTGAGTCTGTAAGAATATTGCTGCACTCCACTGAGCAATATCAGCCCGGTGGATTGAGAAACAAATCAGGAATTTTAGGGCGCTACCTGATGGACCACGTTTCTACTACGACATTTTTCTTTTTGCCCGGTTTTGAGACACCGCAAGAGACCTTCGAACTCTCCGGCAGCGACAGCTTTTTTATCCCATGCTTTTGCAATTTAGACACCCAGCAAGAAGCTTTTCTCAGGGGCTATGGCCTGTGGGGTGGCATCCAACGCTTTGACCCACCCAGGGCGTTTCGCAAAGTGGGTGAAGGGGCCATCGGTTTTCTAATCGCCCATGGTGAAGTCTTACCTCGCCCTGAGAATCAAATTCAACTCAACCCAGAGGTGACCGATGCCTGGGGGATCCCGGTGCCTCACATTGACTGCGCCTGGTCAGAAAATGAGCAAGCGATGTTGGCGCACATGAATGCTCAAATCAATGAAATCATTCACCGGGCCGGGGGGCAGCCCATGGGCCTCACCGATTTGTTTCACATTCCCGTCTTCTCAAACTACGTGCGCAAGATGGAAAAGATCATGGCCTTTGGTGCCCCCCCTGGCTATTACATCCATGAGGTAGGCGGAGCCCGCATGGGCACCTCACCCGAGAACTCTGTCGTCAACTCCAGCAATCAGTGCTGGGATGCCCCGAATCTGCTCGTGACCGACGGAGCCTGCTGGCCCTCGTCTGCCTGGCAAAGTCCTACGCTTACCGAGATGGCTATTACCAGCCGAGCCTGCGAACGGGCCGTCAAAGCGCTGCTAAGCGGGGGATTATAGCTCAAGCGCTAGCGGCGGCTACTGCCTCGGCTGGGGGTGCCGGTATTGCCCGAGCTGGTAGTTTCGCCAATCTCTTGTAGAGTGATGTCTACCATAGCGCGGACGGGCGTGCCATCCGGTAAAAACATGGTTAGCTTATAGGTGAGCGACTGCACAAAGCAGCGCAAATACTCTTGCTTACCCCAGGTGAGCAAGTACATGGGCGGACGTTCTTCTTTATCGAGAAAGTCAACCGCCTGTCGGAAGTTCTCAATGTGCTTGTCGATCACGTTCTCACCTGTCTCATAGGTGTCAAAGACCAGACCTCCGACGGTAACGCTATAGGGACAGGGAGACCCAAAACTTACCTTGGGAATCCCGTCATCCGTACGAGCCCCACCGCTAGAGTTAAGGTTCATGCTGCGACTAAAGCTCAGCTCAGTCGGGTTAAACATAAATTCAATATTCTCGCCGCCCCCCTGGGCAATCAGCTTGGCTTTAACGAGTGTACTCATAAGCTATCTTCTTAGCTATTTTCAGAAAAATTAAATACCGTTTGTTTTTACTCACCCCCTCACCCCCTCACCCCCCCCGGAATAGGCAGGCACAAGGCCAGCCCCTACTCTCCCCCTCTCTACCTCGGATACTTCGGCCCCCGCCGCTCCTGCTCCAGCGAGAGCCGCTGCCGCAACAGACTATACACCTCCTGAGCTAACAGCTCTAAATACTGACTGTAGTGTTGAATATCGTCTTGCTCAGTGTCGGATTCGCTGGTGAGCGTGACGGTGGGTGCATCTCGATAGGCCTGGATTAAAACTGGTTTGGAAGCAGGGGCAGGGCTCGCGCCTCGGCGTTGGATGGTGGCGATCGGTAGCGCGGTGGGGGTGGTGGGCTGTGCTGGGGAGGGGGTGAGAGGGTGAGGAGGTGAAGGGGTGAAGGGGTGAAGGGGTGAGGGGGTGAGGGGGTGAGTCGAGATGTCGTCATCGGTATTCTGGCGTTGGATGGTGGGATTGACTGTGTTATTGGTGGTAACTTTGTCAGCATCTTTGCCGGCACCGCTGGTCGTGTCAGTTGCAGCCGGCTGAGGCTGGAGATTGGCGTTTCCTTGTTTTGCGTGGGTGAGGTCAGCAACCAATGATTCGAGGTTAGACCACTCGTTAGGAATGGTTCCACTCTCTGTCTGGCGTTGGACTGGCTGGTGAGGGTGATGGGATAGGTCAGCAACTAGTGATTCGAGGTTAGACCACTGGTCAGGAATCGTTCTGTCGTCTGTTTGACGTTGAACTGGCTGATGAGGTTGTACTGCCTGAGGTTGCGCTGTCTGGGATTGTGCTGTCTGGGATTGTGCTGTCGGAGGTTGTGCTGGGTCAGGGCTGAGAGATTGGGAGGGGGGTGAGGCTGGTTTTGGGGTGTCTGGGTTAGAAGGGGAAGGGAGTTGCGATCGCTGGATCTCGGCGTCTTCTGAAACTGGCTGAGGGGTTGATTGCGATCGCTGAATCTCGGTATCTTCTGAAACCGACGAGCTTGAATGTTTTGGGCTTAATTCCAAAGATGGCAAAGGACGCAAGACGCCCAGCGGTTGTAACACCGTCGGCAGCTGTAGACTATCCCTTACTGGATCAGACACACGCTGAACAACAGCGGGGGGAGTCGGTTCGCTCGATATACTTTCATCCGTAGTCTGACGCGTATCACTTTCTGGTCGGGATCCCCCCTGCCCCCCTAAAGCCCTTCGGGCATGCGCCAAAGGCGTAAGATAAGGGGGGTGGCGCAGCCGGGGGGATCTCTCGGAAGCGTGAACGGTGCCATTGCCCGCATTGTCATTGCCCGCATTGTTAGGCATATCGGTTTCAGCGATTTGACGCTGAATGTTGGCACTTCCCTGTCCTGCTTGGGCCAAGTCAGCAACCAATGATTCGAGATTGGACCCTTCACTAGAAATCTCCTTACCCTCTGACCAGGATTGATCTGTCTGAAGTTGAACCGCCGGGGGGTAATCTGTCTGAAGTTGAACTGCCGGGGGTTGAACCGTCGAGGGTTGAGCTATTTGGCGTTGGGCTATGTCAGGGTGGGGAGATTGTAACGCCGTCGGCAGCTGTGGGCTATCTCCAACTGGAGCAGACCCACGCTGACCAGCGGCGGGGGGACTCGGTTCGCTCGATATGCTTTCACCCGTATTCTGACGTTGAAGGCTGGTATTGGTTATGTTCTTGACCGGGTCGGTGGCTGTGCTGTTATCTTCACCCTCTGCTTGGCGTTGAGCTGTTTGAGGTTGGATCGCTTGGCGTTGAACTGCCTGGGGTTGGATCGCTTGGGGTTGAATCGCTTGAGGTTGGCCTGTTTGGTGTTGATCTGTGTCGGGGTTAGTAGATGGGGAGGGTGTTGATGATAAGGGGCGCAAAACACCTAGCGGCTGTAACACCGTTGGTAGCTGTAAGCGATCAGAGTCGTCTTCGACTGCATTCGGATTATTCCCTGCTGGCTCAGAGACCGTCCTAGATATCGTTTTGTTGGATGCGGCCCGATTCAATAATGTCTGACTGACGGGAGCTTCCTGAGATATGGCCTGTTCGGGGAGATTGGGTGAAATCTGGCTGGGTATCGCCTGACTAAAAGTAGCTTTGCCAGGTATAGTTGGCTCTATAGCAGTTTCTGTTGAAGCAGGCAGCTCGTCTTGCTGGCGATTGGACTCCAACGACCGCTGAAGTTTCTCTTCAGCGGTTGAGGATACCTTGTCTTCGGGTTTTGATAATGGGTCGGTCTTAGATAGCCGATCGAGCTTTGATAATGGGTCGGGCTCGAGTGATTGAAATGAACCGGAGACAGACTCAGGGGACTGGCTCTTAGCCTCAGGTGATTCTAGAGCACGCTGAATAGGAGCAGATTGGCCGGATACTGTTTGAGACAGCGTGGTATAGCCATCAAGGTTCTCAGATAGACTGACGGTCGGCTTGTTGATCGTCGGCTGGTCGGTAGCCTCTGTAGAAAGCTGAGGTGGTGATTGGAAGATGTGTGGTGAACCAGCGGGTTCTTCATTTCCGTCGTGAACTGGGGGGGCTGAACTGTTATCAACCCATCTTTGAATTTCAGTGGTGTCTGCTGTTGCCTTAGGTAGGGCTGAATCGAAAAGCTGAGTTTCAGCGGACGAGCCTGTCAGAGGGATGGCTAAATTTCTGTTTAAGTCAGATTCTAGCTGGGTGGAAGATGGCTGGGCAGTCTCAGTTCGGTCTGGAACGAGAGCAGCTGAGGTTGACGGCTGAGGTAACCTGACAGCTGCTTGGATTGTCCCCACAGGTTCAGAATCTGAGTTGGGGGCAATGTCGCCAGCAATATTAGCAGCAATATCGGCAGCAATATCGACGACAGACTCAGACGGATAGGACTGATCGTCTTCACTTTGGCGTTGCAGAACCGTGTCAGCTAAATCAAAGTCGCTCGATAGATAGGACTGATCGTCTTCACTTTGGCGTTGCAGAGTCGTGTCAGCTAAATCAAAGTCGCTCGATGGATAGGATTGATGGCCTTCATCTTGGCGTTGCAGAGTCGTGTCAGCTGAATCAAAATCGCTCGATAGATGGGACTGATCGTCTTCACTTTGGTGTTGTAGAGTCGCGTCAGCTGTACCAAAGTCGCTTGGCTGAGTGATGGCTGGCTGAGGTTTGTCTGCAGGGAGGGGATTTGAGTCAGTCACCCGCTGAATAGGCGAGAAAGATATACCCGACTGAGGAGTTAAATCTGACTCGGGACCAGGCTCAGTACTAGGCGGCGACAGTGCATTATCAGGCGACGCTGAGAGATTCTCACTCGGATTAGCTAACGATACAGGATCTACGATTGCATTAATGGGGACATCAGTCCGTTGTACAGAGTTGATATCGCTAGTATTAGAAGGCTGATGACTGTTGGCAGCGGGAATAAAAGATGATGGAGCTTCGGTAGCTGCCTCGCTAGCCGCTGGTGCGTGAGCCACTGACGCGTCAGCGACTGACTTGTTAGACTCATGAGACACTGGCTTATCAACCACCAACTTGTTAGCCGCTGACGCGTTGGCCACTGTCCGCTGGATTGAGAGTTCGGATGGTGAATTAGATTTAGGATGGGGCTGAAGCTCTGTCCCAGACGGTACTGTTTCAGATAAATTGACCTCAGGTAAATTTGCTCTAGACGAGGCTGTTTCAGATGAACCTATCTGAGATGCTGCCACCTCAGATGCTGCCACCTCAGATGCTGCTGTCTCAGTCAGGTTCATCCTAGATAAATTCACCCTGGATACGTTCACCTCAGGTAATACTGCTTCAGATACTGCTGACTCAGCCGGGCTTGCTCCTGATAAATCTGCATGAGACAAATTATCTCTCAGTAATTTCTGTGGCTCAGATGGTTTAAAGCCAGATTGAATAGAGCCAGATTGAATGGGTGACTCCAAGCTGGGTTGAACGGAGGGTACTTGACCAGATGCGATCGGAGAGACTTCAGCGGAGCGATCAGCGGCTGTTTCAGGTATTCGTGATGCCGAGCTAATAGTAGGTTCGTTAGCCAATCCTTCATCCCTCGCGATCGTTTCGCCGCTCGCAATGACTTCAGCAGCTCGCTCACTAATCGGCTGTGGTTGAAGGGTGTCTGCCGATGAAGCGCTTACAGGAGATACTGGTGAAACTCCCCTATTATTTGAATGGAATACAGGCTGTATGGCAGTCTGCTGAAAGGTGTTTGGCTGCTCAGGAGTAGAGGCGGTTGATGTATCTGGCTGAGGCAAATCATCAGCTCGCTGAATAGACTCTGATGATGAAGACGCTAAAGATGACTGAGACAAATCATCAGCTCGCTGAATAGACTCTGATGACGCCAAAGATGATGAAGGTAAGGCTAATTCCTGATTAGAAGTCGCTTCAGACGAGATAACAGACTGCTGGAAGGTATCTTTCTGCTCAAGAGCAGGGGCGGCTGATGTATCTGGCTGCGTCAGATCCGTAGCTCGCTGAACTGCCTCTGTTGATGTCAGAGTTGACTTCAGAACAGATGGGGGTGAGCCCAATCCGGAATCATTCGCGTCCTGAGCAGTGCGTGTATTCTGTGTTGGTTCAGGAACGTCTGAGTCAGACGCTCCTGACTGAGTATTGACTGCTGGCTGAACGGATGGGGCGGATTCCCCCAGAGAGGGAACCGCTGACTGAATATTGACTGCTGGCTGAACCAGTAGGGTGGATTCTCTAAGTGGGG
>JBCBZL010000436.1:0-2348 GCA_039815385.1 Cyanobacteria bacterium P01_A01_bin.114
AGGCCGCAGCGTTGCTGCCAACGACGCCGCAGTTTCCTCTAAGAGCACTCGCTCTGGGGCTACCCCCGCCAGATGGATAACGCCGTCTAACTCTCGCTGCCAGTCGCTTTCTGCTTGCTGAATGAGAACAGACAGGTGAGTCAGATCCCCAATATCAGCCGCCTCATAGCGTACTTCTCCCAATGCCTCTAGTGACATCAAGGTGCGAATACGAGCAGCCGTCGCCTCTGTCTGTTTTGAATTTGTCTGTTTTGAATCTGGCCGTTCTAAATCTGACGGCGCTAAATCTGACAGCTCTGAATCTGACGGCGCTAAATAAGTTTGCCAGAGCGCCCGCTCGGGTAGCGGTGACCGCCCAACCAAAATCAGCCGAGCCTGATAGTGCTGTAACAAATACTTCGAAATCTCGACCCCAATGCCGCCCAAGCCACCGCTGATTAGATAAACCCCCTCCTGTTTAAAGGGAATCTCTTGGGGTTGAATCTCAGTGAAATTCACCTGCTTTAGAGCAGGAATCAAACGCCGACCCCGACGAATAGCCACTTCGCGCTCTAGTTGCAGCACTCGCAGCTCTCGCAGGACATGGGCTACGTTCTCATCAAGGGTCTCATTATTCGGGGCAAGGGGCAGATCGAGATGCCGACAGTCTAGCCAGGGCAGTTCTTTAGGAAGAGTTTTGATGATCCCTAGCATAGGGCTCTTCTCATAGGCCACCGACTCCGCCGCCGCTGTTGCCTGCAACCGGCTGGTGACTACCTGCAACCGGACGGTAAAGCCCGTTGTCAGGCCAGTCGCTGACTGCAAGGCATCAAGGGCTTGAACCAGCCCCAGTAAACTATATAGACCCACCTCCTGAGCTGACACCAGCGCATCGACCGTATCAATCGAAGTCGCCTGGCTGTACTGCCAAAGGTGAACAATTTGAGCGATGAAGGCACGGTCGGTCAGTGCTTCTAACAGCTGCCGGTAGTGGTCAGGATTACCCGGATCTAGCTGATAGTGACCATCCGATAGCTGCGAAAATGCAGTCCCCTGCGTGACCGTTACACAGTTTCGATTTGAGCTGAGAAAAGTCTCTTTGAGGGCCTCGCCGAGTCCCAAAGTATCGAGAAAAATCAGCGTCGTACCCGCAACCGGCTGAGTGGTTAAGACAACCGCTTCTTTTGGTTGCCAGACTTTCTCATAAAACCAATGGGGAATCGTATTTTCATTCTCCAGCTGCAGATCTATTTGTTTAACCTGCTGGTCAAATGCCCCTGCTTCAAACTGCTGCTTGAGCTTGAGTCGCTGAAGCTTACCAATTGAGGTTTTAGGGATGTCGCTTTTATCAACCGGAATCACATGGGTGAGGCTGATGCCAATCGAACGAATAATTTGACCCCGAATTTTACGCAGTAGCTCGGCCAAATCGGCCTGGGGCTCAGACGGGCTAAAGAAAATTATCAGCAAATCGGTGTCTTGCTGGGGCTGACGAATGCCAATGGCAACAGTGTAAGAAACAGCCACCCCATCTACGGTTTCGGCAATCGCCTCAATCTCATGGCTGTAGTGATTTAAGCCGTTAATAATAATCACATCTTTCTCACGACCCGTCACCGTGAGACGGCCCTGACGCAGATAGCCTAAATCGCCGGTCTTAAACCAGCCGTCCTCAGTCCAGGCAGATTGATTAAGCTCAGGGTTTTGATAATAGCCCGACAGCACCATCGGCCCTTTGATTTGCAGCCTGCCCACGGTCTCTTCTGACAGAACCCGATCCTGAGCATCGACAATCCGCATTTGAAACCCAGCCGTTGGCGCACCCACCTCCACTGAAGTGGCCTCTGGCGAAGCCAGGTTCAGCAAATAGCGATGGGAAAAAGTCACCGCCGCACAGGTTTCAGACATCCCCCAGGCCGAGTGCATCATTTCCGGCGTAAAGCCATGGGGAGCCAGCAGCTCGGCAAAACGCTGCGCCGTTTTGGGCACGATGGCTTCAGCGACGCTCAGCATCGATCTTAGTGAGGTTAGGTTCCACTGGCGCTGCTGAATCTCTGGGGCGCGGTCGTTGATCAACCCCAGCGCAAAGTTGGGTGCCCAGGCAAACGTTACCTGATAGCGCTCAATCCAATCCAAAAGCCGCAGCGGATTGTCTAGCACCTGCTCAGCCGGGGCATGGATTTGCTGCGACCCCACATACACATCTCGAATACAGCAGCGTACCAAACTACCGACATGATCAAGCCGTAACCAGTTGAGCGAAATATCTTGGGCCGTAAACTGATTAACCTGGGCACTCGCCGCCACATTACTCAAAATGTTGTGATGGGTCAGCATCACGCCCTTAGGCGTTCCCGTACTGCCTGAGG
>JBCBZL010000425.1:0-2679 GCA_039815385.1 Cyanobacteria bacterium P01_A01_bin.114
AACGAGCCCTGGAGTATATCGGCCCAGATGAAATGGTGGAAGTGACGCCAGAGTCAATTCGCCTGCGTAAGATGCCCAAGAAAAAGCTGGCGAAGCGCTAATTCGTTCCTAGGTCTGCTGCAAAGTGTTAACGACCCAAGCTTGATTAAAGACTTCAGCATAGAGACGGTTAGCAATCCCCAGATAGCGCCCTTGTCTGATCACCAATCCAGACAGGCGTAGCTCGGTCTGGGCAGGGCTATCATCAACCAGAACTGGGTCAGACCGTAGCAGCTGCTGATAGATTTCAAGCATGGGTTTGGTTGGCGTTGAGGTGCTCAAAATGCGATCGCGAATCGTCTTTAAATGTTCGGGGTCATCTTTGGTCTCCCAGCTGTCGATGAGGTGCGATCGCACCAGCTGCTCAATGCGCGCCTGTTCTTCTCCTTCTGGGATGGGTTCATCCATATCCCGAATTAGCTGGCAGACTTTTTGGCTCAAAAACGGCTGGCCGCCCGTCCAGGCCAACACTTCGCCCAAAATACTTTGGGGTCGAGCCACTTTGTCAGAGAGCCCCTGCAAAAGCGGATGGGCCTCGTGCAGTTGAAATCGGTTTAACTCAATCGCCTGACCAATATTGAAGGGGGTGCGATGGGGATCTTGCATGAGCTGAGAGGGGGTGGCTACGCCCAGTAGCACAAAGGTAAGCCGCCGATAGTTGTTGTTATCGGCTCGCTGATTAAAACAGTTGCGTAGCCAGATAAAAAAGTCATCAGCCTCAAATTCGAGACTGAGCACGCTGTCTACTTCATCAATGAAGACAATAATGTTGCCAGTAATCTGAACCAAAATAATTTGACTCACAAATTCGCCCAGTCTCTGCAGGGGCGACAAAAATTTATGATCTCGCCACCAGGTTCTCACATCGACCTGCTTTCGCAGACCCAAACTACCTGCTAAAACGTACATCAGCCCGGTATACCATTGTTCTACAGTGGTTTGATGGTTCCCAATCACAGAGAGATCAACTGCAACACAGGTAGCCCCCTCAATTTGCATCCGCCTCGCCATTTGCACCCGCAGACTAGATTTGCCCATCTGTCGGGCGTTAAAGATATAACAGTATTGCCCCCGCCGAAGCGCCTGATAAAGTTGACGATCGGCCTGACGAACCACATAGGTCAAAGACTCTAATGGCAGGCTGCCGCCCACCTGATAGTCATAGTTAGACGGCTGATCGCTGTCTCTCAACAGCGCATTTTCGATCAACAACTCTGTTTGGGTAGCTTTGAGCACCGTAAGGGTTTGGGTGAGCTCCTCGGTTCGCTCCTCCACACGCTTCTCAAGCGCTTTGTTTTGGGCTTCGAGGGACACGGCATAGGTGCGAATTTCTTGCACCATGGCATTAAAAGCCACCGCCAAAAGCCTGAGCTCGCTCGGACTCTTGACTGAGACAAAGGTGCTATAGTCTCGGTTGCGCACCCGTTCTGCCCCGGCCTGCATTTCAGCGATTGGCGGCCCGAGCCAGCGGGCTAAACTGACAGCCACCACTGCCGAAAGCCCCAGACTAACCAGCACGGCTACACCACAGAGCCACTTGAGCTGTCTTACCTGAGCGACCTCGCGAGTTGCATCAAAATCTAACCCCAAGACAGCAATGACTTCTCCCTCAGGGGTTCTAATCGGCACCACTGCGGTCAGCCAGGTGCCAAAATCATCGGTGTAAAAGGAAGAGGCGATTTGGGCTTGACCTTCAAAAGCTGCGGCAAAAAAGGGATCGGGAATGCTGTAAAGATTGCCAATGGGGTTGCCTGGCCAGTCTCCTTGGGGTTCGTAGAGGCCATCTGCAATAAACTTGACGATCTGGTGATCGGGCGACTCTGGAATCTCAACCATCAGGTAGGTCGAAATTGTGATGGGATTGGTCTCTTGATCTAAATCAGGCTGAGCGTAGGCCGTCTGAGGTTCTCCTAGCTCAGCTCGACTGGCTTCACCAATGCGGCGCATAATTTGCACCAGATACTGAAAATCAGCCGACGCCATCAGCTCTGCTGCAGCCTCAGGCGGAAGCGCCATCACCGTTTCACCAGGCGGCGTGGCCAACATCTTAGTCGTAATCGGTAGCGACTGCGCCTCTGAGGCCACCTTGAGCCGTCGAATGCTGGCTTGGGCAGAGCCATCAAGGAGAAAAAAGCTGCCGGTTTGCCCGACGTCCTTGAGACGCCCTGCGGTCTGCCGGACTAAGAGACTGTAGGTCTGAGCATATAAAAACGACACGCTGATGGTCGTCATCCCTACCGCCAGTGCTGAGATCGCCAATCCAAATTTGACTGCAAAAGAAAGCTTGGGAAGGCGGCGCATAACGTGTATGAAAGCGTGAAAAAACAGCTAAGGTGAATGGCCTCAATATATCACCAGAAGCTTGGGAGTCTCGCTCGGCAAAGACGGGAAGTCTCTCTCTTCTTCAAGACTGATAAAGCAAAAGAGATATCCGGTTAGCTTAATCTGCTTTGACGCTGCTGATTTTGAGAACTGGCTGATTTTGATGGCTGAGCGTTGCGATCGCAACCCCCGTCACCAAGATGATGACCCCAACCCAAATCTCTATGCCCTGGACTTCTCTAAACATCCAGTAGCCAAACAAGCTCGCAACAATAGGTTCTCCTAAAATTACCAGAGTCAGGAACTGTGGCTTGACCC
>JBCBZL010000086.1:0-15474 GCA_039815385.1 Cyanobacteria bacterium P01_A01_bin.114
CCCTGGCCCAGTCTAAGGGAGTGCTGAAGCGCTTTAGTGACGTAGGTTTTGGCTTGAAGAGCCGCGTCAAACGGGGTATCTCCTTGGGCCAAGTTAGCTGCGATCGCAGCAGACAGCGTACATCCTGTTCCGTGCGTATCTTGAGTGGGCACTGACTCAACGTTTAACACTTCGAGTCGTTGACCATCAAACCACACATCAACACCGCGCAGCTCGTTATCAAAGCCGCCCCCCTTAACGATCACCGACCCAGGGCCTAACGCCTTGATCTTTTCGGCAGCGGTTTTCATCTCGGCTAAAGTTTGGATATCGAGCCCGCTGAGAATTTGCGCCTCATAGCGGTTAGGCGTGAGCACCGTGGCCAGTGGAATGAGCTGACTGCACAGCGTCGAAATCGCTTCGTCATCGATCAGCCGTGCCCCCGTCCGCGATACCATCACCGGATCTACGACAATTTGAGCCATTGGCCCAGCCTCAAGATAGTCAGCGACCGCCGCAATAATGGGTTGGTTAAGCAGCATGCCTGTTTTGGTCGCCTGTACCCCGATGTCATCTACCACCGCCTGGATCTGAGCAATTACCGACTCAGGCGGGAGCGCATCTACGCGGGTTACCCCCAGCGTATTTTGGGCAGTGATGCAGGTCAGGGCGCTCGTGCCATGCACTCGATGAAAGGCAAACGTGCGTAAATCAGCTTGAATGCCAGCACCGCCGCCGCTATCCGAGCCGGCAATAGTGAGGGCCACAGGTATTGAAGACGGGTTTAGAGAATTGGCAACCGTGGCCATACGATTGCCATCCTATCGATTGGGACGACGGCGCTGCAAAAATTCTGGGATATCTAGATTGGGTGAGAGGGGAGACTGATTGGGATTGTTGGAGGGACTCTCATTAGCCATATCTAAGCTGCTAATCGGAGCTGAAGAGCGCTTCATGGGGGTCACACGACTAGATGACGATGCGACATTCCCGCCCATCTCGGGGTTAAACCCGGTAGCAATCACGGTAATGCGAACTTCACCCTGCATCCGATCGTCAATCACAGCACCAAAGATAATATTGGCATTTGGGTCAACTGCTTCGTAAATGATCTCAGCAGCAGAGTTAACCTCATGCAGCGTGAGATCGCTGCCACCCGTAATGTTGAAGACCGCCCCGGCGGCCCCGTCAATGGAGGTCTCAAGCAAGGGGGAGGAGATCGCTGAGATCGCAGCTTCTCGAGCCCGAGACTTGCCAGAGCCAACGCCAATCCCCATGAGGGCCGAGCCTGCATCGGCCATCACCGCCCTAACGTCAGCAAAGTCTACATTCACTAACCCTGGAATGGTAATGATGTCGGAAATGCCCTGCACCCCCTGACGCAGAATGTCATCAGCAAACCGAAAAGCTTCTTGCACCGGCGTTTGCTCAGAAATCACAGACAGCAGCTTGTCGTTGGGGATCACAATTAGCGTATCCACACAGGCCTGCAGGGCTTGAATCCCTTCTTCAGCCTGAGACGTGCGTCGTCGCCCTTCGAAGGTAAAAGGACGAGTTACCACCCCTACGGTGAGTGCACCCGCCTCTTTAGCAACTTCAGCCACCACGGGGGCTGCACCCGTACCTGTGCCTCCCCCCATGCCAGCCGTAATAAAAACGAGGTCGGCTTCTTCTAAACAGGTCGCAATCTCGTCTCGAGATTCTTCAGCCGCTTTTTCGCCAATGGCAGGGTTGCCACCCGCGCCCAAGCCACGGGTCAACTTCTCACCAATCTGTAGCGCATTCTCGGTAGAGACATTGGTCAAAGCCTGGGCGTCTGTATTAACTGTCCAAAACTCAATCCCCGACAAACCACTATCGATCATGCGGTTGACAGCATTACAGCCCCCACCGCCCACGCCAATCACCTTAATCCGCGCTATGTTACTCGGCACGATATCACTGCCCCTTCCAAAATCTCCTGGCATAACCCTGCTCTCATTATTATTCGCAGTCGGCGCATTTATATCAAATCCGCTATTTGCATAAGAATTAATTTGAGGAGATGCACTATTCATAGGATCTGATGATAGGGATAATTTCGAGATAATACCGGACAGCGAAGCCGACCGAGAGCGGTTTTGGCGATCATCAGGAGAGGAGGGACGTTTAATCATAATGCGCAAAGCGACTATCAGACAGTGCTCATTTAAACGGCTATAAATTTGTAAATCTGGGAACCTGACAACCGAAATCTCGTCTGCGGGGGCTGGCCTGAGAAGGGATGCACTTTGGAACGAAAGGGGGCGAGCTAATCGCTGAAGGCCAATTGTTCTAGTTAACTATACGGGAACTGGTTGAAAAAACCAAACAAAAAATTCTACGTGTTTAGACCGCTATCAAAGCCTAGGGGGAGTACTTAAAAAGCCAGAGGGTGGAGTATAAACAAAAAACAATAATCTCGCGGCAAAGCCACTTAAAGGAAATCGCCTAAAAGGCTTGGTTGATTAACAGCTACAGTCATTGCCAAAGGCCCAAGTGTCTAAAATTTAGGTGCTACGGAGCCGTGGTGGCCTGCAAAATCTCAACGGTTGGATTTTGCGGATCCTGAAGGTCAATGAACGCAATTTTCTCCAGGTCTAGCTGCGAATCTAAATTTCGCATTTGATCAAGGGCCAAGAGTTGTTCAGAAATACGGTGGTTATAAGAACCCATGTGGACTGTCCCTAAATCAGTCTGCAAGATCAGGTTACTCGGGTCGCGCCAATCAATTTCTGTGATTTTGATCGGACTTTGCTGTAGCGTTTCGAACAACTTCGGCCAATCTTTCTGATAGCTAGCTTTCATGCCGCGCACCTGTAAAGTCGGCGGCTCAAAATCGTCGTTAAGTTGGGTAAAGCTGTTGTAAGGCATCCAGTAGCCACTCTCGTCTAGCAGCCCCATCTGACGAAACGGCACGACTTCTTTGAGGGATGCGACCGGCATCGTTGTGTCAGGAATTGCGATCGCAACCGGATTCCTTTCGTCAATCCGAACATTGAGTCCTGGGGGAAAGAGACGCCGACTCACCACCGCTTCGGCAATCGGCCCGGCTTTGACCAGCTGCTGCTCAATCGCTTGAGGCTGCAAGGTCAGCAGCGGCTGAGGATATTCGATCGGTAGTAGCTCGTAAACAGCGTTTTCACTCAGCAAGTGATTGCCACTGACGTCAACCTGGGTCGGTGCTTGGATTGTCCACCGGGGAGAGACTGCAACCGTGACCACCCCTGTGGTTAGCCCTGCCATGGCCATCATGCGCCAAATACCTTGCAAAAGATGCCACCGACGCTGACGTCTCAGCTGTTTGCGACGGTGGGTCAAATCTTCTGGCGAGAACTGCGTGAATTCCGGCATTTCGGAGGGAGGACTAGGATGATTAATCATTTAAGCACTCAGTCTTCTCAAAAAAATGACTGTTTTACAACCGTTTTTCTACGGAACTGTGGGATCATCCGGCGACTGAAGGGTTACATTCACAATCTTTTCATGCAATTTGGGATGCGAATGATGCCGCTCAGCGCTTAAGTAGAGAAACCTGGCCCCTATAGGGATCCTTGCGCCGCTTCGATATGGGGGGCCAAAAAGACATACCAGCTCTGGGCAATTTCCCAATCGGTAAAGGGGATAGATGCTGTTTGGCCATCCTGAAGAGAAAACCGAAGGTTGATCCGGCCCTTGGGCGGCTCGGCTGTCTCTACTGCGATCGGCTCCCCGGCAATGGTGAGGTCTATCTGCTTGATCTCTGGGTAGGCCAGGGTCTGGAGTTGGATCGGCCCCCGGCGAGTGGGTCGGCCCCAGGTGAGCTGTTTGTCAGACTGACCCAGGGCTGCGTAAATGTCGTATTTAGCGCGTTCAAACTGACTTGCCCAAGTTTTATACGCTTCGAGTTTTTGATACTCGTTCCAACCGGCCCAGGTTAGCCAGATAAATAAACCCAGTAGGGGTAGCCAGAGTAGTCCTCGCTCCATCAGCTGTCCTTTTTGATTGTTAATTCTTGCAACGACGCTGTCGTAGGGATTTGTTCTTATTGAAAGATGATCTTGGGATTGAAAGATCCGCTTGGGACTGTTTTTGGGCCGTTTTTGTCGGCTCTATATGCGAACAGGCCCTTGATTCTACTAAATCGCGGTTTATTTATCGAGGAGACGGTAGCTTGATTTACTTACCATCTTTATTGGCAATTGCGCCAAGCACTGTGGAATGGAGCCCCAAGGTGGCTCTGGTCATGATCATTTGCAACGTGATTGCGATCGCAATCGGCAAGTATGGCATCAAAAACCAGAGCGTAGGCCCGGACCTACCTTCATCTGAATTTTTTGGCGGCATGGGCGTAGGGGCCCTGCTGGGGGTAACCAGTTTGGGTCACATCATTGGGGCAGGTGCCATCATTGGCCTGGCCACAGTTGGCGTCCTCTAAAAGTTTTTAACTCGATTAAACTCGACGATGAGCTGCATCCCGTTAGCGTCCTTGAGAGTTTACCTCAGGAGAAACGATCTGGGTGTGGCCAGCGTTGAACAGCAGCAAGGTCTGGATAGCCTGGCTGCTGTTTTTGTTAGGCCGTTGCTAAGACAGCCTGAAGTTTGCTGCGAAATTCACCCTTGGGGTGACCGCCTTTGACTTCACCCAGAATGTTGAACTCACCCTCGGGGTCATCACACAGTATGTAGGTGGGCCAACCCATATCAGCTTTATCAGGGTACTGGGTGAGCAGAATTTTTCGATATTTGCGATACGTGGCGGTGTCCTGCATTTTTACATCGATAAAGGTCAGGTCAAGCTCTGCGGCCACTTTGGCATCGTAAAACGACATCTTGTGACAGATGCCACAGTCTTCAGACGAAAATTTGATCACGGCGCGAGTCATAAGGTATTTCGAGAGGCTGTCTACAATTCTTATTTTCGCTGGCGGATGGGAGCCTCATCGCGCTGCATGACAATCTGTAACCTTCCAGACACTTAACTGCCAGACACTCACCAGACACTCAACTGTCAGATGGTGGGTTTAATGCGGCTGATGGTCTCGAAAGATATTGGCAACCCGTAACCCACCCTACGTCACTTTGCCCTTTCCCCCTTCGCCCTTCGCCTTTCCCCCTTCGCCTTTTTCCCCCCTTCGCCCTTCGCCTTTCCCCCTTCGCCTTTTCCCCCCTTCGCCTTTCGCCCTTCGCCCTTTCAAACTTCCCCATCCGCAAGATGTCTAGCCAAGGCAGGCATCACCGGACAGGGCGCTGCTGCTTGAAGATTTTCGGGTTTACTCCAGGTAAAGGGGGCCTGCTGGGCGGCAGACAGCCATAAAAACCGTTTAGCACGAGTCATGGCCACGTAGAGTAGGCGATATTCTTCGGCTTTTTTGAGAGCGGCGGCCTGCTGCCACGCAGTCCAAACATCGGGGATCGGCTTATTTTTAAGGTCGCTGTGGGTGTGGGCGCGGATCTGGGCGCGGGCCACCTCGGCCAGGGTAAAATCGCCGAGAAACTCAGTCTGGGGGGGCACCCAGACGGTGCCGGGGATCTGACGTTCGTGGAGAAAGGGTAGAAAGACGGCGTCCCAGTCGAGCCCTTTGGCTTTGTGCATAGTCATGATTGTGAGCTGACCGGGCTTGGTATAGATCGATTCGGTGTTTTCGGCTTCGATGGCGTCAAACTGTTCGGCACTGACGATCTCTTGGAGCGCTGCGATCATGGCGCTGAGGGTATTCTCTTCGGCGGTCTGCTGGGCCAGCCGGGCGGCGAGCTTATCGGCGGTGGCGAGCTCACTTTGGTCATAGCCCAGGCTAGAGCCAAAGAAGGGAATCAGATGGTAGGCCGGTAGCTCTAGTCGGGCGCGCAGCAGCCCGGTACAGTAGCGCCGAGCGGCGCGGGCCGCCTCAGCCTCAAACGGAGGGTCGAGGGGGCCTGGATAGAGGAACTGTTCGGGGGCAATCGCCAGCGGATTCAAATCTTGCGTGGGTACTCGCTGACGATCAACGAGCACCCGCAGGGCGGCTTTGAGGTAATCAGGAGAATGGGGCCGCTCTATAAACTGCAGGAGCCGCAGCATTTCAAGGGGAATATGGGTTTTGCGATCGCGCTGCCCCACGTCGTACACCCGAATGCCCGTTTTGCTAAAGTCAAACCCTAGCTGATCGGGATCTTCAAGCAGCTCTCGCACGAATCGTCCCTGGCGGTTTTCGCGCACCAGCACCGCCAGGCTGAGACTAGCCTCAGCCTCAGCCTCAGCTAGCTCGACCACCTGCTGCGCCAGCTGGCGCACAGATTGAATGATGTCCTCAGGTTTCTTGAGCACTACCCCCCTAGCCAAGGGGGCAGGGTTGGCATCAATCTGCGGATCGTTGGGCGGTACTGGCAGAATATCCTGGGGCCGAAAGGGTTTTTCGCTACCGCTGAGGGGGGAATGCTGATTGACCCAATCCAGCACAAAATTAGCAGTCTTCATGATCAGCGCACTGCTGCGCCCGGCCTGGTCGATGGTGGCCAGACGCGTTTGACCCTCGAGCGATAAATCGTTCAGTGATAAATCGTTCAGTGATAAATCGTTGAGTGATAGATCATTGAGTGATAACTGGGCGCAGCGATCGCAAAACTGATTAAAGAAAACCGGATCGGCAGGCGTAAAGGTCGAGTTAATCGCCTGATTGGGATCGCCCACCCTGACCAGATTTGGCAGAGTGTCTGGGTGCTCAGGGTCAATTGCCAGAATCTCGAGCAGCCGAGTTTGCAGCGGGGAGGAGTCTTGGGCCTCGTCTTCAAAGATGGCAAAGACACGGCTTTGCCAAAGTTCTCGCAGGTCCTGATCTTTGAGCGCCCTCAGCGCCGCTAAGATCATGTCGTCATAGTCAATTAGGCCCCGCCGCTGCAGGAGCTCTTGATAGCGATCGTAGAGCCCCGCCGCGACATTGAGCACGTCATAGTCAGATTCATTATCTGCCAGACGCTGGGTTAGATTGCGGGCCAGCTCAGCCAGTGCCTCAGGCAGCAGGCCAGAGCTCTTGGCTTCATGCACCACGGTATACGCTAAATTTGGCAACACCTCGGTGCGCAACACCGACTGTCGCCGCAGCCGTTCGGCTTCTTCTCCATCAAACTGTCGGCCTTCAATCAGCCGCTGATAGAGGGCTGGATGGGTCACAATCCACTGCTCAACCGCCGCTCGAATCAAACGATTGCTCTGATTGAGCGACACCAGCGTGGTGGTTTCTAAATTAATGCCCGAGATTTCTGGATTGCGGGTGGCAATGTTGAGGGCTAACCCGTGGAGGGTCTGTACGACAAAGCTATTTTGCGGCAAATTTAAATCTCGCAGATGCCGCCGAACTTTAGCCTTGAGATTTGCCGCCGCCGATCGGGTAAAGGTGACTAGCACCAGCTGCCTGCGGGCGTGTAGGCCATACCGAGCGATCGCAATCGCTGCCCCCGCCGCCATCCCCGTCGATTTGCCTGAGCCAGGCACTGCTGAGACCGCCAGCGGCCCTCCCTGCCAGTCTGCCAGTCGACGCTGACCAGGGCGCAAACCGTTGCGGATCTCCCGGAGCTGAGTTTCGCGATCGGCGATCAGAACAGTCATTGAGAAAGTAAGACAAACATCAGTTTTCCAAACTCACCTTAGCAGAGGCCCGTCCATCAAATAGTACAAACGCTCCAAGCCAGAACGTAATACCATAGCTAGATCCCAAGGGTCTCCCAAAATAATTTAGATCGGTGCAAACAGATCGGTACAAGGAAATCTTCAACTCCCCTTAGGATCAGCTTTGATCTCTATATCATTCAAGCCCTATCATTCAAGCCCTGTGAAATTTTCTCGCCAGCAGCTGACGCCCTATTTATTTCTCGCTCCGGCCCTGGTCGTGCTCGGGTTAACAGTGTTTTGGCCCGCCCTTCAGGCGTTTTATTTGAGCTTCACCGAATACGGCTATGACATTACCCAGCCGCCTCAGTGGGTCGGGGTGGAAAATTTTCAGCGCCTGCTCAAAGACAAAACATTTTGGCAAACCCTGGGCAATACGGTGATCTATCTCATCGGCGTGGTGCCTATTTTGGCGATCGCACCCCTCGGGCTCGCCATTCTCGCCAACCAAAAACTGCGGGGTATTCGCTGGTTTCGAGTGGCTTATTACACCCCGGTGGTGATTTCGATGGTCGTCGCCGGGATCGCCTGGCGCTGGCTTTACGCCGAGACAGGTTTGCTTAACCAGCTTGGCCAAGGACTCGGCTTAGAGCCGATCCCCTGGCTCACCAGCCCTGACCTGGCGCTGTTTAGCGTCATGGCCGTCACCGTTTGGAAAGGTCTGGGCTATTACATGGTGATCTACCTGGCTGGGTTGCAAAGCATTCCCCAAGACCTATACGAAGCTGCCGCCATGGACGGCTCTGATGGCTGGCGTAAGCACTGGGATATTACCGTTCCCCTGATGCGGCCCTACCTATTTCTGGTCGCCGTGATTTCTGCGATCGCCGCCACCAAAGTGTTTGAAGAGGTCTTTATCATGACCCAAGGCGGCCCCCGCAGCAGCAGCAAAACGGTGGTCTACTATGTCTACGAGCAGGCTTTTCAAGAACTCGAAATGAGCTATGCCTGCACGATTGGCCTCGTGATGTTTTTGATTATTTTGATGCTGTCACTGGTTCGTCTCAGGTTCTCACCGAGCGGCCCCAACCCGCTGGCCTAGTCTGGCTGGCCTAGTTTTAATGAAGCCGAAGCCCTAAGCAGAGGCTGCCCAGCTAGCCTCAATAGACATCACGCAAGTCTCAACCGCATCTGCACCTTCGACGCTGAGGGTAGCCTGCTTGAGCTGCTCTAAAAGTTTTGCTGTTGGGACATAGCCGCTGAGCAAAATGACCCGACCGCGCTGCCGCACCTTGAGGCGCTGCATAATAGACGTGCCCACCAGATCGTTTAAATGCTGATACACGCGCTTTGAGAGGCCATAGTAGTCGTACTCGCCATTCAGCCCGATCCGCTCGGGGGGAATGGTCTTGAACCACCCCAGATGGGACTTAACAGGCTGGGCTCCCAGCTTAGGGGTACCCCGCTCAGGCGAATTAACCAAACCTGACGAGACCTTAGAAATTGTCGCTGCCTGACTCATTGCACCCATAGATATCACCTCTACATCCATTCCTGATCAAGCTTGGAAGGGAATTCCAATCACTCACATCATTCTGAAAACTTTCCACGAGCGACTTTCGGAATTTAGCTAACCTATCTAGCGAATTCCCGAAAGGACACGAGTTAGAATCTGTGCTCAGAATCTCCCGCACCTTGATCAAAGTCTTATTCCCGCTAATACGGAGGCTCCTCAAGGATATAAGAAAACTCCTTACATTTCTGAAGAATTCTTAAAATGGTATTAAATTACGAAACACAAAGAAGTATATCTAAAGACTTTTTCACGGTAAGGGGGGTTGGAAAAAGTCAATGCGCTTAACTTTACTTAATGGCTCTTGAATGGCACCTGCCCCATCTGGAACCGTTGCCAGAATCATTCTTGCAATTGTCCAGGGCCCTGCACCCTTTGGAGCTGCTTCTACTCGCTTTAGCGAGCTTGGCTTGCTCTAGTAAACTCAAAGTTTGCTTGCCAGTCACCTATCCTGGGACGTATCCGTTAGCCTAATCCGCTTTCTTTAAAAGTGCCACTGCGTAAGCAGCAATGCCCTCCTCACGACCGGTTGGCCCTAATTTTTCGTTGGTGGTGGCTTTAATGCCAATCTGACCCGGCTGTAGATTTAACCGCTGGGCCAGCCGAGATCGCATCGCCTCAATGTGGGGTTTGAGCTTAGGCTGCTCTGCCACAATCACACTATCTAAGTTACCAATCGACCAGCCCTTTGACTGTATTAGCCGATGCACTTGCCCCAGCAGCATCAAACTATCTGCCCCTGCCCACTGCGGATCGCTGGGCGGAAAATATAGCCCAATGTCTCCCAGGCTCAGCGCTCCCAGCAGGGCATCCATAATGGCATGGGTCAACACATCCGCATCACTATGGCCCAGCAGCCCCAGGGAGTGCTCTATTTTGACCCCCCCTAAAATCAGCGGTCGCTCGGGGGTCAGGCGATGAATGTCGTAGCCGTTACCAATGCGGATATCCATACTCAAAGCTCTCTAAAATCTGTTGATTCTTCATCCTGAGCCAGCCACCGTTCATAGAGGTCAGGTCGCCGCTGCCGAGTGCGATCGCGCTGCTGCTGCTGCCGCCACTGCTCAATCGCCTCGTGGTTCCCCGAGCGTAAAACCTCCGGTACGGCCCAATCGCGAAATACGGCGGGCCGGGTGTAGTGGGGGTAGTCTAACAGGCCGACCTCAAAGCTATCATTTTTGATCGAATCAACCTTGCCAACGGTTCCGGGTAGCAGCCGAATAACGCCGTTTAGCAGCGTCAGCGCCGGGATCTCACCACAGGTCAAGACAAAATCCCCCAGGGAAATTTCGCGATCGACGATATTTAAGACCCGTTCGTCAATCCCTTCGTAGTGGCCGCAGAGGATGATCAGCTGATCCCACTGGGTGGCCCAGTCACGAAACATGGGCTGGTCCATCACCTGGCCCTGGGGGGTGGTCAGCAGCACCTGACGTCGTGGCAGCCTCGGCAGTGACTCAACTGCGGCAAAAATAGGGTCTGGCTTTATCACCATCCCAACCCCGCCGCCGTAGGGTTCATCATCTACTTTGTGATGCTTGTCTGTGGTGAAATCGCGGGGGTTGGTCAGGTGTACAGCGGCAATGCCCCTGGCTAAGGCTTTGCCCAGCAGGCCCGAGCCCAAGGGCGAGGTAAAAAAGTCGGGAAACAGGCTAACGATGTCAAATCGCAAAGCGGTCATAGTTTGAGAGGGCGAGAGGGCCATTGCTCATGAGGTAATAACAATTTATCTGGTCTATCGACCTGACTTCAGCAAAAATGGTAAGTCTATACTGCTAGAGTTCCATTCAGCCCAGCCAGGATGACGCCTCCCTTACCGATGTCTGTTTTAGTGATTGGCGGTGCCGAAGATAAGGTCCATGGCCGCGAGATCTTGCAAACCTTTTTTGCGGCGAGCGGCGGCATGGATGCGCGCATTGCGATCGTTCCCAGTGCTTCCCGTGAGCCGGTTGCCACAGCTGAGCGCTATCGCCGCATCTTTGAAGAGATGGGGGCCAAATCTATTGTTGTGATCGACATTCGCGATCGCGCCCAAAGTGAAGATCCGCTTTGGCAAAGCTATCTCGATGACTGCACAGGCGTCTTTATCACGGGCGGAGATCAGGTTCGCCTGTGCGGGCTGCTGGCCGATACCCCAGTTATCGACCAGATTAGACGTCGTGCGCAGGCCGGTGAGCTGACGCTGGCGGGCACCAGCGCCGGGGCCGCCATCATGGGCGAACACATGATCGCAGGAGGCGGCAGCGGTGAATCTCCCAATCGCTCGTTGGTAGATATGGCAACTGGCCTAGGGATTATCCCTGAAGTGATCGTGGATCAGCATTTTCACAATCGCAATCGGATGGCGCGTTTGATGAGTGCGATCGCAGTTCAGCCCGATCGGATTGCGATCGGCATTGACGAAGACACCTGCACCCAATTTTATGAGCGAGGCGTTTTCCAGGTGATCGGCAAGGGCACCGTTACCGTAGTTGATCCAATGCAGATGTTTTATACCAATCAGCCTGAGATTAGATCGTCAGACCCCATTTGCATTCATAATCTAAGGGTTCATGTTTTAGTGCACGGCGATCGATATGATCTTGAAAATCGCTGTCTAAAATCGCCCCACCCCACCCCTGACTAAGCTTTTCTAAGCGTCTTACATAAGCGCCTTACATCTGTCATTGGGTTCTAGCCACATCCGGCTACTTGAGTTTTGCCTGGTTTTTCTCGCGAGCAAACGACAGGTCTAGATCAGGTCAACAAGAGGTGTAAGGGCTCCCTGCGAACATAAACTCATGCTTTGGGTAAATAAACTTGAAGAAAATTCGATCTACCTTTTAGAAAGGGATAGTGCCCTCCGTCAGCTATTCCCAATGCTGAGCGGGCCTATCTTGCTCGACGAGTCTATCTTGCGGCCTGCCATAGGGTCTGTGATAAAAAAGCGCCTGTCATATCGTTCACAAAAAATAGGCAAGCTGCAAAAAACAGGCAGGCCATTTCAAAACAGGCAAGCGTGCTTATCTGGCTCCTAAGCTTTTGTCCAGCTAAATCTGTTCTCCATCTGCCTCACTATGAAAATCCTTAAAACGCTAACGCTAAGAGGTCCAAATTATTGGAGTACCCAATACGCTAAGCTCATTGTCTTGCAGCTAGACCTTGAAGATGCCAGCGATCGTCCTTCCCATAAGGTTCCTGATTTTTGTACGGGGCTTTTAGCCTGTTTGCCTAGCCTTCAAGATCACCCCATTGAGCAAATTTCGGAGGAGGCCGATAGTGACCCCACCAGCGCTGCCCATCAGCGCACCGCCCACGAAAGCTTTACAGATCAGCTGAAGAGCGGTGTCAGTCTGGCCCATGTTGTCGAGCGAGTGGCCTTAGAATTGCAGGCCCTGGCGGGTATGCCAGTCAGCTTTGGGCTGACTCAGGCCAGCCAAACCGAAACGGGCGTCTATCAGGTGGTCTTTGAATACCAAAATGAGCAAGCTGGACGCTACGCGGCGCGGGCCGCCGTTCGCCTCGGGAACTACCTCATTGAAACGGGCTCCTATCCAGAGTCTGAGCTGGCCCAAGATTTTGCCGATTTACAAGAACTCCGGGCTGAGGCCGCCCTCGGCCCCAGCACAGAAACCATTGTTCAAGAAGCGGCTCGCCGGGGGATTCCTTGGATGCCGCTGCGGGCGAGGGCGATGATTCAGTTTGGTCAAGGCATCTATCAAAAACGCATCCAGGCAACGCTCAGCAGCCAAACGAGCATCCTCGGCGTAGAGTTGGCCTGCGATAAAGAAGGCACTAAACAAATGCTGAGGGACTGCGGGGTTCCGGTCCCTCGAGGCACTGTCATCCATTACCTAGATGAGCTCAAAGATGCCATCCAGTCCGTCGGGGGGTTCCCTGTGGTGATCAAACCCCTAGATGGCAATCATGGCCGAGGCATCACGATTAATATTCGCGATGGGGCTCGAGCCGAAACCGCCTATGAAGCTGCCCGCGCTGTTTCAACCGGGGTGATTGTTGAACGCTACTATCCAGGCAGGGACCATCGTATTTTGGTGATCAATGGCCGAATGGTGGCGGTGGCTGAGCGCGTGCCTGCCCATGTGGTTGGCGATGGCCGCTCTACCATCGAAGCACTGATTGAAAACGCTAATCGGGATCCTCGGCGCGGGCTAGGTCATGACAATGTACTCACTAAGATTGAAGTCGATCGCACCTCCTGGAAGCTATTAGACGAGCAGGGATATACCCTCGACACCGTTTTAGACGAAGCTGAAGTCTGCTACCTCAGAGCCACCGCCAATCTCAGCACCGGTGGGATTGCTATTGATCGCACCGACGATATTCACCCCGCCAATATCTGGCTGGCCCAGCGGATTGCTAAAATCATCGGCCTTGACATCGCTGGTATAGATGTTGTGACCGACGACATCACTCAACCGCTGCGCGATGTTGACGGGGTGATTGTAGAAGTCAATGCCGCCCCAGGGTTTCGCATGCACTTTTCCCCCAGCGAAGGGATCCCTCGCAATGTAGCTGAGCCGGTAATTGACATGCTCTTTCCGCCGGGACAGCCGAGTCGCATTCCCATCGTGGCGATTACTGGCACCAATGGCAAAACCACCACTACCCGCCTCACAGCCCATCTGTTTAGACAGACTCAGAAAGTAGTGGGCTATACCACCACTGACGGCATTTACATTGGTAATTATTTAGCCGAACCGGGTGATAATACTGGCCCTCAGAGTGCTCAGGTTATCTTGCAAGACCCCACGGTTGAGATCGCGGTGTTAGAAACGGCGCGCGGCGGTATTTTACGCGCTGGGCTCGCCTTTGATAGCTGCGATGTGGGTGTTGTGCTCAACGTTGCCGCCGATCACCTAGGACTGGGAGGGATTCACACCATTGAGGACATGGCCAAAGTTAAAGGCGTTATTGCCGAAGTCGCCCGCCCCAATGGCTATGCAGTGCTCAACGCCGATGATCCGCTGGTGGCTGCCATGGCAGAGCGCACCCAGGCTCAGATCGCTTACTTCTCTATGGATGCAGATAATCCTTTAATTGCCAGCCATACCGCTGCTGGAGGGCTAGCCGCTGTTTATGAAAATGGCTACTTGAGCATCCTCAAAGGCGACTGGATCTTGAGAATCGAACGGGCCGTGCATCTGCCACTCACCCTGGCAGGACGAGCACCGTTTATGATTGCCAACGCCCTGGCGGCTAGTTTGGCCGCCTTTAGCCAGGGGATAGATATCGATATTATTCGCCAGGGCCTGAGCAGCTTTGAGGTTTCTAGCGAGCAGACGCCGGGCCGCATGAATCTGTTTAATCTGGATCGCTACCATGCCCTGGTTGACTATGCCCACAATCCAGCCAGCTACCAAGCACTGGCTGGATTTGTCAACAACTGGCCCGGCCCGCGCATCGGGGTTGTCGGCGGGCCGGGGGACCGCCGCGATGAGGATTTTGTCACCCTGGGCACCCTGGCCGCACAAATGTTTGAGCGGGTTGTTGTCAAAGAAGACAGCGATACCCGAGGCCGCCCGCGAGGCGAGGCCGCAGCCTTAATTGAAACGGGTATTGAGCAAGCTAAGACAGGCTGTGACTACGAAACGATATTGGATGAGACCGACGCCATCGAATCGGCGTTAGAAACTGCCCCCGATGAGGGATTGGTGGTGATTTTGCCGGAGAGTGTCGACCACGCTATCAGCCTGATCAAGGCTCGAAACCCGTTGCCCCTCTCAACCTCAAACGGAAGCATGCCTGCCCAGGGGACTGTGAGTGCTTCCCCCACCTTGCCGACCGCCCCGTCAAAAGTCGAGGGTGCGCCTATGGCAAAGCCGGTGTCGGAGCCGGTGTCAGAGCCGGTCTCAGGATCAGTCTCTAAGGGCGCTTGAAATCACCCTTAGCCGATTGGACAGCTCTCCTTCGAGGCTCTTTTGCTCTAAGGCCTGGGCTAGGGCGAGCGCTCGACGGTAGGTCAGTTGGGCCGAAGATAGCTCACCGACGGCTTCGTAATACTGCCCCAGGTGGCGCAGGGTCATGAGCTGTTGCCACTCGCTGTTGCTGTTGAGGGTGAGGGCGATGCGGTCATCCACGTAGCTGCGAACCTGAGTCCAGTCTTCGCGATCGCGATAAATCTGAATCAGCCCATCCAACGCCTGTAGCTGCACAGACTCGCTGTTAGTTTCGCGCCCCAGCCTGAGGGCAAGACGATAGGCCCCCAGTGCACGGCCCTGGCGACCTAGGGCCAGGTAGGCATCGCCTAGGTTGCTATTGGTATTGGCCTGGCCTAGCAGGTCATTGGCGCGGGCGCGGGAGTTGCCAGCGGCCTGATAAAACTCGATGGCTTCTTCAA
>JBCBZL010000419.1:0-2794 GCA_039815385.1 Cyanobacteria bacterium P01_A01_bin.114
AATACTATTGAAGTTATAGCTAAAAATGAATTTGATGCCGTTACCACTGAACAAAGGACCATTAGGTTCAGTAACGCGCTAGTTTCACGCAGAGATCATGCATTGAATTGGCACCAGAGTTTTTTGCTGTGAACAGTGGGCTTGATCTGTTTGTTTTTTTCCTCCCACTCTCGCTCTTTCCCCTTTCCCCTTTCCCCTTTCCCCCTTCGCCTTTCCCCCTTCGCCTTTCCCCCTTCGCCTTTCCCCTTTCCCCCTTCGCCTTTCCCCCTTCCCCTCACTTCCGCGCAGAAGCCGCGCCTAAGTTCGCGATCGCACGCAAATTCTGAGTCCGCGTCAGCTCAGAAAAACTGAGATTTGAGCGTCCTTCCAACCGAGCCGTCGCCTCGATTGCGGCTAGCATCTCTTGGGCTGCCGTTGCTTCGGTATAGCCCCGTCGTTGAGCAATCTTGATAGCTGCCTCATCTGCGGCGACTTCAGCTTGGGTGCCCCGGCTGTTACGCCAAATCTGAGCCCCCGCAAACGCCGTCAGCCCGCCCGCCGTGAGTACCCCAATCGCGTCAAACTGCGACAGCTCTACCAAAAAGCCCAGCAGCCCCGCCGCAGCCACCCCTTGGTAAACGTCTATTCTGAGAGGCTGCACCGTCTCAATCCAGGCCGCTGCCCGGAGGAACAGCAAATCGCGCTGGGCGATCGACAACGACTGCCACAGATCAAAATTAAGTGAGACTAAACGACTTGACTTCCAGGGTTTTGGAAACTCCGCCTTGATGACCTCTACCTGACGCGGATTGCTCACAATCCGAATTTTCATGCGCCCAGAGGCTGGCAGCAAATCGCGCAGACGAGGAATTTCCTCATTGAGAGCCATAGGGGTTCAACCGAGACGCCAAGATAGCATCGATTTTAAGGGCGAAAGGCCGAAAGGGGAAGAGGGAAAGGTTGCCCGTATAAATTAGGGAGCGCAAAACGTTTCAACGCACCGCACAAAGATCTCCACGCCCATCCCCAGGGCCGTCTCGTCAAAGTCAAACCGGGGATGATGGTGAGGAAAGTCCAGCCCCTTTTCAGAATTCGCCGCCCCCAAGAAAAAATAGCAGCCCGGCTTCTCCTGCAAGAAAAACGACATATCTTCGCCGCCCATTGTCTGGCATTCAGGCACCACCCCCGCAGGCGTCTCAACCACCGACAGCGCTACCGAGCGCACCAGATCGGCAATATCTGGATCGTTAATCACAGGCGGATACAGGTGCTGATAGTTAAGGTCATAGGTTGCACCATGACTCTGACAAACCCCAGCAATAATCTGCTCTAGCCGCTGCGGAATCAAATCTCGATAGCTCGGCTCAAAATAGCGAACCGTCCCGCTAATCTGGGCGCTGTCAGCAATCACATTGACCGCAGTCCCAGCCTTAAACTCACCAATCGTCACCACTGCCGACTCCAGCGGATTGATGTTGCGCGCCACAATCGTCTGCACTGCAGACACCACCTGCGCCCCCACCACAATTGCATCCACCGTTTGATGCGGAATCGCCCCGTGCCCGCCGCGCCCTTGCAGGGTGCAGTGAAAAAATTCGGTCGCGGCCATCATCGGGCCGTTGCGCACCCCAACGGTGCCCAACGGCAGGTTATTCCACAGATGCAGACCGATAATGGCATCCACCTCAGGGGTTTGCAGCACCCCCGCTTCAATCATCGGTTTAGCCCCACCAGGGCCTTCCTCAGCGGGCTGAAAGATGATCTTGACCGTGCCTGAGAAGCGATCGCAATGCTTTGATAAATAATAGGCGGTTCCCAGGGCAATGGTGACATGGCCATCATGGCCACAGGCATGCATTTTGCCATCGTGCTGCGATCGATAGGGCACGTCATTGAGTTCTTGGATGGGCAGCGCATCCATATCAGCCCGAATCGCCAGCACTGGCTGATTTCCTAAGGCCGCTCCCTGAGCAGTGCCAGAAATTGTAGCCACGATGCCCGTTTTAGCAATACCACTTTGAAAGCGAATGCCCCACTCGGTCAGTTTTTGCTGCACAAATTGGGCTGTCAAGATTTCTTGAAACCCCAGCTCAGGCTTTTGATGAATCTGCCGTCGCCAGTTCACCAGCTGAGTTTGCAGAGCTTCGATCTCGGCCCGCACCGCTGAGAGATTGGCCGATGCGCGAGGAAATAGAGTTGAAGAAGTCATAAGTCTGAGCCCAGGCCTTACGCAAGTGCCTTTAGATGCCAATCAGGCAAGATAGCCCTTTTATCTTGACAGATTTTTGAGCGTTAGCAGTCTGCGTTCTATCAATCTAACGCGTAGGCTTTATTCCAAAAAGGTTCTGGCATGAGGGCCTCTAGCGTTAGCTGCCGAGCTGCGGTAGTCAGCTGCTCTAGATTTTCAGGGGGCTCTAAATGGGGCAAAACACCTAAGATGGGAACCTGAGTCAAGCGTTCGATCAGGGGGGTGGGGGCTAGCTGAGCAAGGTCTACGGCGGTAGCAGGGGTGGTGCAATTGAGCACAATGCCCTGAAGCTGTAGCCCCGTCTGACGGGCCAGAGCCACGTTGGCCACGGCATTTGCGATCGCACCCAGCCTGACGGGCACCACCAGCACCACCGGCAGCCGCCAACTCGCCGCTAGGTCGGCTACGGTCATTTCATCGGTGACGGGCGACCCAAGTCCTCCGAGTCCTTCTACGAGAACCCAGTCGCGTTCGGCCTGTAACCGCTGCAGCGCCTGCCAGGCAAGGCCCAAGTCAATCGTGGCATTTTGGAGAGCTGCCGCAATGGGGGGAGCCAGCGGTGCTTCG
>JBCBZL010000003.1:0-44171 GCA_039815385.1 Cyanobacteria bacterium P01_A01_bin.114
CTGACAGTCGCCACCGCTAGCGTGTATCTAATTGCTAGATTTTCACCTTTTACCCAGCTCCAAAGAACGCTGCTGGCGTTTGGCTATTTTAACCTTTATGAATATGCCGTGATCAGCCGCAGCTACGCGCTAGGGGTGTTTTTTGTTTTTTTGTTTTGTAGCTTATACGGTCGGTATCAGACCCAGCTGGCCGCTGGAAATATGGCCTGGAACGCGCTGATTCTGCCGTTTGGGGTGCTGGGCCTGCTGGCCAACACCAGCGTTTATGGTTTATTTCTGAGCGGGGCCCTATCGATTGCTTTGCTCTGGCCGCTAACCCGCCAACGGCTCAGCGTGGGCTGGTTTTGGGGGGGCATGGGTTGGCTCTGGCTCAGCTGGCTAACGTGCTACTTACAAATCAAGCGAGTTGACAGCAGCTTTTCGGTCGGCAGTCTGCCTGGGGTCAGAATGGTCAATGACGCCCCAACCTGGCGCTTACCGACAGAGCGGGTGCTTGATACGGGTGCCCATGTCTGGCGCAGCTATGTGCCCATTCCTGAGTTTTGGCGAGATGCCTTTTGGGGCGGCAATGCCCTGCTTGATTCCCATCATCTGCCTGCGATCGCAGAGCTCCAAGTCGGCAAGATTTTGGCCTTTCTGCTGTCCTTGGTGCTGGTCTCAGCGGTCGTCAGAGTCCTCTGGTATCGACCCAAGTGGCTCTGCGTTTATGCCGCTGGCACGGTCGTTCATCTACTGTTTAGCTACTTCTTTTTTGGGGGTTTTTTGCGCCACCACGGCCACCTGTTTATTCTTTTAGTCGCGTGTTTGTGGCTGGCTAACACAGACGATAGCACAGGCAGCTTGAGCCAGCCAGCTGACCGGGTTTCGATGACCTGGTCGAAACTTCGGGAGGCTCAGACCTGGCTAGACCCGCTCTCCTCACAATGGCAAAAGTCTTTTCTGACTGGGCTTTTGAGCTGTCAAGTCCTGGCCGGGGTAATGGCCTATTCCACCGACTTTAGCCAGCCTTTTTCAGCGAGTCGGATGACCGCTGACTATTTGCGATCGCACCAGCTCGACCACCTGACCATTTTGGGCTACCGCGACCGACAAGCAGCCACCCTTTCGGGATATTTGTCTAAGCAAATCTACTATCCTAACCGCCAAGCCTTTGGCAGCTTTTGGGAACTTGAGCAAGACATTCCTCAGGCCGAACTGGTGACCCAAATTCAAGCGTTTGTTAGCCGCAGCGAACAGCCCGTGGTGCTGGCCCTGACCGAGGCGCTAGAGCAGCCGATCCCCAATCTAACCCTCCAACCGCTGGCGACCCTGAAAGGCAAAGTCGTTGTAGATGAGACTTTCTATCTCTATCTGGCCAGCCCCCCTGGCCTCGAGTTCAATTTGTAATCCTTAGTCGTAATCCTTAGTCATAGATCTAAAGCCCATGAATCTTGACAGCCCCTCCCTGTCTTCGCCCTCACCCTTTTCGCCCCTGACGTTTTCAATTGTAATTCCGACCTACAATCGTCCCCGCCAGCTGGCCGCCTGCCTCGAGTCGCTCAAGGCATTAGACTACCCTCGCGATCGGTTTGAGGTGGTGGTGGTCGACGACGGCAGTGAAACCGATCTCTCATCGGTGGTCGCCCCCGTATCAGACGATTTAGACATTCGCCTGATTAAACAGCCCAATGCGGGCCCCGGTGCCGCCCGTAATCACGGCGTCTCGTGCGCGAAAGGAGACTACATCGCCTTTACTGACGATGACTGTATTCCTCATCCTGACTGGCTCTCAAACATCGCATCGCATTTACAAAAGACCCCCGACGGGCTGGTTGGGGGGCACACCCTCAACGCCCTCAGCCACAACCCCTATTCAGCCGCGTCGCAGCAGCTTATCGACTATCTCTACAGCTATTTCCACGATCGTCACCCTCAGAAATCAATTCGCTTTTTTACCTCTAACAACATGGGTATGGCCAAGCAGACGTTTTTGACGGTGGGCGGCTTTGATACAAAGCTACGAATTGCCTCCGAAGACAGAGAGCTGTGCGATCGCTGGCTACAGCGCGGCTACCCCATGGTCTATGCGCCAGAGGTCAAAATCTCCCATGCCCACGATCTCTCACTGCGATCGTTCTGGAAACAGCATTTCAGCTACGGGCGCGGCGCTTTTTATTTTCATACGGCCCGCGCGAGCCGGGCTGAAAGCAAAATTAAAGTTGAGCCCCTTTCGTTTTATCTCGGCCTGTTGACCTATCCCATCAGACAGCGGCTGGGGATATTTCAGATTGTTCTGTCGGGCTTGTTTTTAGTCTCCCAGGTCGCCATGACGGTGGGCTTCTTTTGGGAAAAATCCAGGCAGTCAGTCGCCCCCACAGAGGCAGCAACCCCCTAGAAACAAAACCCTAGAAACAAAACTGTATTTTCTCTCCCATCTCACCGTAAACCCCTTACCCTCGTGCCAACACCGCAGCTGAGCATTATTATCCCAACCCACAACCGTCCCCAGCTTCTGCTAAGGGCGGTGCGCAGCGCGATCGCACAGACCCTCGACGACATCGAGATTATCGTGGTAGACGACGGCTCGACCCCCCCGGTTGAGCTCCCCGACTACCCCCAAGTCAAAATCGTTCGTCTAGCCCCCAACCGGGGCGGCTCCGCTGCTCGCAACGTCGGAGCCCGCGCCGCCACCGCCCGCTGGATTACCTACCTAGATGACGACGACGAACTGCTGCCCCAGATGGCCGCAGTCTCTCTGGCAGCCTTAGCCAGCGCTGATTTGCCTGGCCCCGTCGGCGTTCTCTCTGGGCTGGCCGAGGTCAACCCCCAGGGGCAAATCGTTAAAACCCACCTGCCGCCAACGCTGGCCAAAGGCAAACATTTTTGCTTAGAGCCGATCTCGCCACAGCAGTCCTTTGCATCTAAACAGACGCTGGTGGTCGAGCGCAGTGTGCTGTTGAGCATCGGTGGCTTTGACGAATCTTTTGCCTCTCGGGTCCACACGGAGCTGTTCTTACGACTCAACCCGGTCTGTTCTCTGCTAGGGCTGTCGACCGTCACCTATCGACTCTCGGTTCACGACGGCCCTCGTGTCTCAGGTAGCTTGGCGCGGCGACAGCAAAGCTTTGCCCAACTACAGCAAAAGCATCGGGCCGTCTTTGCCGCCGCCCCCCCTCGGTCGGTATCAGACTTTATTTTTAATCACGCCTACATGCTCAATCGTAACGGCTACCGCCGGGCCGCCGTCAGGGCCCTGGCTGAGGCGGCCCAGGTAGCCCCTATCCACGTCGTTGCCCGGCTGGGCTCACCGCTCAAAGCTAAATGGCTTAGATTTGTCAACGCGCCTCGCTCAGCGGCGCAGTCTGCCCGTGTCCTTAAAGAACGCTAGATTCCCTTAAAGAGGGTTCGAGCAGATGCTGGCCAAGGCGGCGAGCGAGCGCCAAAATAGTGAACGTAGGCGAGTAGGAGGGGCCTGTCGGAAACACTGCCGAACTGGCGATATAAAGATTTTCGGTGCCAAAGACTCGGCAGTTTGGGTCAACTACACCCGCTTCAGGCCGACTTGCCATCCGGGTGGTTCCCATCTGATGGGCGGCGTCTGTCATCGTCTCCAAACTGGGCGGGTCGTTGCCAAACTCAAAGCTGCCCAGGCCAAGTTCAGCAAAGCGCTGCGTCAGGAGCTGTAAAGTCTTTTCCAGTGAATCTCGATCTTGCTGGGTAAAACACCAGTCCACTGCTAGCTTTCGCTGGCCGAGCACATCGCGTTCTGTGCCCAGTTTAACGAGACTATTGGTTTGGGGGGCTTGTTCGGTCACAAACTTGACCCGGTAGTGGCCAACGGTGCCATTGCCGTCTCGGCAGGCAGGCAAACCGCGTAAGAGCCGCCCCACCCGCTGGTGTACGCGCTCATAAATGGGCTGCAGGTACAAAACGTGCTCTAGCAGTTCGTACTGTTGCTGGGTCTTGTCGTCAAGCGCAAAACAGATGCAGAAACGCGGCTTTGGACCGTACTGTAGCTCACTCGCATACTGCCGGGCGAGGGCTCCGGGCCTGAGCTTGCCCGTGTGATGCTTGGGATGATCGGTATAGAAACGGCCGACGAGGTTGTGAGCATTGCCAATGCCGTTGGGGAGCTGACGGTCTGAGGCCAACAAAAGACGCGCAGACTCAAAAGCGCCCGCTGCCAAAATGACTGTTTCACCTTCGACCCGCAGCTCTCGACCTTCCATTGAGCGACAGACCGCAGCTGTCACCCGCTGGCAGGAATCGTCGAGCTTCAATTCCGTCACAGTTGCTCCTAGCACAACTTGCAAATTTTTAGACTGGCGCATTTCGTCGCCAAAGCGCACCGCCGTTCGCGTCGGGGTCTCCTCCCAGTAGAAGCTGCTAAATTTTAATCCCCCGGCTGCCGCTTTAGAGCGTAGCTCCACAATCTCTGGTCGGACGGCTTCTGCCTCTAAGTCTCCAAAGCCATAGTCCTTTGCGGCCGAGCGGTAGTGCTCTAAGAGATCTTCAAATTGAATGGGCCAGCCGCTGTTAGCGACCCAAGCTCTGCCCTCAAAATCCCACGGCTGTAAGTATTTCCATTTTCCTGTCCAGACATTGCTGGTGCCCCCAAACTGGCGTACACGACTGACGCCCCGCAGCTCGGGGGGCAAATACTGATGGTAGTAAGAGTTTGGATTGAGCTCGCGATGGCGCTTACCCAAAAAGACAACGTCGTTGAGCGCCTGGATGGAAGGCTCAAAGCGATCGCGTCCGCTTTCGATCAGAATCACCTCCCGGCCGTGACGCGCTAAGAATGTCGCTAGCTCAGCCCCTGCAATTCCGGAGCCAATAACCACCACCTGCGATCGCAATTTTGTTTGCTCGCCCAGTTCGAGAATATCCGTTAGCATCCTGCGATCTCCGTCGTAAAAATTCTATTCACAAAATCTAGTCGCAAAAATATCGGGTCAAATCAGCGGGGGCCTGTCAATTTGCTGCGAAGCTTGTTGACCAGCATCACAGCGAAAAGTTTTACCTGCTTGTAGCCACCTGGCAAAATCAGCCAGATACTGATGTAGCAGCCCACATAGATAAGCCATTCAGTAAACAGCCTGATCACTAAGAAGCCGAAAGTCGGGAGTACCGGCTGGCTCAAAATCAGCAGAGCCGCTGATGAAATCGAGGCGACCGCCGGTCTCCAAACAGCGCCCATAAAATCGCCCAGGGTGATTGGCGACTGTCGCACGCAGTAAACCACGGCGGGATAACTTAATAAGCACATGCCGACCGCATAGCCAACCGCAACCCCATAGGCTCCCCATCTGACGCCAACAGCGATCGCCGCGATCATCACAGGCGTATGGATCAGGCTCCAGCGAAACTGACGCTGCGTTTCCCCCGCCGAGACATAAATCCACTTAGTCACGCGATACATCATGCCGACAAAAACAGCCACGGTCAAAGCCCGAAATATTGGCACAATCTCACTCCACTGCGGCCCCAACAGCAGCAGGATGACGTCTTGCGCAGTGACAAACAAATAGGCCAGCGCTGGCATACAAACAGCAAAAATCAGCAGCAGGCCCCGCTGGCAGTAAAGACGATAGCGGGCCGGATTCGATAGGCTCCGACTAAGACTAGAAATAGCCACGTCAAATAGCGGATGGTAGACTTGCCAAAAGGGAAAATAAGCCCACTGATACGCCATCGAATAAAGGCCCAGCGAACTGGCACTCCCTGCGTAGCCTAGTAGGACCCGATCCATTTTCATGCCGACTCGGCTGATGCAGCGAAAGCCCGTCAGATGGATGCCATAAGAGAGCGTCGAGCGCAGGTCTTTGGTGAAGCGACCAGTATTCTCGATCCGATGGGGCCGCCAGTCACAAAAAATCCAGTAGGCGATGCTTCGACTGACCTGCAGAACAGTGAGCTGTAAAATCAGCGACCAGTATCCAAACCCTAGCCAGGCCAGTGCGATCGCGACTGCCGTACTCAACACCAGAGTCGCTGTTTCAACCCCCGTCAACAACTCAAACTGCATCTGTCGCTTGAGCAGCGACAGATGCTGAAACGACAGACAGATACTGGCTGCCCCCACCGCGAGACACAGCAAAACAGAGGTGAGCTCTGGCCGGTCGTAGAATCGAGCAACCAACGGCGCAGAGAGCATCATCCCGCCAATAACCAGGGCGTTGATCTTCAGAGAGAGCCAAAAAATAGCACTGGCCTGCTCCGGATTAAACTTTTGGCGCTGGACAGTAGCCGTTTCTAACCCCATGTTGCTAAGACTATCGACAATGCTCAACAGGGGTTGCGCCATGGCCAATAGCCCATAATCAGCCGGCACCAAGAGACGGGCCAGCACCATCGTGCCGCCAACGCCGATGACAAACTTGATAGGCTGAGCCCCCATCGCCACCATTCCTGATTGCAGCGATCGCCGATTGAGATTGTCTTGCAGCTCAGTGATTTCAAAATGACGGTCAGACTTTGCCATAAAAATACTGTATCGCCAGGCTGTATCGCCAGGCTGTATTGCCAGACAGCTATTCAGCCAGCGGTCAGGTGCGGTTTCTGAGAGCTTGCGCCAATCATAACCCGGCTTTTTTGAGGCCACCACCTTACCCAAAAGACATGGCACAGGATGAGCGGAAAAAACGAAGGCCCTAGCAGTACTCGAAACCCAACCACTGACAACAACATTCCAGGGACAAAAATGAATCTTGCTCGTCGGCTAAACATGGCCAGCGGGTACCCGGTTTCTAAAATCAACGTCGCCAGGCCCAGGCCACGCGCCAGCCAGCTCTGACGAGCCATCCACTTACCCCACGGAATCAGCGCCTCTGGATGCTCGGGGGGAAACTGATGTTCTGCCAGAATAAAAGACATATTGTCAGAGAAAGCCCAGCCTAACCCACCCTGTGACAATTTGGCATACCCGGCAGCAAAAAAGACCGTCGATAGGATGAGCCAAACCGTTCGGACTGGCCAACGATACTCTCCGCTGGACGCTACCGACCTGGGCCAGAGGGTACTGTCAAGCGACAGGGCATCTCCGCTGCGGGCAAGCGTCATGACGCCCAGAATAAGCACAGCAGCAGCATCTCCATGGGCCAGATCGCCAAAACAATGTGGCAGCCCCAGTAGGTAAAATCCGAGCACGAACGACATCACGCTAGATAGACGGGTTAACAGCCCTAAGCAGCTCAGCCCCAAAGAGACTTTCCAGGCAACCGACATCAGACCGAGTATGGGCGGGGCAAGTAGCGGTATGTTGAAATATTCAAAGGGCCAGCATTTCTCAGGCATCCAAAAGACGTCTGCGATCTGTCCCCAGGCAGCAAAGTCTTTATGCCAATTTAGCGCCAGCAGCCCGCCGTAAAACAAAATCCGGCAGACTGCTAAATTCTCCGCAGCATCAGGGGCAAAAAAGAACCTGTTCCAGCGTCGAGTCAGCTGATGAACACCTGTCATAGCGGCTCCTTGCTGTCAGCTATCGCCTCTTCTGCCAGCACTTCAGCGATAAAAGACCGATCCGCCTTCCTAACCAGATCCGGCGCATGGGGATCAATCGACCAGTCTACACGGTATAGCTGCAGCGCCCGCAGCCGGGGGCCATCGTGTCGCCCTTGCTGACGACCCTGCTCGTATCGGTCTATCGTATCTGCCAGGCCCTTTTTGACCGCTGCCTTGCCGCCTGGGCCTTCGAGCATCCGCCTGAAGGCTTCTCGCTGCCGGTACCAGAGAAAAGGATGAATGTGTTTTGACTTATATAAAGGGAATGCCTCAGAGCCGTCCTGAGGAAGGGCAAGCAGCGCATAGTGGACAACCCGCGCCTCTCGTCGCGTCTTGCTAAACATCGGATAGGACGAGAACGGCCAGTGCTCACCACGGACGCCAATCTCATAGGCTGAGCCACCCAAAAGCCCAAGCAGCATGAGATTGATGACCGCTCGCCTGTTTTTTGACATGCCAAAGCGGCTGCTTTGAGTAGATTGAGGCGTCATCGAGCGCGCTTCCTCTAGAAAAAAGAACTGCTTAATGATCTAAATTTAGGCCGAACCAGGGATACGATGCCCTATCGAAACGTGCGGCCAGTGTCGCCAAAGAAGAAAAAGTGATGAATGCTTGAGAACGTCAAAAAACCCAAGCGCCTCCACAGCGAATGCCCACAGCAAATGTCTTAGATTTTACCCCCGTCTCCAGGGGGGTCAGCCCCAGACCCGATAGCTTCATCGATATCTCATGCGGTACAAGGGGCTCCGCTACCTTCCTTTATAATCTAACGCCTTCATGTGAAACGTTTGGATCAGGCAGCCTTAGCGAAATCAGCCCTGCCGCTAACACAAACCCCGTTGAGATCCACAAACAGCCCACCAACCCCGCCAGCTGAAAGACTAGCCCTGACAGCACCGTCCCAGCCAGTCGCCCGCCCGCGTTGGCCATGTAGTAAAAGCCCACATTCAGCGCCACTTTGTCGTCATCGGTATAGGCCAGCACTAGGTAAGAATGAACGGCTGAGTTAAAGGCAAAGACCAGGCCAAAGACCATCAGCCCAATGACAACCGTCGGGCCGGGGGGCAGGTTGGCCTGAAGCGCGATCGCAATCGCCGCTGGCATCGCAGTCAACAAAAAAGTCCACACCTGGATTGTTTTAGCCTGGGGCGGCTGCCCTGACCCAAACCGTCGCAGCAGCGCGGGTGCCAGTGATTGGATAATGCCGTAGCCAATCACCCAAATCGCCAGAAAGCCCCCCACCTGCTCAAACCGCCAGCCCAGGGTGCCATAGAGAAATACGGGCAGCCCCACCACAAACCACACATCCCGCGCCCCAAACAAGAAAAAGCGGGCCGCCGAGAGAATGTTGATCGCCTTAGATTTTGAAAATAGCTGTTTGAACCTGACCTTGGCTTTGACCTGACCCAGCCCCGAGGGCAGCCAGCGGCTGGTCAACAGCACCAGTAGCAACCCGGCTGCCATCACCAGTAGCGCATTCACATAGCCCAGCCCCGCCAGCAAGACGCTACCCAAAAAGAACCCCACCCCTTTGAGGGCGTTTTTCGAGCCAGTCAAAATCGCCACCCATTTGAAAAGTGCCGACTGCGCCTCTTTAGGAATTACCAGACGTACAGCCGTCTTAGCGCTCATCTTGGTGAAATCTTTGGCAATCCCCGAGAGGGCCTGGGCGATCATCACGTAGGGCACCGCCAGCCAAACCCCCCAGGCTTCATTCACAGGCGTCATCAGCAAGAGTGCCGCAATTTGCAAGGCAATGCCGCTATAGAGCGTCAGCTTAATCCCAAACTGAGAGCCAATCCATCCACCAAACAGATTTGTGACAATGCCGAAAATTTCGTAAAACAAAAACAGCAGCGCCACCTCTAACGGCGAGTAGCCCAGCGTATGAAAGTACAGCAGCACCAGCATCCGCAAAGCCCCATCGGTGAGGGTAAACCCCCAGTAGGCCAAGGTTACCAGGGCATAGTTACGCAGACTAGCTTGATTCAGTACGGCAGGCGTCATGGCAGTTAAAGATCCCTGAATATTGATCAGCAATGCCCTCAAGATCAGTCACGCCTGATCGAAGCGGCTGATTATTTTTGTATTTTTATAATTATAGAAATACTAAGTCGTGTCAAGTCCTGCTCATGAGATAGCAGTCAGGGGCTCGGCAAGTGAATAGCATCCCGCTTCTGGGGCGGGGGCTAGGGTTCAGGTATGAGGTTTTAGATGATTAGTGATTGGTAATTAGTGATTGGTGATTAGTGATTGGCGTTTTTGCACAAGTCACCAATCACCAATAACGCCCCCCTTGGGTCTCCTAAAAACCGATAACCTTCTCGATTGCCCTGGGTGAGTACTTTATCTTTGCTCCGATTCCTTATGTCCTTTATTCCTGTAAATTCTTCAGGTCAAAGATAAATGGGACTGACCCCTGCGATTCGCCCATCACGAGTACGCGGGGCATTTGTGCGCCGCCTTCTTTCCAGGCTTCGATGGCTTCTTTCTGGAGTACCAAGTTACCGCCCTGGGCTTTAAGGGTTTCGGCCAATAGACGCTGGGCCTCAGCTCGACCTTTGGCGCGGTTAATTTCGGCCTGGGCTTCTTGCTCGGCCTCCTGGGCAATGTAGACAGCCCGGCGGGCGCGCTGCTCAGCGATTTGCTTGTCTTCAACCGCTTTAGAAAACTCGGTCGAGAAGGTCAGGTCAACGACGCTGGTATCGAGCACGATGATGCCGTATTTCTCAAGACGGCTGCTCAGGGCGATGTCAAAATCTTCTTTGAGCTGCGATCTTTGAGTAATCGCCTGCTCGACCGTACGACGGGCAGCGGCAATTTTGAACGACTCTTGGGTCTGAGGGGCAATGATCTTGGAGACAATATTGGCCAGGGTGCCCTGGGTACGACGGATTTTGACAATCTCAGTTGGGTCAAGCCGAAAGTTAATCGCAAAGCGAGCTTTTAGATCTTGTAAGTCTTTGGTCGAGCTTTCAGCAGGCACTTCGAACTTTTGGACCGTAATGTCATAGATATCGACAAAGGAGACAAAAGGGGGTTTGAAGTGAACCCCTTCCAGCAGGGGGGTGTTCTGGGCCTTACCTAAAACGCTTAAAACACCTGCCTGTCCCGGATTGATGATCACTAAACTGCTGGTTAACACCAGCCCGACGATGATGGATACGATTGCGATCGCAGCCGGCTGCCAACTTACGGGTCGAGCGCTCAAAATTCTGTGCCTCTTTTACTATCTCTAGAGATATCCTAACCCTCTGGCAGACCTTGTAGCGTTCCATCTCCTGCCACGACTGTGCCAATTTGATAAGCAGCGACCCCCTGGGCTCGAAAACACGCCAGAGCAGCGTCCTTTGTCTCAGCAGCCACAATTACCCCAAATCCAATGCCCATGTTAAATGTATTAAACATTTCTGATCGAGTCACTGAGCCTGCCGCCATCAGCCATTCAAAAATAGGCAGCGTTGGCCAACTATTGACATCTATATATATAGATTGATCGGCACCCAAACATCTCGGCAAATTTTCCGGCAGGCCACCCCCGGTAATGTGGGCCATAGCGTGGATCTCCAGACCGTCCTTCAGCGCCGCCAATACTGGCTTGACATAGATCTGAGTTGGGGTCAGCAGACACTCACCGAGCGATTGTCCGCCTAAGCCCTCAGGCGTCTCAGACCAGTCATAGCCCACCCTGCCCGTTCGGGGTGCATCGGCCACGATTTTGCGTACCAGACTAAACCCGTTACTGTGGACGCCGCTGCTAGCTAGTCCAATGACCACATCCCCCAGCTGCACCTGGCTGCCGTCCAAGATGTGCTGTTTCTCAACAATCCCCACGCAAAAACCCGCCAAGTCGTACTCACCAGGGCCATAAAACCCAGGCATCTCCGCCGTCTCGCCCCCCAACAGCGCACAGCCCGATTGCTGACAGCCGGTGGCTACCCCGGTCACCACCTGCGCCAGCTGCTCTGGTTCTAACTGTCCGGTCGCTAAATAATCTAAAAAGAACAGCGGCTCTGCCCCACAGGTCAGCACATCGTTCACGCACATCGCCACCAGGTCAATCCCGACTGTATCGTGCCGATTTAGCACCTGGGCCAGTTTTAGCTTGGTACCAACCCCGTCTGTGCCCGAAACCAGCACTGGCTCCTGATACCCGCTCGGCAGCTGAAAACAGCCCCCAAAGCCGCCTAGACCCCCTAGCACCTCTGGCCGACGTGTACTATCGACTAGCCCGCGAATGCGATCTACAAACGCTCGTCCCGCCTCAACATTGACGCCTGCCTGCCGATAATCCATGGAAGTACCGTCCTGTATGACTTTAGTTGCCGGGGCTAAGCCACCCTTGACTACTTTAGTCGCTGGCAGCAATGAGGTGAAATTGGAGGAAGGGTTTTGGGGGCGGGTTTTGGGTTTCTGATGCGACCGTTTAAGTTCTCTAATACCCTCCCCTTGCCGACTTACCCCACTCGACTCATCCCTACCCAACCAGAATATGCACTCAGTTGCATAAAAAAACGAGGCTGATTAATCAATAATCTGTAATCTAGTCAGGCTAATGCATAACTTTTTGAAAAGTAAATAATCACACGGCCGTGGTGATCTAAATCGCTCAAACGCTGATTTTGAAATCGCTGGGGCGTTTGTATAAAGTTCGGATGAAATTGCCTCGAGGGGGGCTACCTCGCAAAAGCCCGGATTTTCTTCGGAAAACTATTCGTGCTAGCGTTACGTTCGTTCATTAACAAATGTGTGATCTGAGTGCATATGTTCCGGCAATTTGCGACGAAGTTTTCGAATCACTTTCAACCTTGGCGCAAGCGGCTGCGAAGTAATAGCACTTTTCAAAACCCTTGTTTTTTATGAAACTTAAAATCATTGGCAGTTTGACTGCAACGCTTTTGGTATCTGCATTAACTGCATCATCGACTTCGGCTCAGCAGTTTGAAAACTTGCAGACGGGCGACAATAGCCAACCCGCTGACGAAACACCTACGGCGGCTGATGCAGCCGCTCCCTCAGAGCAAGCGTCTCAAGATCCGAGTTTCCAATCGCAAGATTTGTCCACTTTCCAGCCGCAAGAGTCTGACCCTTTTCAGATTGCTCCAGAGTCTTCCGGTCTCAGCCTGGTTAATGCCCACGTGCTAGACGGTCGTCAGGCTGCGACCCTCTACATCAGCAATATCCCCATCCTGACGTTTGTCGGTGCCGAAGTTGGCAGCTTAGAAGCGGGCTCCGAAGATAAATCGGCGGCGGGGGTCAGCGCAGCCGCAGCGCAACCTATCGAGGCCGAGCCGGTTGTTCGAGCAACCTCAGTCGGCTCTCAGCTCAACCAGCTCTATGAGAATGGTCTGGATGCTCAGGCCATTGGGGCTCGTTGGGATACCGAGCAAGAGACCTATGTGATCACGGTTGCTGGTGAAGACCTGATCACCTTGGGCGAGCAGGTGATGCTGCCAGATACAACCCAAAATCCTGCTGAAGATGCGCTACAGGTGGCAAATCGTCTCCGACGCTTGCTGGGTGGGGCCGCCCCAATTACTGAAATCGAGGGTCGCCCTCAGCCAGTCGCGCCGCCAGTTCAGACGGTGGCTGTGGCATCAAGCACAATTGGTTTAGCTTCGTGGTACGGGCCTGGCTTTCACGGTCGCCGCAGCGCCAGCGGTGAGCGCTTTAACCAAAATGCATTGACGGCTGCCCATCGGACGCTGCCGTTTGGCACTCGGGTGCGGGTGACCAACGTTAACAATGGTCGCCAGGTGGTGGTGCGCATTAACGACCGGGGTCCTTACAGCGGGGGTCGGGTGATCGATCTATCAGCAGGGGCTGCCCAGCAAATTGGGCTGGTCAATGCCGGGGTGGGTCAAGTTAGGATTGAGGTGTTGCGATAGCTTGTGATAGGCCGTCTATTCGGCTTAAACAAGTTCACCAGTAAATTTCTGTTTGTACCTTAGAATCCCTGTATTAGGATTTAGCGATTTAGATACAGCCCTTGCGAATCGTGAGGGCTGTATTGCATTTGGGTTTGACCCGTTTGACCTTAGGTCTGGGGTTGCCCCAACACGATGTTCCCCTGTCTAGGAGCCTGCTGTGCAACGCTTGACCACCCTAGAAGGACTCCGCTGCTGGCGAGCTCAGGCCAGCGGGAGCGTTGGCTTTGTGCCAACGATGGGCGCACTGCATGCGGGCCATTTAAGCCTGATCAATCGGGCTCGCAAAGACAACGATATCGTTGTGGTGAGCATTTTTGTGAATCCGCTGCAGTTTGGCCCCCATGAAGATCTCGATCGCTACCCCAGACCGATGGCCCGCGATCAATCACTGTGTGAGGGGGCAGGGGTGGATGCTTTATTTGTGCCAACCCCCCAGCTGCTCTATGGCCAGTCTCAGCTTAAGGCGGCAGTGGTGACTCAGGTGCTCCCCCCTGAGACCATGGTTTCAAAACTGTGCGGCAAGTTTCGCCCAGGGCATTTTCAGGGCGTATCAACGGTGGTCACCAAACTGCTCAATCTGGTGCAGCCAACCCGTGCCTATTTTGGCCAAAAAGATGCTCAGCAGCTAGCCATCCTGCGCCGACTGGTTCAAGACCTAAACTTGCCGGTTAAAATCGTTGGCTGCCCCATCGTCCGAGAAACCGACGGTTTGGCAATGAGCTCTCGCAACCAATATTTGAGTGAGCCAGCTCGGCAGCAAGCCGCTATACTCTATCGGGGGTTGAATGTAGCCCAGACAACGTTTTATTCAGGGGTGCGATCGCAATCCAAACTAATACAGGCCGTTCAATCTGTGTTAGACACCGCGCCAGACCTGCACCCTGAGTATGTTGAGCTGGTACACCCCAACACCCTGGAAACCTTAAATCAAGTTGAGACCGTTGGCATGTTGGCAGTTGCAGCCCATTTGGGCGATACCCGTTTAATTGATAATGTCGTGTTGCGCGCCCGGCGGCCCATCATCGCAATCGACGGCCCTGCCGGGGCTGGTAAATCTACGGTGGCTCGACGACTGGCTCGTCAGCTCAATTTGCTTTACCTCGACACGGGCGCAATGTATCGCGCCCTAACCTGGTTTGTCCTAGAGTGCTCAGCCGACCCCCGAGATGAAGTCGCTGTTGCTGAGCTGCTCTCTCAGTGCCGCATCCAGCTTACGACCCAAACCGACACCGATCGAGAATGCCCTCAGCAGGTCTGGGTCAATAGCCAAGAGGTCACTCAAGCGATTCGACAACCTGAGGTGACGGCTCAAGTGTCTACCATTGCAGCCCAAGCTGCTGTTCGCGAAGCCCTGGTAGAACAGCAAAAGCAGTATGGCAAAGAGGGGGGCGTCGTCGCTGATGGCCGCGATATCGGCACCCACGTTTTTCCCCATGCTGAGTTGAAGATTTTCTTAACCGCTTCTGTCCAAGAGCGGGCCCGACGCCGACAGCAAGATATGGCCCAGCAAAATCAGCCCGTTCCCGACCTGAACGAGCTAGAGCGAGCAATTGGGGAGCGCGATCGCAAAGACAGCACCCGGCAAATCTCTCCCCTGCGCAAAGCCAGCGACGCGGTTGAGATCGACACCGACGCCCTCAACATTGACACCGTGACCGAAAAAATTGCTAACCTTTACACCCAGCGAGTTGTTAACTCAGGCCGGGGATAGACACTTCAAAGCGTCAGACAAAGAGCAGGGGACAAATTCAGGAAGACTAAATCTAAAGAAAACCTTAAAATCAAAAGAAATTCTTAAACTCGAGATGTATTTCTTAATATACTGATGTGGAAGCCGCCCGCGTAGACCTGCTCGAGTAGTTTCATACGCTGACTCTATAGGGTGAACCTGCTTGAATAGCGCTATGCGGTAGCTCCATCAGTAGCTCTATATAATGCAGCTCTATGCAATGTAGCCCTATACACAGTTGGATCTAAGCAGTTGGCTCCACACAGTATTGGGTTTACTAGTATTAGGTTTACCCGTATTGGCTCCACCCAGTAAAAGTGGGCCTGTTTACGCTTCGCCTGCATTCACATTCACAAAAGCTGTTGACCAGCATTTAATAAACTTTTCCCATAATGAATAATACTTTAGATTCCCTGCCTGCCTGTGCCTCTGGGCATATCACCTGTCGATATGTAAATACAACGGGCGGGCTTCAGATCGTTCGCATTACGAACATTCCAGGTTGGTATTTTGAGAGGGTTGTCTTTCCTGGTCAACGGCTGATTTTTCAAACTTTGCCAGAGGCCCGTTTAGAGGTTCATACCCATGAGTGTGTCAGCGCTGTTCTTTCCGATTGCATTGCATGCACAGCTCTGAGGCTGGCTGAGCCCATCGATCTGTCTCAGCTAACGCGTCCCCAAGCTGACGAGCTGACGACCGCTTAGAACATCGCTTAGAACTTGAAATATCGCGAAATATCGCTTAGAACAGCAACGTTGCAGCACCCAGGCGCAGATAGAGCCGAGGGGTGTTACGGAGGGGTGTTGCAGATGGCCTACACGCCAGTTGGGTAGCTGTAGTTTGGCACTGTCGGCTGCTTAGGCAGTCTGGCAAATACTCGAGTGCCCTCACCTTCTTGGCTCTCTAATAGAATGTCACCGCAGTGTAGCTCAATGCAGGCTTTTGCGATCGCGAGCCCCAGTCCACTGCCTGGAATACTTTCCACATTACTGGCTCGGCTGAACGGTTGGAACAGGTTCGGCTGATCTGTTTTGGGGACTCCAATCCCTTGATCCTGGATACAAATCAGGCCGGTCTGTTCTTCGCCCTTGAGCACCACCTCAATGACGCCCCCGTCGGGTGAATACTTGATGGCGTTAGACAAAAGGTTATTTATAGCCAGCCGCAGCAGGCTCTGGTCGCCCCAAAAGCCGCTGGTTTTGCCAGAGATCTGGAAAACCAACTCGTAATTTTCCCCCGCCGTCTCTCGGCGCTCTTCGACCATGTCAGCCAACAGCTGCAACAGATTGAGCGGTAACGGTTCAAGTTTTATTGGGTCAAATTCACACTGATGCACGATCAGCATGTCGTCTACCCGTTTGGTCATCTGTCGGGCTTTTTGCTGAATCATGTCCAGAAAGCGAGCCTGCTTAGGCTTATCTAAGCGATCGCCGTGGCGAATTAGGGTTGAGGCTGCCCCTAAGATGGCAGCCAGGGGCGAGCGATATTCGTGGGAGATCGTGGTAATGACCTGAGATTTAAAGGCGTTAATGTCCTGGGCCTTTTTGAGGGCAGTTTGGGTTTGAGCCAGCTGCTCCGCCTGTTGAATTGCGATCGCGAGATGCATCGCCAGTTCATTGAGAATGGCATAGTCTTCTGGCTGCCAAACCCTTTTTTTTACAGCCCGATGGGCAATCAGATATCCCCACGGGTGGTTCATCTTAGAGGCAGCGAGCTTAGAAGAGGCGAGAGCAACTGGCGCGATTAAATCCCTACGATTGCCAGCTATCGACCCTAAACTACTTTTACTCAATGAACTACTTTCACCCAACACAATTGGGGCGTTGCGAGTCCCCAACTCAGCTCTGATCTCGATTGGCTGGTTTGAAATACGCCGACACACGGCGACATGGTCACAGCCCAGCAGCAGCAGCACTTCGGCCACGGCGGTGCCCAAAATTTCATCGACATCGAGCGACTGTCTTATCCTCAGTGCAGTGGTAGCCGTTAATCGCTGTCGCTCGCGGGTTTCCCTCAGCGTTGCCCGCGCGTGCGACCGTTGAATAACGTTGCGAACAGCCAGTTGCAAGGCCTCTGGCTGCAGATGCTGCTTACCCAGATAGTCTTGAACCCCCTGCTTCATCGCCTCAACCGCAATCGCCTCATTCCCCTGCCCGGTCAGCATAATAATCGGAGGGCGCACCTTGAGCTGCCGTCTTTCGAGCTCACTCAAAAACTCAAACCCGTCCATATCGGGCATCGAGAAATCTAGCAAAACTGCATCGCAGCGATGCTGACGAAACAGCTCTAGCCCAGTTTCTGCTCGCGGGGCCTCGATAAACTGATAGGCATAGTCAGGATCGTCAGCAAGATACTCTCGATAGACTTCTCGATCTTCTGCACAGTCGTCAACAATGAGGAGTGTGTGAGCGGCTGACATGGATAGCTAAACCGGGGCTGAATAAAACCGGGTGTTTGACTATATGGTCGCACGGCTCCCCAGTTTTTTAAGAAAAATAAATAATTAAGATGCAAAGATTAACACTGCCGTCTACCTCCGCCCCAGCGATGCGATGATCACATCGCTTATCGCACCGTTTGTCACACCGTTTGCCTCAACTGAGAATGATAAAAGGTTGGCAGCGCCCACCAGGGAATATCAGGACGATCGTGATGCTCTTGATGGTAGCCAAAGTGATAGCAAGCCAGCAGTGACCACATCCAAGGTAGAACCTGACTTTTGGCACAGGTCTGCCCGTTGTTAACCGCCTGATGAGGTCGATACGTTCCAAAATAAAACAGCTGCAACGAGCTTAGCACCAGGGGTAAGCCCCAAAACAAACCCAGATTGATCGGAGAGAGTCGGAATACAAATCCCACGAGGCCCACCACACCAGCCAGCCTCAGAAACTGTTTCCATCCCCAGTATTGCTGAATAAAGTGCAGATACCAGGTCAGAAAGCCCATCGGTTTTATCCCGTAAAGCGCTTTTGTGCCGTGAAAATCAGGATCTGTTGCACTCATTGGGTGGCGATGGTGCAGCCAGTGATTGACAGCCAAGGTATTGTACGGAAGAAAGGCGTATGCGATCGCACATAAACGCCCCAGCCACTGGTTAATCGACCGGTTAGCCGGATAGACCGAGCCATGTATGGCATCGTGAGCAGTAATAAACAGACCTGTATCGAGAAACGTTTGCAATAAAATCGCGGCCAGAAGGCTGGGAATATGTCCCCAAGATAGCGCCACCGAGAGCAGTCGACACAAATGACAAAACCAGCTGCCCACAATGATCAAGGCAATCACAAGTCCTATCACATCAGAAGATACTAGCGATCTCGACGATGCCGTCAACCGTGACTTCAGAGGGCTCATATGAAATCCTGTTTAGCGATACCCGATACCGAAGGGCGTAAGATTTTACGCCCCTGACAGGCTCTCATTTTGAATCGGGGATACTGCATTCGGATTTGGTATCACTTGTTGCACAGTCCAAACTATTTCTTAGCATTCACATCCGGGTGAGAACCGTGACCTTAGCCCGTTTACTCGCCTCTAACCCCGCTAGCTCAGATAGGTCTAACCAGCCCTCTTTCACCAACCTAGACAAGGTAAAAATCAAAAACGACTCTCTGCTATCGTACTTACCGTCGATATCATGCCTTCTGGCACTCAAAAAATCATGCAGCTGCCAGACCTCATCCAGCAAAGAGACTGAGCCAGCCTGCTCTCGAACGGCTTGAATCAGCGCCTCAACCTCACGCATATAGGCTTTTTTGAGAGCCGCCTCAGCAACATTTTTTTCTGCACTACTCCACTGAACCTCAGCCTGTTTCGTCATCTTAATTGAATTTTGATCGTCTGCTCTGAAAGGGGTTGCTATTGAAAGTTACGGTCACTGAAAATTACGGTCGCTGAAAAGCAATACCCACGAAAATTCTCACCCAACCCGTCAGACTGGGTGAGAATTCTGTTTCTTGTCTCCTATCTCCTATCTCCTACCGCACCAAATTCAACAACTCTTTTGGAGAAGCCAGCAAATCAATTGCCACAAAGAAGATTTTGTCATCTGGCCCTAGCAAAAATCGCCAGGCAATGTTCATCCCAACCCCGGCCCCAAACCAGGGTGTTTGGCATTTGCCAGTGACCTTAATCTGGGTATAGCCATCCTCAGCAGCTTCAGCCACCCCACGTTCAGGAATAAGCTTTAGATTCTGGCACTCTTCTCTAAAAAAACGCAGTACGTCGTCTCGGCCCGCAATGGGTTTCCGAAAAGGCGGCTGCAGCGCACCGTCTGGTGTAAACAGCTCAATCAGGGCGTCAAAGTCGTTCGCGTTCAAATTATTCATATAGCTCAGCACGGTGGCATTGTTAATGCCTTCGATTGAGACTTGAGTGCGCTGCGCCATTGATTTGGGAGGCGCTACAGGCTCTGCAACCCGGTTATAGCTCCCTAGCTTCCCAGTATCAAACCCCATATCCACAACAGAATTCCGTAGGACGGTGATTTGCTGCCCTGGATCCAATTCTCTGATCGACTGCAAAACAGCTGCGGCATTCGCTGAGAGCTTGTAACCCTCTGGAATCGGAGCCACGTAGCCTTCTTCCATCCACTGCCCGAGCTGATACCAAAAACCCAGCTTGAGATTAGGGGTCCAGACGGCATAGGTGCGAGAGATCTCAGTATCGGCTCGGTTTGCTAAATCGCACATGGCCTGAGATTGTTCCAGAGGCGTCATTTGCTTAATCTTGTTCAGCGTCAGCTCAGCAAACTGCATATTCGCCGCACCGGGGGCGGCAATGGTAATGTTGCTTCCCATCTCGAGATAGGCAAACCAAATCAGCGCTAGCTGATCTTCAGCGCTGAGTTGCCCAAACCGAGCGATCGTCGCAGGTACAGCATCTGCAGACAGCGTGCTGGGGAAAATATTGCGGGCAGAGTCAATGGTATAAGGCATAAAGAGATGTCCCTCAAATATTGTTCTAAATGCGATCGCAGGTGTAACCAGAACAGCTGTAAACCAGAGCAGTTATAAAACCCAAACAGCCCTATCCAGTCAGATTCATCTCGTCCCAGATTGGGGAAGTGTTGGCCTCTAACCAATACTCAACGAACGCTTGAACTGTTTTTTCAAGCTGATCAGTATTAACGGGCTTGATTAAATAACCGTTGGCACCTTTCCGATAACAAAGCTGGATATCTTTAGGATCAGACGAAGTTGTAAAGACGACAATTGGAATCTCACAAAACTGCTGATCCTGCTTTAGCCGTTCCAAAACCTCTCGACCATCAATACCCGGCAAATTTAGGTCAAGCAAAATAACGGAAGGGCGGCAAGCAGAATCAACCCGATGATTTGCGTCCTCTCCGTATAGAAAGTCCAGAGCCCTATCACCCGTCTTGCAACGGTAAACAGGATTCGAAACCGCCATATCTTCCATCAGGATCTGCAGTATTTCAAAATCTTCATCACTGTCTTCAACGACCAGCAAAGGCGTTTGACCTGTTCTGACCATATGTGTATTAAATGTTAAATTCACTGCCTTATGAGACAGCTTAACATAAGTTAACTTAAGCTATCTTAACAAAAAGTAAAACTCGGAGCCTTTCCCATAGGTTGACGTGACCCAGATGTGCCCCCCGTGGCGTTCGATAATTTTTTGGGTGAGGGTCAACCCGACCCCGGTGCCCCCTCCGTAAGCATCTCGCTCATGCAAACGCTTAAAAAGGCGGAAAATATTTTGAAAATGACGCGCGTGGATTCCCAGGCCATCGTCCTTAACATAAAAAATGGGACCCGCGATAGAGCCCGCTGCTGGCACCTCGTCGTTTGGGCTTGACCGCTGCCACTCGTCCACTGTCAAGTATCCGATCTCAATCAATGGACAGGGTTTATCGGTATATTTAAGAGCATTGCTGATTAGGTTGCTAAAAACTTCACTGATGAGCATTGAATCACAGGTCACCGTCGGCAGCCGACGCGGAATTTTAATCTGTGGCGTTCCGTCTGTCTCGCCTGTCCCGTCTAGATGACTGACTGTCAAGACTTCTATCACCGCTTGTAAAAGGAGCTCTAGGTCGGTTGGCTGCTGGTTAAGCTCTGTTTGCCCAAGCCGTGAAAATCTGAGCAGCGCATCAATCAGCGCGTCCATCCGCTGAGCTAGCCGCACCAGCGTCTTTAAGCGATTTATCCCAGTTTCATCCAAGTCGCTGCCATGACGCCGTATGAGGATGTTGGCAAAATTAGTGATGCCCCTCAAGGGCTCTTTAAGATCGTGCGAAGCCGCGTAGGCAAAAGAGTCCAGTTCTCGATTACTGCGCTCCAAATCAAGGTTGATCTGGGCTAGCTCATCCGCTTTGTTAAGCACGATGCCGACGATGGCGCTTTTGAGATCTTCAGCATTCTCTAACTCAGCGGCTTGCCAGGGGAGAGCGGTGGCCACAACAGTTTCTTGCCACTGCTCAAACGACGTCCTTGGCGAGAAGACAACCCTGCCGCTGTCAGTTTTAGAAACAGAAGATTGCGGGTCTCCGGCCCAGTTAACCGTTTGCAAAACTTCAGGCCGAAACCAAAAGATGAGATAGCGGCGCAGCGGGGAGATTTTTAGAATAACGACCCCGCTGGCAACTGTTTTGAAGGCCAGGGCCGCTGGATACTGCTTTGATAAACAGTCGGTATGAAATAAACCGTCATGAACCGTTGTCAGGGCCCAGTCAATTAAGGACTGAACCTGCTCTAGGGAGGGCGTCTTTCCCACCAGCGTGACATCCTGATCGAGACAGACAGCGGCCCCTTTAGCATTGACTAAATCTAAGAGCCGAGGCTCCGGATGGATCAGCGCCTGCTTAAAATCCTCCGCTGCTGCAATAGACGCGACGAAGTCAGACTGAATCGCTTTTAACTTAGTTAAATATCTGACTTCATCCTCATTGACCTTGCTGCCCAGCTCAGCCGCCACTAGCTGGCCCAACAATTCACAGGCTGAACGAACGGGATACGCGAGGGGCTTCGCTGTCTGATGATGCCCTGTCATTAACCCCCAAAGCTGATTGTCTTTGACCAGTGCAACCACCCAAAAAGCAGCCACATTCATATTCTGGTGGTACTCAATGCAGCAAGCATCGACGCCCCTGAGGATAGACTGACTTAAATCTAGGGGCGTTTTCGTGAGCGGGTGTTCGGCTGCAATCAGCCCAACTTGCGGAGCACTCAGGTCAGGAATAAAACGCTGGATGCCTGTTTGATAAAGCTGCCTGACCAGCGCGGGAATGTCGGTCGCAGGGTAATGTAGCCCCAGATATGAGGGCTCATCAGCGGGTTTGACCTCTGCCACCACTGACCCAGCCTGCTTTGCATCAAACTGGTAGATCATCACCCGCTCGTATCCGCTCAAGGTTTGCAGGGCTTCTACCGCTCCCTGCAAAAAGGCGGTCATGTCTTTAATTTTGCGGAGTCGAGTAGCGCCCTGGGCAACCGTATTTTGAATCGAGAGCAGTTCAGCCCCCGTTCGTTCGTCAGCGGGCTCTAGCTCCAGAACGATCTGACCGTTTGCTAAATGAACAAAGCTATCAAATGACTCAAGCTTACCCGAGACGGTCACAGACAGTAGCTGATAGCCTGGCCGGTCGGTACAGGCCCGCAGACTCTGCCGTAGTTGCTCAATGGAGGCAGCCTGCAGTAAGACCGACAGAGAACAGCCAAGCAGCGCCTGGGGAGCAACGCCCAGATAGTCTTGGCTATTTTGACTCACTTGCAAAATAGTGAGCGTATTCTCTTCTAAAGCTATCAGCACCCCGTGGGATTGAATAACCCCCATCAAATGAACCGGATAGTAATCGTGATCCTGCGTGCCCCGACCGGTAACAGAATCGCTATTAGACTGTCTCATACAGCTGAAAGTAGGCAAGACACCGGCACAACCAGAAGACTAGGCCTGTAGGCTAGCACCTCAATGTTATGTGGCAACGTTAATAAAAATCTGGTGAGGCTTAATATTACGGCGTGTCTGCGATGTCACGAATGAGATGAATCCGATTAGACACATATTGCTTGACGGCGTGGTCTTCCTCATAGCTGAGGCAAAGTCTGTCTTTAATATGTTTCAAAATCCAGAAACAGAGGGCTTCGTCGCTGAGCCCTTGAATGAGGAGTCCGTGGGCATCTACAATCCCCCAGATCAAACGCAGATGCGAGCTATCGAGTGAGTGCATAAATTATCTTAGGGGTAGGCTGCCCCGTTTAATGGCTGCAATTTCGAGGACGAAGCACAGCGCTGCATACGCTTTTTCAGGGGAGCATCGCATGGTTTGACCTCTGTACTCAATCAAGTACTCACCAGATTCTGGACAGAGTTCGCATGTACAGTCTTGACTCTGAGCGGCATCAATTCTTAACTGGCTAATGCGCTTTTGAATCCAACTTTCGATCGCGTCTGAGGCAGAAATAGCGGTGGCAGCTGACGAGAAAGCAGGCTTTGCTAGGTTAGTCATGCAATAAAACTGATGAAGAGCAGCAATCTTATCAACACCCTCAGAAAAGGCAGGGCTTAGCAAAAAGGCAAGCCTTATCCGGAGTAATTAAAATGGGTTGCCAAGTAACCTGGCTTATTCGCTTGCAATTTAACAATTGCTTAATATTCTATGATTGTTTCAGACGCTGTCTGCGGTCTGTGTTACAAAATTTCATTAACTTTTCTTTAGATCTTACAGCGCCGTCTGGTGAACACCTAGGAAGCTGGCCTCAGCTCTACTTCTAGCCGCTCGTCAATCTATTCTGATGTCTTCGCCCGCCTCCCCATAGCACAAAAGCCCCTTATCTTGATGAGCGTAGATCTACGCAAATTTCGTCTGCAAACTAAAAACCCGGGGGGGCCATTTCCGTATTTCCGTCGAGGTGGTTGTTCAACCTTCGGCAGAAAATGAGATTAATTCTGGAGAACGCATGCAGGCTTGCCTGAACATCTTAGGGGGCATTTAGATGTCTCGGTAGGTTTGCATAATAAGCGTCCTTACAGGTGAGCTGTCTGACCCCGGGGGCTTTATGGGGTCAGACATTTTTTCTTTAAAGTCTTTTTTATTTGAAGCCTCTAAATACCCAATCCGAATGCAGTACCCCCGATCCAAAACTGGAGCCTGTCAGGGGCATAAAATTTTACGCCCTTCGGTATCGGGGATAGCTAGACAGGATTTCACGCAAGTCTGCGGGTGAGACTTCAGCCGAGATGCGCCCAACAAAGCTGCCGAAAGTCATCACCGCGGGCTTCAAAATTAGGATATTGGTCAAAGCTTGCACAGGCAGGAGAAAGCAGCACAACCTTAGCGGTCAGCTGAGGGGCCAGAGCCTGACTGCGGGCGATTGCTTTTTCCATCGTTTCCACAATCTCAGTCTGACCGCCGTAGTCTGTCTCGGCTAACCGTTGGGCAAACTTGGGCGCAGCCTCTCCGATCAGTAAAACAGCGGCGGCTTTTGCTTTAATCTCGGTCAGCCAGGCCGTATCTTCTCCAGCCTTGGCTGCACCACCCGCAATTAAAATGGCCGGCCCCTCCACCGAGTGGAGTCCGACCTCTGCCGCATCATAGTTTGTGGCTTTACTGTCGTTAATGTAGTCAACCCCCTGCCAGGTCAAAATATACTCTAGCCGATGGGCTACGCCTGGAAAGGTTTCAACCGCTTGTGTGATGGCCGCTTTAGAAATTCCCGCCAGTCGAGCAGCGGCCACCGCCATCAGCAGATTTTGCTGGTTGTGCACCCCCACCATTTTTAGCGCCTTCACGGGCACAACGGTCTCACCCTGGTGGATCACCCAGCCCGCTTCGATATACGTCTCGGGCTGGATGGGCGAGATCGCCCCCTTACCACCCACGCTAGTCCAATGAATCTTTGGCCAACGGGTGCTGACTCGCTGCCTGAGGAAGGGATCATCCCCATTGAGAACCCTGATCTCGCTGCGGTCTAACAAAGATGCTTTGATGTTGAAATAATTTTCAACTGTCTTATGACGGCTGAGATGATCGGGGGTCAGCGTGGTCCAAATGCCGACTTTGGGCTTGGGGCCAATGGAGGCCTCAATCTGATAGCTGCTTAGCTCAGCAATCACCCAGTCAGGGCGCGGGTCGAGGGCTACCTGACAGGCGGCGTGGCCAATATTGCCGCAGGCGGGTGCCCGCAGGCCAGCGGCTTTAAAGATCGCCGCTACCAGCTCAGTCGTGGTGGTTTTGCCGTTGGTGCCGGTAATGCCCAACCAGGGAATATCTGACAGACTGCGCCAGGCCAGCTCCATTTCGCCAATGGTTTCGATGCCCTTTTCACGGGCCTGCACTAGAGCGGGCACATCCCAAGGAACCCCAGGGCTCACGACCACCAAATCGATATCCGGCTCTGGGGCGAAGGTGTGTCCCAGTTTTACGGCGATTCCAGCCTGAGCTAAATCGGCCTGCTGGGCCAGTAGGCGATCGCTGTGGTTGCGATCGCTAATCATCACCCGCCAGCCGTCACGCTTTAGCACTCGAGCAGCAGCTACTCCCGATTTACCCAAACCGATCACACATGCCTGTTTCATGCCAACCCCCTTAGCCTTTTACAATTTCGCCAAAATCAGCCAAAACCCTGGCGTGGTTGCGCAACAGCCCCAGGAGATTCAAACGATTTCGACGCACTGCGGGGTTCTCATCCATGACTAAAACGCTGTTGTCTCCGTCAAAAAATTGGCTCACTATCGGAGCGGTCTGCTCTAAGCCGGTTAGCAATTTGCGGTAGTCACGCTCCGCCTTGGCGGCCTCGGTCTGAGGGACCAGCGTTTGCAACGCTTTGTAAAAAGCTTGCTCTGACGACTGCTCAAAGAGCGCTGGCTGCACCTGAGCCGCAGGGCTGAGGGTGCCCATGTCTAAATCGCCTTTGACGGCAAGACGGGTGGCCCGGTTCACAGTCTCGTAAACCTTATCTAGGGTGCCGTCATCGCGAATGCTTTGCAAAAACTCAGCCCGATCGCGCACGTCTAATAAATTGGAAAGCGCCCGATTGCGGTAGTCCTGATCGGTTTCGTGGAGAACGGCATTGACCAGGTCGTAGTCAATTTTCTCCTGCAGCAGCAACCGCACCCGCTGGACAAAGAAATCTTCAAGCTGCTGATACAGAGTTTCGCCGTTCATCCCCTCGCGCCCTGTAGTAAACGAGGCGACCACCTGGGTCAATAGCTCGTGCAGGTTAATCGACAAGTTGGCGGCCCAGACAACATGAACGATGGCATTCGCCGCTCGCCGCAGCCCAAACGGATCTGCCGAGCCAGTTGGCAGCATACCCAGGCCAAAAATGCTGACCAGGGTATCGAGCCGGTCGGCAATGCCCACCACCTGTCCCACGATCGAATCAGGCAGATCGTCCCCTGCTCCTTTTGGAAGGTAGTGCTGTGCGATCGCATCGGCCACCGCTGGCGGCTCACCGCTATGCAGAGCATATTTCTGACCCATGATCCCCTGCAGCTCTGGAAACTCCCCAACCATCTGGGTCACCAGGTCAGCTTTACAGAGCAGGGCCGCCCGCTCGATATGGGCCACCTGAGCCGTACTCAGGTTAAGCTGAGCCGCAATCTCTCGGGCAATCTGCCCAATTCGCTCCACCTTGCCCCGCATCGAGCCGATCCGCTCTTCAAAGGTCACGGTTTCTAACTTAGGCACGTAGGCTTCTAGCGGCTGAGCCCGATCGGCCTCAAAGAAAAACTTACCGTCTGAGAGTCGCGCTCTGATCACCCGTCCATTGCCCTCGGCAATGATCGCTGACTTGGCCGGGTCACCGTTTGAGATGGTAATAAAATGGGGTAGCAGCGCCGCCGATTCCTTTGCGGCCCCCGCCGCTGGGCGTACCGGGAAATAGCGCTGGTGACTTTCCATCTCGGTGATGGTCACCTCCGACGGAATCTCGAGAAACGCTTCGTCAAACTGCCCCACCACCGCCGTTGGCCATTCCACTAAATTGGTGACCTCGTCTAATAGATCGGCATTAATCACCGCCGTCCCATTAACGGACTTGGCAGCCGCCTCTATCTGGGCCAAGATCTGGGTTTTACGACGGTCGGGGCTCACCTCTACAAAGGCTTTTTGAAGGGCGCTCACATAGTCTTCGGCCTGCTCTAGAGCGATCGGCTCTGGGTGAAGGACGCGATGCCCCTCAGAGATGCGATCGCTGGTGCAGGTTTTAGAGCCATTCTCCAGGGTGAGCGGCAGCACCTGTCGGTTGAGCAAGAGCACCAGCCAGCGAATCGGCCTGGGAAATTTGAGGTCGCCATCCCCCCAGCGCATAAATCGCTTGCCCTCTAGCCCCAGCACCCACTGGGGAATCAGCTCTGTCAAAATTTCAGCAGCCGGACGTCCGGCAATGCGCTGGGTGACAAAAATAAACTCACCCTTATCGGTGGTTCGAATTTCAAAATCCTCAACCGAGACCCCTCGAGATCGAGCAAAGCCCTCCGCTGCTTTGGTCGGCTTACCCGCTTTAAAGGCCCGATCGGCGGGCGGACCTTTCACTTCTTCTTCACGGTCAGGCTGGTTTTCGGGCAGCCCTTTTAGCAAAATAGCCAGTCGCCTCGGCGTGCCATAAAACTCGATCTCGTCTGGCGTTAGAAAAAGCGCGTCTAGCTCCCCCGGAATCTTAGCGCGCCACTGGTTAAGGGCATCTTCCACAAAACTTGCGGGCAGCTCTTCTGTACCAACTTCTAACAAAAACGTCGCCATGGTTGACCGATAGGGGTAAAAAAACCTCCTTATTATCGCAACATTTGCGAAGGTTGAACGATAAGGTTGTGCGAGATTTCTGCCGGCCCACCTCCCGACCGCCTCACCTGCCTTGTAATATGACTAAACGGCCTCTAACGGATCGATCACTATGCAAGTCTTTGTGCTCCTCTTCAATGCCCGGACTGAGAATGAAGGCATTCATACCCTCCAAGTGGGCGATCGCAACGTCGTCCTGATGTTTGAAGAAGAAGACGATGCGATCCGGTTTGCCGGTCTGCTAGAGGCCCAAGATTTTCCAGAAGCGGCGGTGGAGGCCTTTGAAGCGGAGGAAATCGAAGAGTTTTGTGAAGGCGCTGGCTACGAAGCCAAGCTGATCCCCGTCGGAACGCTGATGGTCCCCCCTGAACAAAACGTGGATGCCACCGACTGGGATCCCGAGGCTGCCCCCGATCAGGTCGGGCAGACAACCTCCGGCCCGGTCGCAGCCGAAAAAAGCGAAATCTCTGACTCTGAACTTGACCGCATCCGCCAGCGGCTAGAAAAGCTTTTGTGATTAGGTGCTAGGTACTAGGTGTTAAGTATTCAGACAGGCAACCTGCCATCCATCTACAGGCATTGCCCGCAACACCCCCTAAAACCATGATTACCTCCCCTTTCGCCTTTCGCCTTTCTCCCTTCCCCTTTCCCCCCTTCCCCTCATGGCTAAGAATTTAGAAGATCGCGGCTATTTACTAACCGAGCAAATTAATCCCAACAGCCAACAGCTCGACCAGCTTTCGACCCTGGAGATGGTCGAGTTGTTTAATCAAGAAGATCAAAAAACGGTGGATGCGATCGCGGTTGCCAAACCCGACCTAGCGAAAGCGATTGACCTGATTGCGGCTGCCTTTAAGCAAGGCGGACGGCTTTTTTATGTCGGGGCAGGCACCAGCGGTCGTCTAGGCGTCTTGGATGCCTCTGAGTGCCCACCCACCTTTTGTACGCCCCCGGAACTAGTCCAGGGCATCATTGCTGGCGGTGCCCCTGCCCTAATCCGCAGCTCAGAAGGTCTAGAAGATCACGTCGAAGATGGCGCTGCTGCTATTAACTCGCACCAGATTGCCTCCCATGATGTGGTCGTCGGCATTAGCGCAGGCGGCACCACTCCTTACGTGCGCGGTGCCCTCCAGGAAGCTAAGCTGCGCCACGCGACTACGATTTTCATTGCCTGTGTCCCCGCCGATCAGGTGGCGTTCGACGCAGACGTCGATATTCGACTGATCGTTGGCCCAGAAGTTCTAGCGGGGTCTACTCGGCTCAAAGCAGGCACCGTCACCAAAATGGCGCTAAATATTCTCTCAACCGGGGCCATGGTTAAACTGGGCAAAATTTACGGCAACCGCATGGTCGATGTGGCCGTGACCAACACCAAGCTGCACGACCGCGCCCTGCGGATTATCAGCGCCCTGACCGACCTTTCCCGCGAGCAGGCCGACGCGCTACTGAGTCAAAGTGATAAGCAGGTCAAGCTTGCCCTGATGATGCACGCGTCGGGTCTGGGCAAAGAGGAAGCCCAAAAGACTCTGGACAGCCATGATGGTAATCTCAGAAAGGCGCTTGTAGCAGTTGAAGGCTAGAGTTCACCCATACATGTAGCTCTGCTTGGAACTGCTTAGATGAAATACAATTTTCAACGGGATTCGAATAAGGCTCGTTCTAATCAGAAAATAAATCCAGAATATGATTTTTCAAAAGCTGAAAAGAGAAAGTTTTATCGCCCCAATGCTCGATTCAATATTCCTATTTATCTGGATGAAGACGTATTTAACTATTTTTCTCAGAGAGCAGAGGCAAAAAGCGTTGATTTAAACGATCTAGTAAATGATCTGCTCAAAAAAGACATTGCCCTGATTGAAGCTCTAGAACTTAGTGGTGCAGAAAACTAAGTCAGTCTCATCCTGGGAAGCGAGTCACCCTATCAAGACTTTTCAGACTTTTCTACATCACTAAGGGTCACTGTACAAGCAAAGTACAGCTAGTACCCTTTCCAGTCAGAGGCTAAACTTCCTATCAGAAGGATAGTTGAGAATTTTCCTGCTATTCCGCCGATCACTTGCTTTATTCCTGCTTTTTCAAACGTATTTCTTTGGTCACTGTACAAGCAAAGTACAGCTAGTACCCTTTCCCATTCGCCAAAAACTGGCACACACATCAAGGAACGATAACGAACATGGCCAGACGGAGAGGGCGTGTAGATGTTATTGTCGGCGTCACCTTTCTTATCTATATGTACGACTATGGCTCTTTTTTCTACGTATGAAGTCCCAGCGACGCCTCTTCCTGAAGGAGCGTTCTGACTCGTCTCATCGCCTATGAAAAACCTCAGCGTGTCATCTGTTTCATTTGGATGGGAATAACGCACCCATGTGACCAAGTAGTCACCCTTCGGGTAGTAAAGAGCAACACCGCAATCTTCAAAGATTTTTATCTTCACCAGATCTTTGAGCAACTTTTTGATAGTTCTTTCTAGACGTTCTTCTACATCGTCAGAAGCTCTATAGATATCTAGGACAAGCCTCTGTAAACTTTCGTCCAACTCATTTATGCCTGCTGTTGTCTGAAGTGCTTCTGCATATCTGAGTGCAACTATCACAGCCGGGACAACGCAAAGCAAAAAAATAAAAATCCCAGTTCCTACGCTGATTTCAAATGGGCGCTGCAAGAACGGCCAAAGCCTATCAAGATTAGCATCGACTCTATTACCTATAATTCCAGCTAACGCTGCACTAGCTGCGAATCCAAGAAGAGCTATTCGCATGGAAATAGATGGAGAAACTGAACCTCTAGAGGTCGAAACTCCAATCCCAAGCCCTACAATAGAGCCTAAAAAAACGCCTATAGTAGGTACTGCTATACTTCCAACTGCTGCTCCAACTGCAATGCCCACAAGAGCACCCACTAACGCCCCTGCTGCTATACCAAAGGTTATGTCGATAACATTTCCCATGACTAAAGCAGCTCAAAAGACTTACGAGTACTCAAGACGATTATCGTAGTTGCAACTGTCACAAATACCGATGTCAAAGCTAATCGAGTATCTGTAGAACTAGACTTAGATTTACTACTTGAAAGGTTCGTCCCTTCAGAAGACTGACTGACAAGCGTCGTAACACCGTACGCAAAAGTTGACAGAATTATACAGAGTATCATTCCAGCAATAAAAAAGTTGGCTTCCAATGCATTTAATTGTTGTACAGACAATAAATCACGGATAGCACTTGCTGAAATTGAAGTGCAGTAGAAACAGAGCTGACCATCACGTAAAAGTATGACAATATTGGCTGGTGCCTCAAGCAACCAAGCACCAAATAGAACTAAAGGAATTGGCATTAGCGGTATGAAAGTATTGTAAAATAACCAATCGAGCATACCAGCGCTATATAACCAATATATACAGTCATTGCCAAAGAACTCTGCATCAAGGCAAGGCAAGATTTATCTAGCAGGAGCATAGCAGAAATACACCATTTCAGCTACATCTCCATGATGCGAACCAAGGCAATCGCATCTTAAAAAATTACTGATAAATCTTTTGAGGTATGAGCTTGCTTGGTAGACGAGCTTTTCGGTAGCAAAACTTGAATAGCTCCAAAAATGCGGATAGCTGATCAGTCTGTGCTTGACTAGGCTTGACTAGGTTTTATACACATAAGGATCTTCATGCTTGGCTTGTTGGACAGCTTGACGGAACAGGGTGATATTGTAAGGCTCCTTGAAAAGTGAGGTGCGACGGTCGATAACCCAAGTGAGGAAAACGGTGCTCCACTAGAATAAACGACTTAACTAAAAAGGCACACCAGAAACATTCGTCACTAGAGGAATTTCGGGCTCTATGCCAAAATGAGCCACCTTGCCATCGTGAGACCCCTCAGGCGCAAACGTTCGCTCAAAATGAGCCAGCATCTCCTCTGGCTCAGTTCCACCTTTTAGGCAGTACCAGGCAGGGCACCGCTCAATCGCTTTACGCCGAGTACAAATGCGTGCTCCACGATTTGCCCCTGGTTGATTCGTATATGGATTCTCTACCCACAGGCAGTCTGACAACCCTAGGGCACCCAACAGCGGTGACACTTTCTCTGCCCTCAGACGGTCGGCAATCGCCTCGGGCAGTCCCCGTAAGCAAATCAGCTTCACTCAGTTTGCTGGCGGCAGCTATCGTCGTCATTGTCTCTGTTGTCACGTCGGCTGTCACGTCGGCCATATGTCATGCTTTCAACTTCTGACTAAATAGATCTTAAGCTTGGCTTCTGACAACCCTTACGATGCTTTTTTGGAGGTGTCTGAGGCTTCTGCAGATTTTTGAGCTGCCGAAGCCTTAGCTGTCTTGGCTTTAGCTGTCTTGGCTTTAGTAGCTGAAGTTGTCGATTTAGGCGTTTTAGCCTTTGTTGATTTAGCCGTGGTTGACTTTGCCGCCGTCGATTTTTCAGTCGCTGCTGCTTTAGTAGTTTTCTTAGCTGTCGTCTTAGTCGTCTTCTTGGTGGCTGTCTTAGTTGCCTTCTTAGTCGTTGACTTCTTCGCGGTTGATTTTTTCGCCGTAGATTTTTTCGCGGCTGATTTACGCCGCGTCTTCTTAGTCGCGGCCTTTTCTTCCACCAGCGCTAAGGCTTCTTCAAAAGTAACCTCTTCAGGCTTCTTGCCCTCTGGGATCGAAACATTCACCTTGGCGTACTTGATGTAAGGGCCATAGGGGCCATCGTAAATATTGATCGGTTCCTCATCTTCGGGGTGTTTGCCCAGCTCGCGGAGGGGTTTAGCGGCAGCCCGTTTACCCCGGCCTCGCTTAGGCTCGGCAAGCATCTGTAGGGCTCGCTCCAGGGTGATAGTGAGGACATCGTCATCCCCTTTGATAGAGCGATAGTCTTTACCTTCTTTACCCTGATCATGGACCACGTAGGGGCCAAAACGCCCTAAACTGGCCTTGATTTTAGCCCCCGTCTCGGGATGCAGCCCCAGCAGGCGCGGCAGCGCCAGCAGCCCCACGGCCATATCCAACGTGACATCTTCAGGTTTGACGCCCTTGGGTAGAGAAGCCCGTTTTGGCTTAGGGTTCTCTTCGGTCACCTCACCCAGCTGCACATAGGGGCCATAGGCTCCAATCAAGGAGAAAATCGGTTCGCCCGTGTCAGGGTGTAGGCCAATTTTTTCAGGCCCCTCGGTTTTTTGTTTGAGCAAGACTTGAATCTGCTCATCGTCTAGGTCAGCCGGGCTGACATCGTTGGGAATCGACGCCCGCACGGCCCCCGCTTCGGGATCCTCGGCTTCGATGTAGGGGCCGTAGCGACCGATGCGCACCTTAGCGGTCAGGTCAGCCAGATCAACTGTGCGGGCTTCAGCCGGGTCAATCTGATCTTCGCGCACCTGCACCTGCTGCTCTAGCCCTTCGTCGCCAGAGTAAAACGTTTTTAGGTAGGGCAGCCAGTCTGCCGTCCCGGTTGAAATATCATCTAGGGTCTGCTCCATGCGAGCCGTAAACCCCGGATCAACTAAATCTGGGAAATGATTCTCGAGCAGGCCAGTAACCGCAAAGGCTGTAAAGGTTGGCATCAGGCTATTGCTAACCAGTTGGGCATAGCCTCGGTCAATGATCGTACCAATCACTGAGGCATAGGTACTGGGGCGTCCGATCCCCTCGCTCTCTAGGGTTTTGACCAGGGTAGCTTCGGTATAGCGAGCCGGGGGCTGGGTTTCATGGCCAATGGCTTCTAGCTCAGAACAGGTAGGGCTATCGCCTACCTTGAGTGGAGGCAGCACCACTTCACGATCTTCGAGGGCTGCATCTGGGTTATCGGATCCCTCGACATAGGCTCTAAAAAATCCGGGAAAATCGATCCGCTTGCCCGTCGCCCGAAAAGTGGCATTATCCACTTCGATGCTGACCGAAATATGGGTTTGCCGCGCCTCAGCCATCTGGGTGGCGACCGTGCGCTTCCAAATTAGGTCATACAGGCTAAGCTCGCGACCGCTGAGCCCGGTTTCTTGAGGGGTCCGAAAACTACTCCCGGCAGGGCGGATGGCTTCGTGGGCCTCCTGAGCTCCTTTGGTCTTGGTGGCATACTGTCTGGGTTTTGGACTGAGATAGTTTTTGCCATACTTTTGCTCAACGCAGTTGCGAGCCGCCGAAACTGCCTGCTGCGACAGGTGCACCGAGTCGGTCCGCATGTAGGTAATAAACCCCTTCTCATACAAACCTTGGGCTGTGCGCATGGTGTCACGGGCCGACAGCCGCAGCTTGCGGTTAGATTCTTGCTGTAGGGTTGAGGTGGTGAAAGGCGGAGAAGGCTTACGGGTTGACGGGCGTTCTTCGAGGTTGGTCACTGACCAGACTCCGGCCTGCAGGCGCTCTTGCAGCGAGCGCGCCTGGGTCTCATCTAACAGCGCCACCTGACGCCCTGCAGCGATCTGCCCAGTATTTTCATCAAAGTCGCTGCCGTTGGCAATACGGGTACCGTTTAAGCTCACCAGCTTTGCTTCAAAGGGGCTCTCTGCCTGCAATAGGGTGGCCTTGAGATCCCAATAGCTGCCGCGCTTAAAGGCTCGTCTGGCCCGTTCACGGTTAACCAGCAGTCGCACTGCCACTGACTGCACCCGTCCGGCTGAGAGCCCCCAGGCAATCTTTTTCCAGAGAAGGGGAGACAGGGTATAGCCGACCAGTCGATCTAGAATGCGCCGGGTTTCTTGGGCGCGAACCAGCTGATCGTTAATATCTCGACAGTTATCTAAGGCCGCCTGAATCGCCTCTTCGGTAATTTCGTGAAACACCATGCGCTTGGTGGGCACTTTGGGTTTCAAGATTTGCAACAGGTGCCAGCTGATACTTTCTCCTTCTCGGTCTTCGTCAGTCGCCAGTACCAGCTCATCAGCTTCCTTAAGGGCGTCTTTGAGGGCCTTAACAATTTTCTTCTTGTCCTTAGGAATCACATAAAGCGGCTCAAAGTCAGATCCTGGATTGACGCCAAGCTGCGCCCATTTCTCACCCTTGACGCTGGCTGGGATGTCACTGGCAGACTGGGGCAAATCGCGCACATGCCCCATAGATGCTTCTACCCGATACCCCTTTGGCAGATAGTTTCGGATAGTTTTGGCTTTGGTGGGTGACTCAACAATGACAAGGGTGGACATATGACAGGCAGGATTCAAACAGTAATATTCAAGAAATGAGAAATAAATTCAGGTCAGAATAGTTAATCGGCTAAATCTGCAATCGCTAGCTATCTGGAGGATTCCCAAGCAGTTGAGGGTTTCTATACTCTCTGACCCAGAAATACTGGCAGAGGAAATACTGACAAAGAAATCATGAATGGGTTCCGTTAACCATAGCAAACGAACTTCAGGAATTTCCAACTGGCTGGCGGCAGCACTGGTTCGAGGGCCGACTCATGGATTTATATTTATCACCTACATATATCGATAGATCGAAACTGTGGGGTTCGTCTACCTCCTCTTCACAACATCGCGGGGTTAGATCTTGGCAAATTAGCCATATTCGGGCTTAAATTATTTTTGCCAAAAACCTTGACAGGCCTGACTCGGAGGTTTGTGCTCAAGATTGGATCCTTGAGGCACAGGGAAAAGGGAGAATAAAAGGTTAAGATTCCAATTGGACAACTTTATCCGCAACCAATGGATTTTGCTAACCTCACAGCTCAGCTGAATGCTGGCAGTATTTTGCCTGAAGGGATTATTATCGCGACCCTGATTGTTATTTTGGTCGGTGATCTGATTGTTGGTCGCGCGTCGTCACGGTGGACTCCCTACGTTGCGATCGCAGGCTCCCTCTTGGCTACCGGGGCGCTCTACTTTCAGTGGAACGCATCGGCCCCCATCGCATTCCTTGGGGGGTTTAACGGCGATAATCTGAGCGTTGTTTTTCGCGGCATTATTGCCCTGTCAGTGGCGGCAACGGTGCCAATGTCAATTCGCTACGTTGAGCAGTCGGGCACTGCCTTAGCCGAGTTTTTGGCAATCTTACTGACAGCAGCCTTGGGGGGTATGTTTTTGTCAGGGGCCAATGAACTGGTGATGATTTTTGTCTCCCTAGAAACGTTAAGTATTTCGTCCTACCTGCTCACGGGCTACATGAAGCGCGACCCGCGCTCAAACGAGGCAGCCCTTAAGTATTTGCTGATCGGGGCAGCCAGTGCCGCCATTTTTCTCTACGGTATTTCGCTGCTCTACGGCCTATCTGGGGGCGAGACTCAGCTCAGTGCGATCGCAGCTAACCTCGCCACCAGCCAAACTGAAACGTCAATTGGATTGGTGATTGCCCTGGTGTTTGTGATCGCGGGGATCGCTTTCAAGATTGCCGCTGTTCCCTTCCATCAGTGGACACCAGATGTGTATGAAGGATCGCCCACCCCGGTGGTTGCCTTCTTGTCGGTGGGGTCAAAAGCAGCCGGGTTTGCCCTGGCCGTTCGCCTCTTGGTCAGCGTCTTCCCACTGGTGTCTGAGCAGTGGCACTTTGTCTTTACGGCCCTGGCCATCTTGAGCATGGTGCTCGGTAATGTAGTGGCCCTGGCTCAAACCAGCATGAAGCGGATGCTGGCCTATTCTTCCATCGGTCAGGCTGGCTTCATTATGATCGGCCTGATTGTAGGAACCGACGCGGGCTACGCCAGCATGATTTTTTACATGCTGGTTTACCTGTTTATGAACCTGGGCGGCTTCACCTGCGTCATCTTGTTCTCCTTAAGAACCAACACAGACCAAATCAGCGAATATAGCGGCCTCTATCAGAAAGATCCGCTGCTGACCCTTTGCCTGAGTCTGTGTTTGCTCTCACTGGGCGGGATCCCTCCCCTGGCGGGCTTTTTTGGAAAGCTTTACATTTTCTGGGCCGGCTGGCAGGCCGGGGCCTATGGTCTGGTTCTAGTGGGCCTGGTCACCAGCGTGATTTCGATCTACTACTACATCCGCGTCGTCAAGATGATGGTGGTCAAAGAACCTCAGGAGATGTCAGAGTCGGTCATCAACTACCCACCTGTCCAATGGAATCTACCGGGGATGCGCCCCATCCAAGTCAGTCTAATTGTGGCAGTCGTGGCGACCTCACTGGCAGGGGTCTTATCTAACCCGCTGTTTACCCTGGCTAACAATTCGATTGTCGGAACGCCTTTGCTACAGCAAACGGCTGAGGCTCAGCCCGCTGAGGTACCGATAGCTCTAATAGCACCAGTTCATCTAGAAACGAGTGTAGAGTAAGATCCCATACTCACGACCAGCTTACAGATAGGTTTATTGAGTGCTGCTGCTGTACAAAAGCGCTTCTGTATTAGGGAATTTATCTCGGTCTAAGCGCTGTTTTGCCAGCTTACCCAGCGGTAAGATAACTCGGCTAAGGGTGCGTTTATCCTCTAGTTTTTGCAGTGAAAATTCACCCCCGAGCTGGGCCATCAGCGATTTGCAAATTCCAAAATGGAGCCCTGGCGGCTGGCTGAGAGACGATTGGGCCAACACATCCACCGACGTCATGTGGTTGAGCTCAGCAATGACCTGCCCATCAACTGAGCCGTTATCGGTAATCGAAAGCTCTAACCAGCGCCGATCGAGCTGACGGGCCCAAATATCGATGCGGCCACCGGAGGGAGCGCGATCGCAGGCGCTGGCAATCAGCTCATATAGGATAAACTCAATCTTTTGGATGTCACCCCCAACCGTTAGATTGCTCTCGCAGTGAACTTTAGTCCACAGCTGATTGGCCTGCACCGCCGGGTTAACCCGATCCATTAACCGGTTTAGAAGCGTTACCAGGGGCATCGTTTCATAGGACTTTTGCAAGTTCCAATACTCTTTTGCACTGAGCTGCTGCAGCTGGTTCAGAACAGCCTGTAGGCGAGGCAGGAGCTGCTGATAGTGCTGATGGCTAGTACTTTCCTTAGCAGACAGGGTATTAAGGCGCTGTAGGGTGGTCTCCATGAGGCGGCCCATGTCCTTAATTTGGTGCTGCTTATACCAATTGAGCTCGGCCAGCTGCTGGCGCTGAGCCATTAGATGGTTAGCTAGCTGTAAGTGGCGACGACACCAGGCTAGCTGGTTGACCAACAGGGCCAGCATATTCATTTGCTGATCTGACCAACGCCGATCGCTATGGTCTGCCAGCACAATGACGCCGTTAGGCTCATGCTCGGGGGCGGTTCTTAGTGCCACAAGCAAAATTTGACAGCCGTGGGGGCCATACAGCCACTGACGCGTGACATCAGGCAAATCTTCTAGATTGAGGGGCAGTACGCCATCCGTTTGCAGTGCCCAGTTAATAATCGCATCGGCGGCGACGGGAATTGGGCGATCGGTTCTGACAAAAAAGTTTTGCTCGCGGACAATCGTATCCGCAACCTTGGCGTGGGGATGGCCAGTGGACCAGGTAATTAGCGCAACTAGGGGCGCTTGCAGCAGCTGGCTAATGTGATGTGTGGCTGATTTTTCTAACTCTTCAGAGCGAAAGATCCGCTGAAGATTGCGTAGCCCCCACTGCATCGTTTCATGGAGCTGCTCTTGCTGGTTAGCCTGCTGCTGTAGCTGCCACTGATGTAAAATCAGGCCGACCTGCTGGCTGACTGACTTCAACAGCGTTTTTTCAGTTTTACTCCACCGTCGGCTGATGCTGTCGGTGATTAGAATAATCCCTTCTGGAGGCCTCCCAGGAGAAACATTGCAGGCCATCACCGAATGGGCACCCATTTCCAAAAAACGGGGTCGCCAAGCCATCAGTTTAAGGTCGTCTTCTAAGCTATCAATATGGATAGGCTCTGCGCTTTGCTCTAGCAGTTGCCAATCCAAATCGTGGAGAGGACGCCAGTCTGCTCGAATGGAAATGGGGTTGCCTTGCTGGCTCTGGTAGGCAATCTCAAACCCCCCACGCTCTGGGTCAGGTACTAGCACTAACAGGTTTTCAGTGCCCACCTGCTGTAAAAGCTGATCGGCGCACTGGCCTAACACGGTTTCCCAGTCACTGTTTCCATGGATACTTTTGGTAATCCCAGCGGTTAGCACCTGATTGGAACGGATCTGGGCAACGGTTTCTTCCATCTCAGAGGCGGGCATTGACACCCCTACCAGTCGAGCCGCTGCCTGCACATACTGTTTTTCAGGTTCGCTCCAGATCCTAGAGCGGTTGCCCTCAACCGACAAAAACCCCAATAGCTCACCATGAAACAAAATGGGAGCCGCAATCAGGGCCTGGGCCTGGAGATGGGTCATGAGGCGACCAATCAGGCTAGTTTTGAGCGAGCTAGCCACCTCACCGAGAACCACGAGCTCCCCGTTTAAGAGCATTTGATAAAAGCCTTTAACCTCATCTGCAGCAATCGGCACCGGGTTGGTTTGCGGGGCTGATTCGGGGTTCAGGCGTCTTCCCCTCTTGGGCTTAAAGCTGCCCAGGCGATGCCAAAAATGCCGCTCTTTTTTCTCAAACCAATACACATTGGTCCGAGAAGGGGCAACAAATGCGTGGGTTTCAGTGACTACTGCCCGCAGACGGGTCTCTAAATCCCCGGCTTGTTCAAGCTGTTCCAGAATCGAAAAGAGAGGCTTGGTCGGCTGTTTTACTCGCTGCCGCTGATGCTCCAGATCGCGTTGATAGAAGGCTTCACCCAAGGCCCCGGTGAGGGTTATCAGCGTTGCCCGCTCAAGCACCGTAGGCGAGAGCCCCCAATGATCGACCCCGAGCACCATCACACCAAAGCAAGTATCTTGATGTCGAATCGGCCAAACAGCCGCCCCTTGGACACCAAACTTGGTTGAGATCGCGGCCCACTCCCCGGCTCTGGGTTCTTCTCGCAGGCTGGGCACGGTAATCGGCCGCTGCTGAACCACCACCTGCTCCATCAAATCGCCAGGATGCAGGAGCAGCTGCTGTCGAGAAAAGTACTCCTTTGAAGCTAGATAGCATCCCTTTGTATTGAGCTGATGCTTGAAACGATTGTAGGCACCTACCCAAATCATTGAATAGTCGTATTCAGCGCTGATATAGTTCACCACGGCGCTAACGACACTTTCTAGGTCATCAGCTTCCCAAATAGTTTGAAGCAGCTGACCTAAAGTCGTAAGGTGCTTTTCGTAAGTCCCCGATGCTTTGGGTGTCGCCATGTTAAAACGAAATCATGTGTGAAAATCAGGAGCTTGAAGGGATAGCAGGTCTGATTAGAATTTAACCCTAAGCATTCAACATAGTCCCTAATTCAAGCCCCTAAAACATACCTTATGCAGCTTCAAATGACTATTGAGTGAGCCGCTGAATGTTGTGTAATTTTAGTCCTTTACTGATAAGTTTGACGATTGCCCTGAGTCACGTCCGGATCCTTCCCGTTTTCCCCATACGGTAAACGGCCGATCTGAAGATGACCCAGGTGTAGAAGATGACCCAGGTGTAGAAGATGACCCAGGTGTAAGGGATGAGTTTTGAGTTACCAATAATATCAGGAGTGTCTGTTGCAAGATATTTACAAATCGAGCCTGCTGCCTTTGATCTTCAAGCGCTTGGGGGCCGATCCCGAAACCGCTCACAATCAAACCCTCAAAATTTTGACCTGGCTAACCACTGACCCCACAGAGAAGCCTTATTGGGCTCAGCCGACCAGACGGTTTGCCCAGGCCTGGCTGCAAAGTGCCTGTAGCCTGTCATCACCTCGCTTAGCCCAAACCCTTTGGGGGTTAGCCTTTGCAAACCCAGTAGGTCTAGCTGCGGGGTTTGACAAAGATGGGGCAGCGATCCAGGCCTGGCCCGGCCTGGGGTTCGGCTTTATCGAGCTCGGCACCGTGACTTTTCATGCCCAGTCGGGAAACCCTCAACCCCGCTTATTTCGATTGCCTGACGATCGAGCGGCCCTAAATCGGATGGGCTTCAATAATAGGGGGGCAGCAAAGTTAGCAGAGCGGCTGCTGGCAGGCTACGTTAAAGAGTACCCAATTCCACTGGGGGTCAATCTAGGCAAGTCAAAAGTTACGCCCCTAGAACAGGCGGCCAGGGACTATCGACAAAGTTTTGACTTGCTAAAAGATTTGGGTCGATATTTTGTGGTAAATGTGTCCTCACCCAATACGCCGGGGCTGCGATCGCTACAGTCAAAAACCCAGCTAGCCCCGATCCTCGAGGCTCTACAGTCTGTCAATCAGGGCCACAAACCTCTGCTAGTAAAAATTTCGCCGGATCTAGCCTGGGCAGATATTGACGACATTCTGGCACTGATTGAGCCCTATCAGCTAGCCGGGATCATCGCCACCAATACTACGATTGCCCGCACTGGCCTCAGCACTCACCGGGTCCGACAGACGGGCAGCCCTGTCACTCAAACGGCAGGGGGCATCAGCGGGGCCCCCGTCCGTCAGCGTTCGACCGAGGTGATTCGCTATATTTATCAGCGCACCCAGGGCCAGGTTCCGATTATCGGTGTGGGGGGTGTCTTTACGGCTGACGATGCTTGGGACAAAATTACGGCAGGGGCTTCGCTGGTGCAGGTTTATACCGGCTGGGTCTATGAGGGCCCCTGGATGGTCAAGAAAATTTTACAGGGCCTCCTTGGCAAACTAGATGAAGCAGGCTTAGAAACCATTTCGGAGGCGGTCGGGATAGGGCACTAGAGATCGCTTTCAGACTTTTGGAGCTGGAGTTTATCGAGGTTGGGTTTGACTTTTAGCTTGACTGCGATCGCAGTAATGTTGTCATGCCCGTTGATCTCATTGGCCAGCTCTATCAAAGCCGCCACCCCATTCTCTACGCTGCTCCCTCCTCGCAGGACAGGGTTAATATGGCTAGACTGATGATCTTCGAGCAGATCGCGATCGCTGAGCCCGTCTGAGCACAGTAGCAGTAACGTATCTTCGTTAAATTCTAAGTGGGTGATGCTGGGATGAATTTCAGTTTGATCTCGAGGGCCCAGCGCTTGAGTTAGCTGGTAAGCATCGGGCCTGGCGTAAGCCGTAGCCGGATCAATCCCCCGATGGATTTCTCGCTGCCCCACCTCGTGGTCAGTGGTCATTTGCTGTAGGCCCAGGCGTCGAGTAGAGCGATACAAACGGCTATCGCCGACATGGGCAGCAACGGCTTGAGTATTGTTAACCAGCAACATAACCAGCGTCGTCCCCATACGAGCACTGCCCGAGCGAACCTCAGCCTCATTGATTTCGTAAATTTTTTGGTTGGCCAGGCTAATAGCTTCCCAAATCTGGTCGTCGCTGGGCAAGTCGGTTTGCCAATGTTGATCAAAATAATCTTTCAAAGTTTGCACCGCCAGACGGCTGGCCACCTCCCCTCCAGCGTGCCCCCCCATCCCATCACACAAAATGTAAAGGCAGCGAGCCTCCAAGATTTGGCTATCTAGCCCCTCTTGCTTAGCAATGTTTGATTGAATAAAGTAGGCATCTTCGTTATGCTCGCGCTGCTGTCCGACATGGGTTTGCCCAACTTCTTCTAAGCCAATGAGCTTCATAGGCAGTGCCATGGTAGGTGAGTCGGAAGACTCGCCTTCATCTTGAACCATGTCCGCAGCTTTAAAGGCCTCTAGAACAGACGCCTCTGCCCCCAGGGCTGGAGGCTCAAAATCTTCTACAAAATCTTCTAGAGGAAGGGAGTCAGACTCATCGGCCTGCAATTTATCGGCAAGGGTGAGTAGCTCTGTCTTGAGGGCCTCAACGGTATCGATCTCCCCAGCGGTTACCAGGCTTGCCAGCAGCACTAAGGTCTCTAAAGGCGCATCATTAGACTGTAGCAGCGACTGCCATAGCAGACCCATATCTTGCAGGGTATGGGCGGTCTCGTGGGGGGCTATCTCAATGCGACGCAAACAAAAAATTTGATCTTCGTCAATACACAGGTTGTCGAGCTTGAGCAAACTGCTTTGGCCATTGAACGGGATCAGCGTTTCCCACAGCTCGGTCATGACGTAAAAGCAGTGGAGCTGCTGAAGGGGGGCCAGGGCCAAAGTTGCCCAGACATCCAACAGCTGAGGGAGTTCGCTCCGGTCTTCGATCAGAATGACGCTGTAGTCGGCTTCTATCCAAGCATCTCTTAATTCTGGTACAGAGGGAAAAAAACGTTCTTGCAGCAATAAGTATGGATACGCCTCTGCCGGGGTCATCTCAGGCAGCTTGTGGTCGGCGGCATCGGGTCGCGCGGCGTCGGGCAGCGTGTCATCTGGCAGCGCGGCGTTCGGTCGCGCGGCGTTCGGTAGAGAACAGCGCCCAGGGCGCTCGGGCTGGATATCTAGGACATCCGCCTCAGCCCTCTGAGGGCTGAGCGTAAACTCAGTGAGCAGCTGATAGCGGCCTTCGGCATCTAAACAGCTGCCCTGAGACCGGCTGAGTAATTCACGAAGCCTATCTGGAAGGGATTTATCTGGAACGGCCCCCTCAGCGGATAAGCCATCATCAGCGTCAGGCTGAACGGCCTCAGTAGAGGCATAGGTTAATAAAGCCCGCAGAACTTTGAGCGAGGTACCGCACTGCTGACAGAATTTATGGGTGCTGGGGTTTTCAAACTGACACTGGGAACAAACGACCATATCTTACTGTTGATGCCATCCAGGAGGTGAAGGTGTGTAGCAGGTGTGCTGCCAATCGATTGCAGTCCAGGGAAACTCAAAAGCACATTTTGACAAATGTTGATGCAGGCAGTGTTCCCAGTCATGCTTGTAAAATCATCTTGGCGACTAATTTGTCAGAATTCAGACATAAGTTGATGGTCTTGACAAAGACTTTAAGTCTCAGGCTAGATACTTTGCAGATATCAGCTGAGCAGATACCCCTATCTCAAGTCCCCATTAAACCCCAAATTTCCTCTAAACCCTAATTAAACCTTGGCTGTCTCTAGCCCCGGTTGGTTGCCCTACGGGAAAAGCGCCTGCTGCCAAACGAGATATGGGTCAGACTCGGTTTGCCAAATTGCTATTTAGCATAGCGAGTCTTTGGGGTGGGTGAAGTTCAATACAATACCTGTGGGAAGAAGGATAAAGGGCGAGTAGCCCCGTACCGCTTCCCATGAAACCTGCAAATTGATCGGCTGCGAGGCTTGGTTTTCTAAGGATTTCAGTACCCAGATCGCTTGGTCAGCTCTAATAGCTGGCGTTGTTCAGGCTGAGATAGGTAGCGCCACTGCCCTGGGCATAGCCCCTCAAGTCGCAGATGGGCTATGCCTACTCGCACCAGCCGCAGAGTCGGAAAGCCAACCGCTGCCGTCATCCGCCTCACCTGACGATTTTTACCTTCGGTCAGCGTCAGTTCAAGCCACGCCGTGGGGACCTGCTTGCGATAGCGAATCGGCGGATCTCGCGGCGGCAGCCGCGGCGGGGTGACC
>JBCBZL010000262.1:0-7219 GCA_039815385.1 Cyanobacteria bacterium P01_A01_bin.114
TGCTCGTAACTTCGGTGTTCAAACGGCGCGAGGCGGCCAAGTTAGAACCGACCACCTGTGCCGGTCGCGCGGTGGACGCCGCTCAGCCCAAGAAGTCACCGATACCGGCCCCGGCATTGCCCCAGACGAAGTCTCTACTCTATTTGACATTTTTACTCAGGGTAAAGCCGGTCAGACTGCCTTTGAGGGCGTGGGGCTGGGGCTACCCATTAGCCAGCAGCTGGTCAATTTGATGGGGGGTGAGATCACCGTCAATACGGTTCTAAATCAAGGAACAACTTTTCAGTTTAGTATTCAGGTTAGCCTGACCCCCGCCCCCCAAGCTTCGTCTCTGCCGACGCAGCCAGTGGTCGGCCTGGCCCCTGACCAACCCAGTTTTCGGCTGTTGATTGCCGAAGATGAGCCCATTAGCCGCAAGTTGCTGACCAAACTGCTGACGTCTCTGGGGTTTGAGGTTCGTACCGCCAATAATGGCCAAGAAGCGATAGACCTCTGGAAAAGCTGGCACCCCCATTTGATTTGGATGGATATGCACATGCCAGTCATGGATGGCTGTGAAGCAACCCGGCAGATTCGGGGAAAACAGGTAGAGGGTAGAGGGAATTGGGTAGAAGGTTTCGGCACGTCTACTGACTACCCACCACCCACCACCCACCACCCATTACCCAAATCACCTATTATCATCGCCCTCACCGCCAGCGCCTTCGAGGCAGACCGAGAGCGCAGCTTGGCCGCTGGCTGTGATGATTTTGTCAGCAAACCGTTTCAACGCGATCAGCTCCTGGCTAAGATGTCTCAACACTTAGGCGTCCGCTATCAGTAATGCCAGCATGGCCTCGCCCTTCGCCCCCCTACAGGCACTGCACGCAACGCCCCTACCCTTCGCCCTTCGCCTTTCCCCCTTCGCCTTTCCCCCTTCGCCCTTCCCCTTTCCCCCTTCTCATCCAGCGACTTACATTCAAGCGATCCCCTCCACCTACTTGAGCCAGCCCTTTTGGGTCAGTTCAAAAACCGCTTGGATGCGTGTTTTGACGCTGAGCTTTTCCAACATATTCTTGACGTGAAATTTGACCGTTCTCTCGCTGATATAAAGCTGTTCGGCAATGTCTCGATCCCGAAGTCCCTTGGCAAGTAGCTGAATCACCTCTTGTTCTCTTTCAGAGAGAGGAGAGACGCTTACCCCGGATGTCTCCTCAGGTGATAATGGCGCGTCGATGTGCTGCGGCAGCTGTAGGCGAATTTGTATCACTTTTTGCTCAGCGCCGATCTGGCTCTGAAATGCGCCGCCTAATTCGTGGGCTGCGGCAATAATATCTTGAAAGATTTGAGTTTGAACGGTTGCAGAGAGTGTCTCACTCGCCGCGAGCATGGCTTCCAAAATCACAGTGTCTGTTTCATACACCAGACGGCAGTAGTGGCAAGATAGCTCCACCAGTCTCTTAGCCGTCTCGATTAACAGGTGGTGAATGGTGGGTGAGAGGGGCTGCTCTGTGCCAATCAGGCTGAGTTTTTGCCTACCTAGCAGCGTGGCCAGCTGTTCTGACAGGTTGTCGTCCAGGGTGATGGGGGTTTGATAGACCAGGGTTTGGTGGTTGAGGGCGCTGGCCAGCGCCCCGGTGACCGATAGGCTTAAAATTTGTAAAACTTCTAAAAACTCGGGAGCCATCTGATGATGGCTAAAGACGGCTAAAACCCCAATGGCCTGCTCTTTGACCATCAGCGGCAGCCCCGCAAAGCCTTGAATTTCATTGGAAATAGCCCAGTCTCGGTCTTTGACCCACTCTTCGTCGGGGAGGCAGTTGCTCAAAAACGGAATGCAGTGCTGGGCAATTTTGCCGACCTTAAAGGCCCCCATCGGCACGCGGGCAAAGGACCCATCCAGCCGGGTGTAGAGCCCAGACGAGGCGACTAGCCGCAGGGCAGTGCGATCGCGATTGACCAGCCAAACCCGAGCAAAGGCACAGTCAAATTTTTCGATTAGGCCATCGGTAAAGCAGGCTGCGATCGCATCTGGGTCTAACCAGCCTGTAAACCGATTAACCAGCTCCCCACCCAGCTTTAGATCAAACAAAAGCTGTGAAACGTCTAGGTCATGGGAGGCGAGATTGGGCATTGATGCCACAAAAAGTATGAGCCGCTACTTTATCAAACCTCAAATCAATCATAGTTGCTGTAGCTGGGGCTACGGGGCGTAATCTGGTTAGGGTCCTCAGGCCTCGCTATGTCGTGTCCTCAGGCAGGCTGCCCTCAGGCAGGCTGTCCCCATGTCGGCTGTGCTTCGTTGGGAGGGGGGGCTCGGTTGGGCTGACTGAGCTACTCACTGGGCGGGCGGCAGCTATCTGGTCGCGATCTTCAGCTAGCTGCTGACGCGCTTCTTCTAGCTTTTTTATCTGCTGAGTAATAATCTCGAGCTGACGATTCAGATCGTGCAGCGCTATTGGAGCATTTACGTTGGCCTCCTCCTGAGCTTTTTCTGGGTTTTCTTCCTTACGCTCTTCGAGCTGGGCCAAAAAGCCCTGAACGTCTTGCTGAATATACTGCTCTACTCGCTGGGCAAAGTGGGCATAGGCCTCTTGGTGATCTTTAAACTGTCGATACGGTCCGGTCAGCTGAAAAAACTGCCAGCCCTCAATTTTGAGACCCTCAGCGGTATTGCGATAGTTGCGGTACTTCTCACCATGGCCAAAAAACTCTTCAATGGCGGCTGAGATGGCCACGGTTTGGCTGATCCCGAAGGCAGCGTAGGCTGCAATCCCTTGCCAGCGAGGATTGTCTACCCCACTTGCTCCATCAAACCCGCTGAAGCCGTTGAGCCCTACCATGGCGGGTACGAGTACACCACCCACAATTGTAATGAGTCGGAGAACATAGTGGCGATCTCTTTCTTTGGTGGCTCGCCCCTCTAGCCACAAAAGCTGGTCAAGCCAGCGATTTTTGAGAAAGTCTTTCCGCAAATCGGAAATTTCTAACTTATCGATTAGACCCCCTAGGGTGTCTTTTAAGTACTGACGGTATGTGCTCTTTTTGCCCATAACAACTCTGAGTAAAGCAGACGGCTTGGGTGCCTGTCCAGTTTGAAATTAAGGCAACCTGCCGTTTATTCCCCTGCATCCTCATTAAAACTTTACATTCAGCGCGGGAATGGGAGGCCTAGGTCGTAGTAGACCAGAGTCAATGCATTTGTATCGATTGTATCGATTCCATAATATATGCCCTCTGAGTAAACCCGTGAATTAGGATGGGTACGGGGGGCGGCTGAAGTATGCTATCTAAATCAGGAAGGGTTTATCTGGGCAGGTCAACCGTCTCAGAAGGGCACAGGGCCCTTTGGAGCAAAGGGTTTTAACCATGAACAGATTTCAAGACGCCTTTATCTCTTATGGGCGGGCAGACAGTAAACAGTTTGCCAAACGTCTCAACGATCGATTGGTTGAGACGGGGTTAGAGATCTGGTTCGATTTTGACGACATTCCGCTAGGGGTAGACTATCAAAATCAGATCAACGATGGGATCACCAAAGCAGACAACTTTCTGTTTATTATCTCACCCCATTCGGTTAACTCAGCCTACTGCGCTAGAGAGATTGAGCTAGCGCTGGCGTTAAACAAGCGCATCATCCCGCTACTACATGTTGAAGAGACCCGTTTTGAAACCTGGCAGCAGCGCAATCCCTATCAAAATGAGGCTGATTGGCACCGCTTCCGAGACAAGGGACTGCACAGTAGCTTTCCAAATATGGATCCTGAGATCAGCAAGATCAACTGGGTTTATTTTCGAGAAGGGCGAGATGATTTTGAGGCAGGGGTTGCTGGCCTAGTATCAATCTTATCAAGACAGCAAAAATATGTGCATCAGCACACTGTGCTACTGGACAGAGCGCTTGAGTGGCGGCAGCAGCGACAGTCGTCCTACCTGCTCACGGGAGAGATGCTTGAAGAGGCCAATGCTTGGCTAAACACGCGGTTTAAAGCAGAACAACCGCCCTGTCTTCCAACGGATTTGCACTGTGAGTTTATTACGGAAAGTCTGAAAGCTGCTGACGATCAGATGACCCAGATCTTCGTCTCCTACAGCGAAGATGACATCAACATTCAAGAGAAAATTCGCCGACGCCTGGTAAGAGAAGGCCTGACGGTTTGGGTGAATACTCAAGATATCCAAACGGCTGAAGACTTTCAGACGGCAATTTGTCGAGGGATTGAAAAAGCTGACAACGTTGTTTTGCTGCTCTCACCTAGCTCACTGGCGTCTAAGTACTGCCGACAGGAGATTGACTACAGCCGCAAATACCACAAGCGAATTATTCCGCTCTTGGTTCAACAGACTGATTTAAACACCTTGCCCAGCGACCTCCAAACCCTTCAATTTATTGACTTTTCTACCCTGGCATCCGAGTCTCATTTTACTCGAGCGATAGACGAACTGATGCGGGTATTGCAAGAGTCAGCCGACGAGGCCGAGCAGCACAAGCGGACTTTAGTCAAGGCGCTAGCGTGGGAGCGGCAGGGTCGCGATCGCAAGTTCTTGCTGCGGGGGGCTGCATTCGCCGATGCCCAGGCCTGGTTAGCCCAGCCAGGGCGTCTCTCCCCCACCGATCTCCACGAAGCGTATATTCGCGCCAGCCAGGGCGTCAATCAGTTTTATGACGCCTTTATCTCATACGGTCGAGTCGATAGCAAAGTGTTTGCCACCCAGCTTTCTGAGCAGCTGAGCGCCCAGGGGCTTCAGGTTTGGTTTGACCAAAACGATATTCCTCTGGGGGTTGACTATCAGCAGCAGATTGACGACGGCATCGAGAAAGCCCATTGTTTCCTATTTATTATTTCACCGCACTCGGTCAACTCGCCCTATTGCACCAAAGAGATTGAGCGAGCCGTTCAGCTCAATAAGCGAATTTTTCCGATTATGCATGTTGAGGAGATTGGCTATTCTCTCTGGAAAGAACGCAATCCGGGTAAGAGCCGCGATCGGTGGCAGCTATATAAAGCTAGGGGCAGACATTCAAGCCTGCCTAATATGCACCCCAGCATCCGCAAAATTAACTGGGTCTTTGCACGGGCAGAGAGCGATGGCTTTAAGGTAGCTGGGCTGGTCGAGCTGATCCACCGCCATGCGGACTATGTTCATCTGCATACTGAGCTTTTGATCAAAGCACTGGCCTGGGACCGCCATCAGCGACAGGCCGCTTACTTGCTGATGGGGGAAGAGCGGCTGAACGCTCAAACCTGGCTGACGAGACAGTTTGAAAATGAGCAGCCGCCCTGCTTGCCAACGGTGCTGCAGGCCGCCTTTATCACCGAAAGCACCAAAGCTGCCGACGGGGGAATGACCCAGGTATTTATCTCCTACGCGCAAGAAGATCGTCAGCTCAAAGAGCAGGTTCGGCGCTATTTGCTCAAGGCAGGGATCACGGTCTGGTCAGACACCGTAGATATTCGCAGCGGTGAAGATTTTGAGGCCGCGATCCAGCGCGGGATCGAAGAGGCAGATAACGTTGTCTACTTAATTTCAAAATCAGCCCTAGCGTCGGCCTACTGCCAACAAGAGATCAAACAGGCCGTGGCTCTCAACAAGCGGATTATTCCGATGCTGCTTGAGGAGATTGAGCTTGACCAGCTAACTGATGCCGTTAAGGCGATTCAGTTTATTAACCTGACTGATCATCAGCTCTCAAAAGATTCGCAAACCAAAGATTCGCAAACCAAAGATTCGCAAACCAAAGATTTGCAAGCAGATCTCGCCCCGCTGCTGCGGGCAGTCCGCCAGGAAGCCGCTTACTATGATCAAAACAAGCGGCTGCTGGTGCGGGCGCTAAAATGGCAGCGACAAAAGCAAAACCCCAGTCTGCTGCTGCGGCGACAGACGCTGAAAAAGTTTACCGCCTGGGCTCAGGTTGCCAAGGACCGTTTTTTACATCAGGCGCTGCCGCTCCAGATCCAGTTTCTAGAGGCCAGTCAAGCTCAGCCGCCAGAACAAACCCTGGGGGCCTTTATCAGCCACCACGTGGATGATTTTGACTTTTCGCGACGGTTGAATGAGACGCTGCTGATCCAGGGTAAGAGTACCTGGTTTTCGCCAGGTGGAGCCGAAGCAGAGGCCGACAGCCCGGAAGAGACTCGGCAGGCCATCAACAATGCTGAAAATTTTGTGTTCTTGCTCTCTCCCAGCACGGTGCGGTCGGCAGCCTGTTTAGCCGAGCTTGCCTATGCGCAATCGCGGCAAAAGCGGATTGTTCCGGTGATCTATCGCGACGTGCTCAAATCAACCCTGCCAGCAGGCATTGAGTCAATTCCCTGGCATGATTTTCGACACCATGATGGCGACTTCTTTGTAAACTTTGGCGAGCTGTTTCGCACCTTAGACAGTGACCCAGAGCATGTGCGATCGCACACCCGCCTGCTCGTCAAAGCCACAGAATGGGATGCGGCCAACCGAGACGACAGCTTTTTGCTGCGCGGCAAAGATCTGGCCGCATCTGTCGCGTGGTTAAATCAGTCAGCCCGTAAGATACCCCAACCAGCAGACCTACAGCGAGCGTATATTCAGGCTAGTCAGCGTCTGCCCTTTAAGAAGATCAAAGTCAGATCGGTGGCCATTGCGGCCACCGTTACGACCCTGCTAGTGGCTACGGTGCGCCTATTGGGAGGGCTGCAACCGTTAGAGAGTCTGGCCTACGACCAGTTTTTACGGCTGCGCCCCGGTGAGGCTGAGCAAGACGAGCGGATGCTGATCGTCAGAGTCGATAGCGCCAGCGGCAAGTGGCTGCGTGAACAGATGCTGGCAGGGCGCTATGACCCGGGTCTCGGCACCATCCCTGACAAAGCTCTGAGCGAGGCCTTCGAGATTTTAGACACCCACGGGGCGCGACTGATTGGGCTTGACTTCTATCGCGACTTTCCGGCCAAACACGGGCGATTGGCAGAGCAGCTCGGCCAGATGGATAATCTCTTTGGTATCTGTTGGAGCGCCAGTCAGCAAGCAGATGACATCATTGATTTTTCAAACGAGATGCCCCCTCCTCGGGTCGGCTTTGCCGATGTCGTCGTTGACAGAGACAACACTGTCCGACGCCACTATCTCTCCCGATGGATCGAAGACGACGTTGAACCCCACTGTCTCTCTCACGAATCCAGCCGTTTTGGCAGTGGAAGCCATCTTATGGCCTATGTACACGCCGAACGGTTAGGTTGGGATACAAAATTATTACAGTTCCAGGTAA
>JBCBZL010000310.1:0-5878 GCA_039815385.1 Cyanobacteria bacterium P01_A01_bin.114
CTCACGTCGGGGCTTCGACTGTCAGGCCAGGTTCGCCTGCGCGCCAACGGCCTGCCAGTTCGGGGCGCAGAGGTCTCTGTCCACCGCATGATCCGACCGGGCGATCCACCGGCTCCCGAGCGCGTCACGTTGGTTCCATAGGCTTTCGATCCGCTCAAACAACGCTTTGTTTTCATATATGTCTGAGGAATAGGCCGCCAGTTTCGGGCTAAAGGTGCGTTGGAGCGCTTGGCGTGTTGGATTTGTATCCAGACGGCAGGGTCGGGTCCAGATAGAGCTTCGGCTTTCTGGACCGATGACAGTAGGCAATCAGATCACAGATGATATGGACAAAGCAGTTGGTTGGGCTTCGGTGACGAAAATGCTCAATTTGAGAGATGTTTTTGAGCTGATCGATCACCATTTCGACGATAGCTCGACTGCGCGTCAATAGTTTGTCAGTTAGCCACATCAGTCGGTTTTCATATTGCGCCGGAGTTCGAGCACTCAAGGTTAAAGGTTTCGAGGGTTGTTTGGCCAACACTTCATCCATATAGGCTCGGTCAGAAAACGCTCTGACACTCAAACTGCTGAGCAGGTCAATCACGGGTTTACTGTTGTCTGTATTGTCGGGGCTCAAGGTGATATTGGAGTAAGTCAACGCATTCACTGGCCACCAGATGGAGATATTGTCAAATTTTTGGCCAACTCAGGCAGTCGGTTATAGCTAGGGTTGAGTTGCCGGAGATTGCTGAATCAGCTTGCCAATCTCCGGCAAATTTTCCCCAGCCAGGTCAAGCTCGATCCAGCCTTCCTCAGCCGCCTGGTCGATTAGCATCAGCAGTTCATCTTGAGTCATCCGTCAGCAGCGATCGCAACCATCCTTTCATTTTCAACAGCTCTACCCCTACCACGCCTGATTTTCAGTCAAATAAACGCAAAAATCCTTCATCGAACGTAAAGTTTGTTGAAAACCAACCTGATGCACATCAATCCGCTCAGTCTATTACAGATAGGATCGCCCTCCTAATTGCCGACAATATGAGGTGATCTCAGAAAGGTATCTTCCTAGGCTGCCTCAACTCCAGCGACTTGAGCGGCTTAGCGCCAGCCAAAAGATACAAAAGCGATACCTGCTGTTGAGATTTTTAGATACCTATGGAACATAAACGCTTTGTGCAAATTGCTTTAGCCGGGCTAGCCATCCCGCTCGCGAGCTGCGGGGTAACCGACGCCCTGTTTCCCCCAACCTCCGCAGACTCCCCAGGGGATGCCATTATCCTCACCGATGTCGACTTTGACCCCGACTCTCTGATCCCTGAAACCCAGCCCGTGGCCGACTATCTGGGCACCCACTCAACCCTAAAACGAGCCGGCATCTCAAAAGGGGAGGTGCAGATCGCCCCCGATGTCAATACCGTCGCCGAGTGGATGGAATCTGGCGAGGTCAACCTTTACTTTGATAGCGTCTATCCAGCCATCTTAGTGATGGAAGAATCAGGAGCCACACCAATTTTACGACGCTGGAAAGACGGAGTGCCCGAGTACGGCACATTTTTTGTCACCCGCAAAGACAGCGGTCTGAGCCGCCTGGAAGACCTCAAGGGGCAGATGATTACCCTGCAAGAGCCCAGCTCTAGCTCAGGCTTTATGTTTCCCATGGTCTACCTGCTAGAAGCCGGGTTTAACCCGGTCGAAAAAGCCGAGGCCAATCATACCGTCGCCGACGATGAAATTGGCTATGTCTTCTCAGGGCAAGAAGACATCACGGTTGAGTGGATTTTGGACGGCAAGGTCGTGGCCGGAGCCGTGGATAACGAAACCTGGGACGGGCTATCCGACGAAGAGCGCGATCAGCTCACAGTGATTGCCGAAACAGATACCTTTCCGCGCCATGTGGTGATGGCCGGGCCAACCTTAGAGCCCGAGCAGGTAGAGGCGCTAAAGACGGCCCTAATCGAGATGGATGAATCTAAGACGGGGCAGGCAGCCCTGGTAGAGTTTAGCGAAACCGCCCAGTTTGACGAATTTCCAGAAGGGGCTGAGGCTGCGATCGCACGCCTAGAAGAGGCCTATGACATGCTACAAGCTCACCTCACCCAGCAAAACTAACTCACCCACTTAAGACGATAAACAAAACTATTTTCAGTATCACTTTCTGGATGGAATCCCCCTTGCCCCCCTTAGCTCTAGCGAAGCGGCGGGCTTTGCCCGCGGGGGGGGGGTGCAGTCGGGGGGATCTCCCACGAGATGACACATGAGTAATTATTACTGGCAAGGTACTTATGACTAAGGCTAGCCCGTCTAACCCAGACCGCCTCCCGCAGCGTGTCTCCCAAGCATTTCAAACCGATTCAGCTTCATCACCAGAGCAGTCCCCCCGACAGCTTTTACAACTGATCAGATCGACCCCTGGTGAGGGCACCAGTTTGCGCCTGCGGCTGTTGCAAACCATCTTGCCCGTGGTTTTAGTGCCCCTGGTGCTGGCCGGGGCCGCAGGCTATCGCGTCGTGCAGCAGCGTACCCAAACACGGGTGCAGGGTCAGCTCGAAGACCAGGCCCTGCTAGTCAGTGAGGGCACCACGGCGGTGCTTGATGAGCTGCTGGGGCTACCCCGCACCATTGCCGCCAGCCCGCTGGTCATCAACGAGGCCGCCGCCGGGAGTCGCCAGGTTGAGGAGACCGGCCTCGACCAGCGCTCAGACGACGAGTTAAATGCCCAGTTTGACGAGACTAGGCTGCTGCGAGTCCACGACCGGCTCAACACCTACCTCAAGCAAACCGCTGAAACCGCCGGGATTTTTGAAATCTCAATTGCCGAAAGCCATGGGTTTAATGTCGCCTATAGTCAGCTGACCACCGACTTTGTTCAGCGAGACGAACCCTGGTGGCAAAACGGCAAAAAAGACGGCCAGTGGATTGGCGCGCCCGACTACAACCATGCCAATAGGGCACTGACCGTAGAGCTCTCTCAAGCCATTCGCGATCCAAGCGATGACAGTTTTGTGGGGGTGGTTAGGGCGGTTTTGCCCGCACGCAAGTTTAGTTTGCTGGCCCAATATATCAAACGAACCGGCATCAGCGGTTCCCAGCGAGTGCAGCTGATCGACGGGGCTGAGCGGAAGGTGATTGACACGCTCTCCCCCCAGGGGTTCCGTAAGATGGATGTGATCGGTGACCAGCCGATTGAGCAGCTGATCGAGGCATTTGTCACCGCCACGAAAACCGAGACCAACCCGCAACAAATTTTACAAGCCCTCAAAGAAAACAGCTCGGTACAAAACCTCTCGATCGTGTTCTCAGATGAGACCGCTACCGTCGCGTCTTTTACCCACCAGTCGCGCCAGTACAAGATGGCCAGCATCCCCAACACCCAGTGGGTTGCGATCGCATCCATGAACACCGCTGAAATCTCCGCAGCAGGGCGCGATTCGCTCTTGTTTTTGGTCTTGATCACCCTGCTGCTGGGCGGTCTCACCAGCGGGCTGATTTTGTGGCTAGCCCGTCAGCTATCATCCCCGCTTGGCTCTTTGGCCGATCAGGCCCAGCTGGTAGCCGCTGGTGATTTTGATATCGCGGTCACCCCCAGGGGAACCCGAGAAACCCGCACCCTCACCCGGAGTTTTAATCAGCTGGTGGTGCAGGTCAAAGATTTACTCCAGCGCCAAGAAATTGAAACCCAAAAGGCGCAGCTGTTTGCCTCAATTACCGGGACGACCGTGACCAGCCTGGCAACCCTGAAACCCCTCTTAGTAGAGACCTTACCCAAAGCTCAAAAACTCCTCAACGCTGACCGAGTGCTGTTTTACCCGGTCGACCCCGAGCGGTCTGGGCCACTCGCCACAGAGGCAGTTTCGCCGAGCTTCCCAGCAACGCTAGAGCCCCCAGCTGACAGCCCCCCAACGGAGGAAGCTCTGGCCAACCCGACCTTAACTGACCGCATCCCAGCCACTATCTTGAGTGCCCAGCCCAACCACTCTGCCCTGGCCATCGACAGCGTCGCAGCGGCGGACCTGTCGCCTGAGCATCAGGCCTATCTAAGCGCTTTGAAGGTGAAATCAACGCTGACCATGCCCGTCTTTAACGAAGACAAGCTGTTTGGTGTTTTAACAGCCCACAGCCACACGCCCCATCCGTGGCAGCCCGATGAGCGTACATTCATCGCCCAGCTGGCCACGCACCTTGAGCTCGTGATTGACCGAGTGACCGCCATCCAAAAGATTCAAGCCTCGCGTCAGGTGGTTGAAACCCTCAGTGATGAAAAGCGTCAGCAAACAGCGGCTCTGAGCGAAAAGACAGCGGCCTTGAGTGAAAAGACAGCGGCCCTGAGTCAGCAGACAGCAACCCTGAGTCAGCAAAAAGATCGGCTCGCTCAGCAAAGCGAGACGCTACTCAGGCAAAACGAACAGCTGCGCCGCACCGAGGCAGAGCTCAGTCAGCAAAATGAACAGCTGCGCCGCACCGAGGCAGAGCTCAGCCAGCAAAGTGAAACCCTGCGTCTGCAAAACGAAGCGATGCTAGAAAATCAGGCCCAGCTGCTACAAAGTCAGGAAGCTCTGCGCTATCAAGAAGAAGAACAGCGCCTGGAGAAGGAAGAACAGCGTCGACAAAAGGAACAGCTTCAGCAGCAAATCGCCTGGATTGTAAAGGATATTGAGGGGGTCTTCAAAGGCGACTTGACCGTTCGCGCGCAGGTGGCCGAAGGTGAGCTGAAAACGGTTGCAGATGTCTTTAACTTAACCGTAGAGCGGCTACAGACGCTGGTGCGTCAGGTCAAACAGTCGTCTGATCAGATGACCACGTTCCTCGGCCAAAATCAAGAAATGGCGGCGTATTTGTCCCACACAACCTACTATCAGTCGCAGGAGGCGACTAAAACCTTAGAGACCCTTAAAGAGATGAATGCGTCGATGGATGCGATCGCACAGAGCGCAAATCAGGCCGCAACCACAGCACAGCAAGTAATCACAGCCGCCAAAGCAGGCGAGGCAGAAATACAATTCACCGCTGAGCAAATCCTACGTCTAAACGAGGTGTGTACCTTTGCCGTCAGTCAGATCGAAAATCTAGGCGGGGCCGCCAGACACATTGCCCAGGTCTCATCGATGGTTCGCGAAATTGCCACCGAGATTGGCCTGCTGTCTGATCAGGTCAAAATCGAAGTCAGTGACTCAACAGAACACTATTCTCTTAAGTCAATTGCCAAAGAGATCAACAAACTCTCTGATCGCACCCTGGGTGAAACCAGACTGATTGACACCTTCTTAAAAACCCTACAGCAAAAAACAGGGCAAGTGTCTGAATCGATCGGGCAAATTAATGCGCAAGTTTCTAACAGCACTCAGCTAGTCCAAGACTCTCAGCAAAACCTAGAAGCGGTCGCAGTGGTAGCTGGGCAGTTTAATGAGCTAGCCCAGTCTATCGCGACAACGACACTCTCTCACTCCCAAATCTCCCACTCGGTCTCCGACTTAGTCTATGGGGTGGTGGGGCTCTCTGAAGAAACTGCCACGTTCTCCCAAAAAATGGAGAAAGATCTCTACGACACCGTAGAGACAGCCCAGTCTCTTCAAAACTCTGTCAGTATCTTCAAGGTAGGCTCCCCCACCTTCAGCCCCCAGGCTCCAGATACCCAAACCCCCGATAGCCAAGCCCCCGATAGCCAAGCTGCAGATACCCAGGCGACAGATATCTCAATGATCAATACCCAGCTGATGGACTAAGGGCTTGTCTTCGGGAATTCTATTTGCCTCGCGAATGCAGACCTCCCCTCTCGGGAGGGGTGCCCGCAGGGCGGGGTGGGTTTCGATCAGTGGCGCGAGTGATCGAAACCCACCCCTGCGCCCCTCCCAGGAGGGGAAAACCCACCCCTGCGCCCCTCCCAGGAGCTATCCATTAC
>JBCBZL010000069.1:0-17110 GCA_039815385.1 Cyanobacteria bacterium P01_A01_bin.114
AGTTTGCCCAAGACTATATCCCTGGTGCGGCTGGGCCGCTGATCAGCACCCGTCGCTGCCTCTATACCCTGACCCCCGACAAGCACTTCATCATTGATCAGCACCCCAGCTATCCCCAGGTTGTAATTGGGGCCGGGTTTTCTGGGCACGGGTTCAAGTTCACGACGCTGAGCGGCAAGATGCTGGCAGATTTAGCGATTGACGGCAGTACCCCCCACGATACTACCTTGTTTAAGGTGGGTCGATTTCAGCCAGTTGAGGCGTAGTACCAAACCCGAATACAATACCCCCGATTCAAAAATCGTAGGGGCGTAAAATTTTACGCCCCCTTGATATCGGGTATCTAGCCCCCGCGTCACCGGGTCAGTTACCATAGCAGGAGTCACCTGAGAGCATGACGTCACCTTTTATGGTTCCGAGTGAGCCAAGCGCTGCTAAACAACCCCTGCACGTTGCTATCTCAGAGCAGCTAAAAGAAAAAATCGAGGCAGGCCAGTATGAGCCCGGGGAACGTTTACCCAGTGAATTTGATTTGGGAGAAGCCTTTGGCGTCAGCCGCACCACTATCCGCCGAGCCGTTGCCAACCTGATCCAGCAAGGGTTGGTGACCACTCAGCGCGGCAAAGGCATCTTTGTCAAAGATCGGCACAAGATTAGCTTCTCAATGTCTAATCCGCTTATGCAGTTTGATGACGCTCTCAAGCAGCAGGGCTACACGGCCCATGTTCACACCCTAAGGTTTCAGCAAATAAAAGCCCCTGGTGAGGTAGCATGCACTCTAGATCTTCCTGACCAGAGCGATCAGATTTATTGGCAAGAAAAGATTCTCTATGCTGATGAGTCTCCTGTCGCGCTCGACATTTCTTACTTTCCGGCAGCCATCGGCAATGCCTTGGCAGCTCAGCTACAGCGGGGGTTTACTTACAGCACCCTCACGACGAACGGTATTCACCTCTGTGCGGCTGAAGTTCGCTTAGAAAGCGCCCCGGCCACCTACGAGCTGAGCGAATATTTGGCAGTCCCCCTGGGCATGCCGCTGCTGGTTTTTAACTATGTTGCCTATGGGGGCGAAAAACGAACCCCGGCTGTCTGTGGCAAGACACTATCTCGCTCTGACTGGACCTGCTATACCTCACAAATTGAGCTATGACAGGTGTCCCTAGTGCAGCACACTCACTACCTCACCCACCCCGAAAATTTAGCAGACGACCAGTATCGCATCAGTCTTACCCGAAAGCTGACTGGCTGACCGACCTTGGGTTGGGCTTCTCATACGGTTCGGCCTGGGTTAATTTGGCCTGGGTTGATTCAGTCTGGGCAGGGGGTTGCGATCGCACCACCCAAACCGAACAGGGTGCATGGTGGGTGACATAGTTACTAATGCTGCCTAGCAACAGCTCTCGCAGGCCTCGACGCCCCCGACTGCCGATCACGATCACATCGGCTTGCCAGGTCCGGGCCAGATTGCAGATGAGGTCTTCTGGGGTACCCGTCATCTGGGTAAGCTTAGCGCTGACGCCCGCTTGAGTCGCCTGGGCCACCAGCTGCTGGAGCACTTCCAGACTGCTTTGCTCATACCTGTGCCACCGCTTGTTGTAAGCATCCCAAACTGACTGTTCTAACAGTAAAGGATAGTGATCAAAAGCAGAATGCACAGGAATCTCTGGGCTGTCGGAATCCTCGTTGCTGAGTACGTGCAACAGCATCATCTCAGCCTGGGTCGCTGTGGCCAGCGTGAGTGCCTGCTCATACACTCGCTCGGCAGCAGCCGAATGATCTAACGCAGCTAGAATTCTTTTCATCACACCTCCTAAAGCGTTTCAGAGCAAAGGGTGACAGCTCTTCTAGAGTCTCCCAGACATTATCTTCTCTCAGACGTTAATCTCCTAGATATCATTATTTTATTAGTTGAAATCTCTTATTGGTTAAAATAGATCAAAAAGTTGAGGACATTGTGAAGTGCCACATGCGGCGAGGTTCTGCATGTAGTTTCCTTAAGGCCCCAAATCACACTCTTTGAGGATCGTGCGATAATTAAAGTGGAGACAGTTCGGATAGCCATGTCCAGTTTGAACACTATCTCATCTTGGGTTTGAATATCCTATGTTTTGAATGTTTTATATAGGGGCTTTACGAGTCAGGTTTTTCGATTTTCTCGGCCCCTGTTTAAGCTGGCAGGCCTTTTTAGATTGCTAATCTCACCGGTTATCAAATCTCATCGGTTGTTAAATCTCACAGATTATCAAGTCTCATCGGTTATCCATCAGGTTACCAACAGAGAGTTTTAAGTACAGGCTTTTCAACACGGGTCTTTTAATATCGGCCTTTTGATATTGGTCTTTTAATATTGGCCTTTTAATACCGGCCTTTTAGTACAAAACGTTAATAAAGGGAGAAGGCTATGAAACTAAACATACGTCATATCATCTACCCAGTTGGCGTCACCGCCGCAGCTGTGCTGCCGCTACTGTGGTTGATTCAGCCAGTGCTGAGTGAAAAGCTAGACGATTTAAAGCGGCTGCAGTTAACCGAAAACTGTGAGGGCTGCGACTTGAGTGGCGCAAATCTGAGCGGCCAGCATCTCATCGGGTCAGATCTGCGAAATGCCAATCTGGTAGGGGCCAACCTGAGCTATGCCAATCTTGAAGGGGCAGATTTGAGCAATGCAGATTTGACTGGGGCTAACTTGACTGGGGCCTTTTTAACCAATGCAGATCTGAGCTATACAAACCTCACCGAGGTTAACTTTACCCAGGCACGTCTTTATTATGTAAATGTCACCGGGGCGACGATCTCCGACCTCAATCTGGCCGACGCCGAAGTGATTGAAACCCCTATTAGCGTCGGCGGTGAAGCAGACTCGTTGCCGATAGACCTAGCGCCCGTGATCCCCGATGAGGTGCTGCCCTACGAACCTCCGGTTGAGCTGCTGAGGCCTGTTACCCCGACCGAAGGGCCGATTCAGGTGCCCCCCCAGACCATGCCAGACATTGAATAAGCCTAGTGCAGCGTCAAGACTAAAAATTAGGGTTCGGCGAGGTGAGGTGGTGAGATAGTGAGAGGGTAAGACGGTACTCACTACCTCACCAGCAAAGCGCACTCACCTACTCACCAAACCCGAAAATTTAGCTTTGACAGACCACTAGGCTGGAATTTCGGCAGCGTAGGGAGTAACGGCCAGGGTAAAGGGCTGCATTGGCTTGAGCGGCTCAACATGAGCCTTGAGACCCGCTGATTGGAGCTGCGATCGCACCTGCTCAAGCCCTCCTTTTTGTTTTAACAGTGCCGAGATCATGCCCGTGTAGGTCACCGCCCCCCCGTCGGCGGTGGGCAGCATCAGCTGAGGCTTGAGCAGCTGAGCCAGCTCAGGTGCCCCTTCGCTACCGCGAATCACTGGCCCCACTAAGGGCAGCTCTAAAGTCACAATCGGCGTAATCACCACATCAACCCGACCGATCGTCTCCAGCGCCTCAGAAGGATAGCCGTGGGGCTCATAGTAAAGCGTCAGCCCGGTGGATTTCACCTTGAGAAGGTAGGCATTTTCGGTGAGAAAAGGCCCGATGGGCGAACCGGGTAGGGTCTTAATCTGCAAGCTATCGTCAAGATCGAACTCATCACCTGGGGTCAGGGTCGTCACCGACTCAAAACCGATGGATTTGGCTACCCCCGCCGCATTCTCTGAAGCCACCACCGGGATCGTTTTATCCAGCACCTTTAGGGTTTCTGGATGAGCGTGATCGTTAAGCCCCTGAGATAGCACAATCAAATCGATCTGCTCCGGAATCGGGACTGGCGCAGGGCGAATGCCGCGAATCAGCCAGGGGGCGTTGTTAAATACCAAGTCGCCCACCAGCCAAGGATCAATCAAAATCCGCTTGCTGCTGGAATCTGTCTTCTCTAAATCCAGGTTGTTTAAGTCAATTTGCCAAGAGTTGACGTCTAGCCAAGTCAGCGTTGTCGTGAGCGCCATATTTAATCCTAACTACCGATGTATCTAAACCCCATCCAGATTTCAGCCCTATCCAGGTTGCAACCTTGGGGTTTGCCTGTGGCAAAACGATAGGGTTTGATCGAGGTTGATTGTTTATTTAAACCCTATTGATAAGCTACGACAAAGTAGAGGACTTTTGCATGCCTGAGCTATCCCCCAGTCGATACATAGATAAATCGGCACAAATCAAGGCTTGCAAGGCAAAATGCCCCCCTAGCGCTAACCCAAATTGTGCTTTAAATGCATAAGATTTAATTATAGCTTAAGCGATCTAAATATCAATCTTCATAATTCGTCGCATAATTCTGAAGCGATCCCCATATAATCTTCAAGGCCGCAGAACTTGAAGAAAACATACAGCTCTACCGTTTCTTAAGGATTTACATCATCCAGATGACCATGCGTCAGCAACTGCTGAAGAAATATACGGTTTTAGTAGCGCGTACCGGTCAAACACCTATTACGCTTTCATTTACTCCGATTAGCGGAGCGGTTATTCTCCTCATTTTGGTGGGTGTCCCCCTCGGTTGGTTAGGGGCGCTGCTCTTTTCTCTGTTTCACAACAATGTGCAGCTCAGCCAGGAAAACCGTCAGCTGACTGAGCAGGCCCACGACGTTCTTAGCCAGCTAGATACCTTAGATTCTGAAATAGACGTTCTCCGGGAGCGTGCCGGGATCGCTGATAGCGAACTGTCAACAGATGCCCCAGATGCGGGTTCTCGTAATTTCTTTGAGCAAGGCAGTGAGACCAATCAGCAAGACCCTAACTTATCGAGCAGTTTGCCGCCTCGGGGTGGCCCGGCAGCCGCTGCCGATGCCCTATCGCTCTATGCCCTAGCCGATCGGCGGATGCCGCAGCTCAATCAGCTCCTCGACAGCCGAGTTAAGCCAGCCCTAGAAGAAACCCTGGCCGCAGAAGAGGCTCAGGCGGCAGCTTATCCGGACGGAAAACCGGTGAATATTCCGCTTCAGGTGTCGTCAAGCTACGGACTGCGATCTAACCCGTTTGGCGGCTACGGCTATGAGATGCATGAGGGGATTGACCTAAAAGGTCCCTACGGGACGCCGATTGTGGCCACCGCTGACGGCAAAGTCAAAACGGCGGGCTACAACGGCGGCTACGGCAACAGCGTGGCCATCGACCACGGCTATGGCTACGAAACGGTCTATGCCCACATGTCTGATGTGAATGTCGAGGCGGGTGTAATGGTCAAAAGCGGAGACGTGATTGGCTACTTGGGTAGCACGGGGCGCTCTTCTGGCCCCCATTTGCACTACGGCATTTATCAAAGTGGCAAATCCGTAGACCCGGCATCCTATCTAAATTTAGAGAATGCCATGACTCTGAGTGAGTATTGGCGGTTGAGGTAAGGGGAAGGGGCGAAGGGCGAAGGGGTAGGTTATTGGAAATGAGTATTGGGTTACGATTGAGTATCTAGCCTTTTAACCAGTCGCAATTTATGGGCAATACCTTCGGCCATCTATTTCGCATTACCACCTTTGGTGAGTCTCACGGCGGCGGTGTCGGCGTTGTGATTGATGGTTGCCCGCCGCAGCTCGAGATTTCGGCAGAAGAGATCCAGGTTGATCTAGATCGGCGTCGCCCGGGTCAGAGCAAAATCACAACGCCCCGAAAAGAGAGCGATACCTGTGAAATTGTATCTGGCACCTTTGAGGGCAAGACCTTGGGCACCCCGATTACGGTGTTGGTGCGCAATAAAAACACGCGCCCTCAAGACTACAATGAGATGTCGGTTAAGTATCGGCCTTCCCATGCCGATGCAACCTATGATGCTAAATACGGCATTCGCAACTGGCAAGGGGGCGGGCGGTCATCAGCCAGGGAGACCATTGGGCGAGTGGCGGCGGGTGCGATCGCAAAAAAAATTCTCAGCCAGGTTGCTGGGGTCGACATTATTGGCTACGTTAAGCGCATCCAGGATATCGAAGCCCCCATCGACCCTGACAGCGTCACCCTGGCACAGGTTGAGAGCACCATTGTGCGCTGCCCTAACCCAGACTTTGCCGATGAGATGATCGAGCGTATCGATCAGATTCGCAAAGAGGGTAACTCGATTGGCGGGGTTGTAGAATGCGTTGCTCGCCATGTCCCCAAAGGGCTAGGCTCACCCGTTTTTGATAAGCTCGAAGCAGACCTGGCCAAGGCTGTGATGTCGCTGCCAGCCAGCAAGGGCTTTGAGATCGGCTCTGGGTTTGCAGGCACGTACCTCACCGGCAGCCAGCACAACGACGAATTTTACACCGATGAGCAGGGCAGTATTCGGACCCGCACCAATCGCTCAGGCGGCACCCAAGGCGGTATTTCTAATGGTGAAAACATCATTATCCGAGCCGCGTTTAAGCCCACCGCCACCATCCTCAAAGAGCAGAAAACCGTAGACAAGACCGGCCAAGAAACCCTGCTTATCGGCAAGGGCCGCCACGACCCCTGCGTTCTACCCCGTGCCGTGCCCATGGTTGAGGCAATGATGGCCCTGGTGCTGTGCGATCATCTGCTGCGTCACCATGCCCAGTGCAAGCTGCTTTAGCAGACACCCGTTTACCAGCATGTCGCTACAAGCCTCCAGATGGGTTTTGATCCGCTTTATCCCCCTTGCCGTTGGGTGAGGACAGGGAGACAGATCTCTAACCCGTTACCCATGTCTCTATCAAAATAGAGTCAAATAGCAATGTCTTGGGTGAATCAGGATACAGATCGATTGCCGATGTTGGCCGACTGTCTTCATCCAGGATAGGGAACTTGATGAAATAGAGCGGCACATCCGGCATATTAATAAACTCGATGAACAGCGATCGGAATAGCGTGTTGACAGCAGACTGCCAAACATCATCTGCAAATATGCTCGAACCGATGACCTGAACCGCTTTCAGCCTTGACATCGAGGTTTTAGTTGCGAACGTTACAGCAACTTGATCAAGCTTATCGAGGATAGGCATATCATAGGTTCGTTCTTCGGGCGCTAGCGTTGAGTCATATAGCCAAAGATTAAGCCCATCAAAAGGACACTGGGTCAGAAACTGGCTTTGACGAAATAGCCGCTCGGTGATGAAATTTTTCAAAAACGTTTGAACGCTTGGGCTAATTACAGTTTGACCACTGCTTTTTTTAAAGCCGGGCACCCCAAAAATATGAATCTTGGCTAATGGGATGTTGGCCTCTGGAGCCGTGAAAGCCATATCAAGAAAGCAGAGTTCGACCCAAGACGGCATTCAAGCTATCTCCTAAACCTCACAGACGATACATATGTAAAACCTTTGGAGAAGGCAGCATAGCTAACGTCAAAGTCAACATTTCATTACACGTCCCTTGAACCTACTCCTTTTCAAATTCCCGAAGCAAGGACGAGCTTTAACCACCGGAAAAATTTATGCGGTAATATAGCTATAGACTTCGGGACAATTGTGACTTCGGGACAATTCCAACTTTAGGACATTTCGCCAATCGGGTGCGATTGAAAGGCGTTACCGATGCCTAGACTCAACACAAGTAAACAGGTCAAACTTCGAACGCGGCGGCTTTTAGAAAAGCTGCTGAGCTATGCCAACTACGAGTTGGCTGAAAGCGATTATTTTGAAGACAAGCTGATGGTGCGGTGGAAAAACGAAGCCACTACCGCCCCCGAGCTGATTGTCGAAACTGAGCTAAAGGTTCTGATGGAGCTGGCGTTTTCCCGTCAGGAAGATCCCAAGCTCAAGGAGCAGCTGCGCAACGATCTGCGGGTGCTCGAAGAGTTTTTGAATATTTTGGAAGACAATCGAGCCCGAACCCAGGGCTCAAAAGACTGGCGGTTTACCCTTAAGCTTTGGGGTAAGTCGACTGAGGCAAATCTGGAAGCTTTTGAGAGCATCTGGGATCAGCGTAAAGGTCGTCGTAAGCCCAAATCCTATATTCAAGACCGGATCTCGCCTCCTAAGCCGATCATTCCCGATGCGGATGTTTTGCAACCGTCAGTGAGCCCAGCTCCGACCGTTGTTCCATCGGCTGCCCCGGCAGACAGCCCCTCAGATGACAGCGGTTTAATTGCAGAGGCTGTTCAGACTAACTTGCTGATTCCCCCAGGCTCAACCTATCAAGAAGACGAGTCCCATTTGGCAGAGCTGCTTCAGCACCTGTCTTTTCAGCATTCAGATCACCTGATCACCCTCGAAGGCGTTGGCGGGGTCGGCAAAACTACGCTGGCGCTAGAAGCGGCAAATCGCTGCCTAGCCGCCTCGCAATATCCCAGCCAGCATCCCCATCTGCCCCACTTTAAGGCGATTATTTTTACGTCGGCCCAAACCCATCACTTTAGCGGCCCTCAGCTTTACCCTCGGTTGGGTCAGCAGCGCAACCTGCAAGATATTTTTCGCACGATCGTTCGGACATTGGGTCGACCCAGCGAGCTCCCCATCGATTTTAATGATCAGCTTGCAACCATTCGAGACAGCCTGGGTCAACAGCCCACGCTGCTGATTGTTGACAACCTCGAAACCTTAGAAGACAGAGACTATGTTCTGTCGTTTTTAAGGGAGATTCCCCCGACGGTCAAGGTGATCATTACCAGCCGTGTCCGGTTGGGAATGGGGGTGGCCCTACCCATCAAACCGCTACCGGCTAAAGCCGGAATTGCTTTTCTAAAAGCCCAGGCTCAGGCCCAGGCGCTGAACCTCAGCGAAGCCCAGCTCAAGCACCTGCATAAGCAAACCGGGGGGCTGCCGCTGGCGATGGTTTACTGTCTGGGGATGATTGCCACCTACGGGATTAGCCCTGACGATCTGGACTATACTCAGCTAGCCAGCGGCGATGTGGCCCGCCACTGCTTTGACACCTCAATCGAGCGGCTGCGAGGCCAAAATGCCCATGCGCTGCTGATGGCTTTTGCTTGTTTTCAGCATCCGGCGCTTCCCGAAGCGGTGGCCCATGTGGCTTTTGCTAGCGATTATTTGCGCTGCGATCGCACCCCCTTCAACGAGCTTTACCGCCTCTCGCTAATCGACCTGCAGCAGTCTCGCTACACTATGCACTCGCTCACTCGCGAGTACGCCCGCACCGAGCTGGTTAAAACCCCCGCCTTCGAGCGAGAAGCCCGAAACCGCTGGCTAGAATGGTACCTAGAGTTTCTAGCCGTCCACGGTGAAACCGACTGGTACGACTGGCATCCCGCCAGCCCGGTTGAGACTGAATGGGCCAATCTGCGGGAAGTTGTCGAGTGGTGTCGAGCAGAAGAACGCTACGAAGAATTTATTGAATTTTGGGACTACCTAAAAGGCTATACCCAGATTTACGGCCACTGGAATGAGCGCCTAACCTGGATGGAATGGCTGATTGCTGAAGCCGAAAAACGGATTGACTGGGAGATCATGGCCGACGCGATGTATCACCATGCCAGAACCCTTGGCTTCTTCAATCAACCGGAAAAGAGTAAAGAAGCTATTATTCTAGGGCAGCGCATTTGGGAAATCGCCGATCTAGACAACAAAAGACTGCTGGTAGATGTTGCAACACTGCTGTCTAAGCTATACGTGCAGCTTGAGCAAATTGATCACGCCTTTTCCTGGATTGAACGGGCACAAACCCTCCTAAAAAACTCAATCAAACAGGAAGAACGATACGTTTACCAAATGGTCGATGTCCCTTACTGCCAGGCTGAGGCTCACCTCAAAGCCAAGAACTTTGATCAAGCAGAGCAAATCTTCCAACATGCTCTTGAAAAAGCTGAGGCGATTGGATGGAGGCGTGCTCAAGCCTATATCAAAGGCTGGATAGCAGCAATCGCAATTGAGCAAAACGAGCTAGATAAAGCCAGAAATCTTTTCGAAACCATTCTTCCCGTTGCTAAACAACACAACGATCAGAGGTGCCTAGCTATCTGCTACGGCTACTTAACTCAGCTAGAGCAGCAGCAAGGCAATCCCGAAGCATCACAAAAGTGGGCTATTTTGGCAAGAAACAGTTCAGAGATGCTCAACATGAAATTAAAAGCTTCGCAGCAATATTAAACAGACCCAGAGCGCCCAGGCGGTTAGCCGTAGCTGGATGTAGCTAAAAATCTTCCTTCTACAAGGCTGCTTTAGAAGATTTTGCTGTCTGACATTGAAGGCTTCAATTGCAGCAGAAACTACAAATATCTATGGCTACCTGCCTGAGCGGGGCTACCTGCCTGAGCGGGTGTGTGAGTCTAACAAAGGTGTTTGAGCAAAGGTGTCTGATAGCTGCTATGCAGTCACCAAACTAGAGGACAGATCTTCCAACTTTAAGCTAACCGTTGGACGCACTTGCTTCTGCTCTCCTTCAATCAGAAAACAAAAGCTCGCTTGCTTCAGAAAACAAAAGCTTGCCTGCTCAACCTTGGTCTGTGTATTTGCAGATGCCATGAGAAATCTCTCCTGATTAATAATGTAAGTAAAACTAAAGCGAAGTAGGTGAACTAGAGAAAGCAAACAGCCCCTTGGCGTTCATTAACTGCTTCACATCTGGGTTTTACAGTACGGAGAGAAGCTTCCCGTAAGCAAATCTGCTTTAAATACAGAGAAACATAACTATATTCAAGGAAAAACAGCGTTAGGGAAAATCATTGTCCCTAGGGAAAACAGAGCGAAATTTCTGAAATTAATGTTCTTATTTACGGCATGTTGTCACAAAAACACCAAAGCTTGCCCAGAAATAAGATGTCTTCAAGAACTGACAAAGCTGCTGTTTAGCCTGATGGGCAATCTCTGCAAAGGTGGGATGGCTTGCATAGTAAGGAGCCCCAAACGAAAGCAGCCCTAAGAGAGTATCAGCCCCATATTCGTCGGTGGTCAAAATCTGAACCGTGGTTTTTGTTTGTTGAAAACTGGCCTGTCGACAATAAGTACTGAGCTTACGGCCTATGTAAGGATCCCCCCCCTGAGACTGCTGAATCGCGACCACCTGTTCTCGAAATAGCTTGAATACATCGGGCTCTGGGTAAAGACTGAACCAATTATCATCTATGTCAATAATGCAGAGCCGCCCCCCTGGTTTCAAAACCCGATGGGCTTCTTGCAAGGCCCTAATCGGTTCAGTTAAGTGCTGCCATAAAAACCGGGCGTAGATCACGTCAAAAGCATTATCGGGAAACGCCAGATCATAAGCGCAGCCAGTTGCAAATTCCGCATTGTCGATCTGCTGGTACTGCTGTTGTGCAACAGCATGGTTGACCATCTCAACACTGGCATCTAGCCCAACGACCGTTCCAGGGTACAGAGTTTTTGCTAACTCAAACGTCAAAGCACCCGTGCCGCAGCCTAAATCTAAGGCATGCATCCCTGGGCTCAGCTCAGCCTGCTGCCAGGCCTGCCGATCAAGGGCGTGTAAAATTTTGGTTTTGCGCTGCAGCCGGCTTAGTTCCTGCTGCTGTTGCTCACTATGAAAAGTATCAAAGGTATATGAACCCTGAGTCATGGTGTAACCTCCTATCAGTGATACAAAAACAAAAACCGTTAGGGATTAGCAAATAAATAACATCCCAAAATGGTTAATCCCAATGGTAGGGCAGCAAAATTTTGCGCCCTGCGACCAGGTATGTTATTTGCCCGCATGTCCCTTAGTGCAATCTGTAAATGCAAACTGCAAGTACAGACGGTAAGTACGAACCGTCATTACAAAAGTGCAGATATAAAAATACAGAGGGGTGCCTAAGTTTAGACACCCCCCGTTCAAAAATTAATGAACTCAAAATGATTTCAGCCACGGATTGAGAACTACCGAAACTTACTCGGCATCCTGATAGCTAGGCCGTTGCAGGCACGCCAAAATGTTTCTCAAAGAGCGCCTGGGTTTCTGCAAACGCATCGTCGAGTTGCTGACGTTCGTCGGCATCCCGCATGCCAAAGTAGGGCCAGTGATCCATGAAGTGGCCAAATAGCGTATCGCAGTCTTCGCGATACTTAGCGGTGTCTAAAATGTGAGTATGCCAGACCTGATCGATTTCTCGACTTGGCACAATCGGACGGTCAGCATAGAGATAGTTCAAGAATAAAAAACGACGGTATAGCTCTACGGCGCGAGTGACTCGCTCCAGGGTCCAGCCTTCGCCTTCTTCGGGGTGCATGAGCTTAAATGCGATGGGGCCAAAGTCAATCGCTGACAGACGCTCTAAAAAAGCTTTGCTATCTGTCTTGCTATCTGTTGCAGATACTGTTTGAGTAGTCATGTGTTTAATCTTCAGACTATCTTCGTTACCTTCAGTTAACGGCGAATACCTAACCGGAAGCAAACGCTGGCTTGAGCACTCTAAAGCCTTTCAGAACAAGGAATAGAGAAGCTAGGGAAAATCATTTTCCCTAGGTGAAGCCGGGCTAAATCCTCAAAAATTCAGCCAGCAAACACGCTAAGGTAGGAAAACATCAAAACATGGGTTCTATCATGGCTGCGATCAACTCCTCTGATGCCAATGTCGAGCGCCTCAAACAGCTGCGCCCGATGCTGCTTAAACTGCACAAAGCCCTCCTTGACTCAGAACGCATTGTCTATGAGCGTGAGCATGGCCCTATCAAAAATAGTGGCGAATTTTTTCGGTTAGTGATTAGCCACACCGCCTTTGACTGGCTACGCCCCATTTCCCAATTTATCGTTCAGATTGACGAATTTTTAGACCCCAAAGAGCCTCCTGAAAATCCCTCAGAGGGGGCCGCTATTTTGCTCGAAAAAGCCCGTCTGATGATGAAACCTGCCGAAGAATCAGCAACGCCGCTCGGGAGCAACTATTTTCAAGCAATTCAGCGAGATCCCAATATTGCCCTGATGCATGCCGAGGTGCGACAGGTGCTGAAGGACAGAGGCGAGTGGGCGTAGCGCTATAAAATTTTCCCCACTCGCAGATAAATTGGCCAGTGGAAGGTGAGAACCCGCTCAGCATCGGGCCAGATTTCAGCCAGATCTGCTTCAACCGTTTCAAATATCTGAGGTCCCTCTGCCTGTATCATCCGCTGTACTGCTGACCAGGTTTTTAGACAGCCTACCAAATCTGTCTGCTGCCACTGGGCGCTCATCTGAAATTTTGGCGGCTGAATTTCATCAAATGGAAAGGGCAGCGTTTCATAGTTTGCATCAATCAGCGCGACCTCAGGGGCAACCCAAGGCTGAATGCGCTGACGATAAGCTTGAACCCAATCACATATCTTCTCAGTCTCGACCGTCTGCAGAAAATCACCGGAGCACCACACCGCTAAGATGGCTGCTGGTTTTGCGACCCGCCGAACTTCTTGATAAAACCGAGGCACGTCGAACCAGTGAATTGCCAACCCCACCGTCACTAAATCAATAGAATCTGCGCTTAGCATAGTTTGCTCAGCTGGGGCCACCGCGTAGCTTACCTTTGGGTGGGCAAAGGCGTGGGCAATCTGATCGGCGCTGGCATCTGTCCCATAGATTTGCTCAAAGTAAGGCGTCAGGCTAAGGGCTACCTGACCGTTGCCGGTGCCACAGTCCCAGGCGATTTTATGCTTGGGGGTCAACCCGGCTAGATACTCAAACATCGCGTCTGGATAACGGGGTCGATAGCGGGCATAGTCAGCGGCTTGCTTTGAAAAATAGTCTTTGAAGGTCATGGTACTGCCTGTTCATCTCACCTATTTGGGTCACTTCACCTATTTGGGTCACTCGGGGGCATCCGCGATCGCAACATACGTTCCCAACCCAATCAGCATCCAACCCGAAAACTGCCGCTGCCGTCGGCGCAGGATAGCGCTTTGTTGGAGCCACTGCCCGATGGGGCCAGCCAGGCCGATTACGACCAGATCTACCAGCGTATTTAGCAAGACCGATATGGCCCCCAGCATCATAAACTGCGGCACAACCGGGCTGCTTAGCGTCACAAACTGGGGAATAAAGGCCAGAAAAAACAGCGCCGTCTTAGGATTGAGCACTTCTGTCGTGATGCCTTGATAAAGCGCGTTGCGCTCGGTCGCGAGCCTTTGTGCCGGGTCGCGACTGCCTGTATCTGGCTGACGCAGGGTTTGAACCCCCAGATAAATCAGGTAAGCTGCCCCTGCATATTTGACTACCCCAAAGGCAATCGCGCTGGTGGCCAGCAAAGCCGATAGCCCCAGTGCCGCTGCGACGACATGAATTAACCCCCCGACGCTGGTGCCAATTGCGGAGCTCAACCCTTCCCGACGCCCCCCTCGGATGCTGCGGGTCAGCACGTAGAAAATACCGGGACCGGGGGTAATTGCCAGTACAACCGCAGCGGTTAGGAAGAGGGTGAAGTTGGTGATTTCGGGCATGGGAGATTTCTGGGGAGTGGGTGGTGGGTAATGGGTAAGTGGTAGGCACGAGATATATCGCGTTCGTACAGGGGTAATGGGTAGTGGGTAATGGGTAATGGGTAGGATCATCAATTACCAATCACCAGTTACCAATCACCAATCACCCATACCAATCACCCCACCCCTGCCAACCCTCTCACTTCTACCTCAACTTGCGCCCGATTAACAGCATTAATGACGGCTAATAGCGAGGCGGTCACAATGTTTTCGTGGATGCCGATGCCGTGGCTGGGGACCGGGGTAGAGAGTTCAAGGATTGCGATCGCACTTGCCCAGCTTCCTTGCTCCAGCGCTTTTTCTTCGTAGTGCTGGACCTGGATGTCTAGGTTCAGTGTTTGTGACAGTCCGTTGACCAGCGCATCGATGGGGCCATTGCCCGCTCCGCTAATCTTCAGTGGCTGACCGTTGAGTGTAATCTCTGTCTCAATCTTTTGCACCTGGTTATCATCCCCAACCGTCATCAACCGATGGCCCCGATAGTTGATCGGTCCGGCTGGGTGCAGATACGTCTGCTCAAAGATTTGCCAGATCGCTTCGGCAGAGAGTTCTTGCCCCCCGGCATCCATGACTCGCTGCACGATGCCGCTAAACTCAACCTGCATCTGACGGGGTAAGACGACACCGTAGTGCCGTTCTAGCAGAAAAGCGATGCCCCCTTTCCCCGACTGGCTGTTGACTCGCACCACCGCCTCGTAAGATCGCCCCACATCGGCAGGATCCATCGGCAAGTAAGGCACCTCCCACAGCCCGTTTGGATCTTGTGCCGCAAAGCCTTTTTTGATCGCATCCTGGTGCGAGCCTGAGAAGGCTGTATAGACCAGCTCACCCACATAGGGATGACGGGGGTGGATCGGCAGCTGGGTACAGTCTTTGACCACCTGCGCGACGGCGTCTATTGCCGAGAAATCTAACCCCGGATGAATCCCCTGGGTGTACAGATTCATCGCCAGGGTGACCAAATCGACGTTGCCAGTGCGCTCACCGTTGCCAAACAGGCAGCCCTCTACCCGATCGGCCCCTGCCATCTGCGCCAGCTCCGCCGCTGCGACCCCACACCCCCGATCATTATGGGGATGAACGCTGAGCACTACAGCGTCTCGTCTTACCAGGTGGCGGTGCATCCACTCCACCTGATCGGCAAACACGTTAGGGGTGGCCACCTCTACGCTGGCGGGCAGATTAATAATGGCCCTGCGATCGGGGGTGGGCTCCCAGACATCAAGCACTGCATCACAGATCTCTTTGGCAAAGGCGAGCTCTGTCGCGGTAAATGTCTCGGGCGAATACTGAAACCGCCAGTCTGTTTCCGGCTGAGCCGCCGCCAGCTGCTTCAACAGAGTTGCTGCTGAGACCGCTAGCTCAACAGTCTCGGCCTTATCTAAGCCAAAAACAATGCGTCGAAAGGCAGGGGCTGTTGCATTGTAAACATGGACGATGGCTTGTTTCACCCCTCGCAAAGCCTCAAAGGTTCGGTAAATTAAAGACTCCCGCGCCTGGGTTAATACCTGAATCGTGACATCAGCAGGAATCAGATCTTGCTCAATTAAATAGCGAATGAAGTCGAATTCCGTTTGTGAAGCGGACGGAAACCCCACTTCGATTTCTTTGAAGCCAAGCTGTACCAACAGCTTAAACATTTGCAGCTTACGGGAAAGCGTCATCGGTTCAGCCAGGGCCTGATTACCATCGCGAAGGTCGGTACTGAGCCAGATCGGCGGCGCTGTAATCGTTTTACTGGGCCAGGTACGGTTGCTTAACTGAATCGAGGGAAACGCGCGGTACTTTTGAGTTGGATGGGTCAACATAATCGATCTCTCCAAAAATTCTGTTTTCGTAACAAGATTTGAGACTGCGGCCAGAAATGCGTGGGACTATCAGCAGGCCGCACGCGCCAAGTCTGACAGCCCTTGAACAGTCGTAGATTGAGGCCCAGCAGAGAGAGAATAAGTTGCATAGTGAAGGTCTCCTTAACGTGAGAAATAAACTGATCGGGAAATATCTTTAGAGTACGAAATCCTGGCTTCCCGCCCCCGATCTTGCAGGGTAGACACAAGGCACTACCCCTACGAGGTGATCCATTTGAATCGGGATGAGTTGATTTCGGATTTGATATAAGAAGTTTGACTCAGCGAGCCCTGTGACTTTCAGGGCAGAGCCTAGCTGTTTTCGAGCCAGGTGCAAGATTCTGAATTTGGGAAATTTGCCTGAGTAGGGCCTGCTGCTTTAGGACAAGGCAGCGCTTGACTGCTCAGCTATCATCATTACCGGCACCTTAAGTGCTAAAGAATTACTTGCGCCTTAGGCGCAGCAGAAGATCCAGCTGCCTCAGGCGTAGCAGATCCCGTTGCCCCAGGCGCAGCAGCAGTCCCAGACCGAAGCGGTGGCTGGAGAGACTGGCTAAGGCTAGCTGCGGATAGATCGCCATGGGAAAGCAAAAACTCATCACTGCGAATCGTAACCTAGCCCCCAGGTCACGTCAATGGGGAATATGCGATCGCGCCGCCCACGTCAGCTCAAGGCCGTCAGCCGGGCCAAGCGACTAGCGCTGCTCCCAAGCTGGTCACCCCTTGGCAGGTCGTGGATGACAAGCTCACCTGCCAGTGGATTGCTGTCGAATCTATTTTATGCAATCAGCGTGACCGGGTTTAGCTACAGTATTGATAGGCGAGCATTGATAGGCGAGCATTGATAGGCGAGCCCCTCGCAACTGTCTTAATTTTCGTAGCCATCCTCTTATGCTTTCTGGCCTAAAACTCCCGAAATGGATTACTTTAGGAATTCTTTTCCCCATTATTTTTGTGAACGGCTGGCTGATTTTTCTGCTAT
>JBCBZL010000307.1:0-5910 GCA_039815385.1 Cyanobacteria bacterium P01_A01_bin.114
GCCAGTAGACACCCTGTTCAACAAGCTCCAATCCATTATGGCGCAAGAATCTGCTTCGTCTGTTCTAACTAGCGAATTTTTTGACCGGCCCTACATCAGCGCCATCTTAGCCATGAGCGCAGATGGCAAAATCGGGGATGCCCATCGCAGTGCAGCCCGGTTTGGATCTGTAGAGGATCGGCGACATTTAGAGGCCCGCGTAGCTCAGGCCGACGCAACGCTCTTTGGGGCCGGCACGCTGCGGGCCTATGGCACCACCCTACCCGTGAGCGATCGCACCCTACAGCAGCAGCGAAACCAGCGAAATCAGCCGGTTCAGCCGGTTCAAATCGTGTGTTCTGCCTCCGGCGAGTTAGACCATAGCTGGCGTTTTTTCTCGCAACCGATTCCTAGATGGCTGCTGACCACCCCAGATGGGGCTATCCCGTGGCAAGACAGCGGCCAGTTTGAACAGATACTCATCTCAGCTATCTCTTCAGGGTCAAACATTCAAGATACGGCTACCTTCGAGTGGCCGATGATTTTAGCTCAGCTAAAGCAGCTCGGCATTGCTCATCTTTTGGTGATGGGGGGGGGCGAGCTAATGGCGGCGCTGCTCACAGTGAATGCTATTGACGAACTTTTCTTGACGGTGTGCCCGCTGCTGCTGGGGGGTAAAACGGCTCCTACGCCAGTGGATGGCCGGGGTTTCTTATCGATGAACGCCCCCAAGCTCGAATTGGTGAGCGTCGATCGGCGAGGGGATGAGGTGTTTTTGCACTATCGACGGCACGACCGCGAGAGTGAAGTTACACTACCCTAAGAGACAAATGAGGTCTAAATTTTAAGTGTTCAGTTTTGAGGTTTAATACCACAGCTGAATGCAGCACCCCCCGTTCAAAATGGGAGTCTGTCAGGGGCGTAAGCCTTTACCCCCCTCGGCATCAGGTATAGCTAAGATCTCGTATAAGTTTTGAGTTAGGCGGCTCGCTATTCTCATCTATGGTGCCAAATTTGAAACCCCAGACCACCGTTCGGTGGGTCAACCGACTGACCGATTTGCCCCAGGCTGAGTGGGATGCGATCGCAAAGACCTTCAAAACCCCGTTTTTTGAGTGGGCGTGGCTGCACAATATGGAAAGCTCGGGGAGTGCAGTCGCCAACGCTGGCTGGCTGCCCAACCATCTGACCGTCTGGCGCGATCGCACCCTAATTGCCGCTGCCCCGCTTTATCTCAAAGGTCACAGCTACGGCGAGTTTATATTTGACCATCAGTGGGCCGAACTGGCTGAGCGGCTGGGGGTTCAATACTACCCCAAGCTGCTGGGGATGTCGCCCTTTACCCCCGCCGAGGGCTATCGATTTTTAATTGCCGAGGGCGAGGATGAAGCCGACCTGACAAAGCTTATGGTCAGCGCCATTGATGATTTTTGCTTGCAGAATAATATCTCAGGCTGCAACTTTCTCTACGTTGACCCTGACTGGCGAGCCCAGTTAGAGCAGCTAGGATTTCGCACCTGGCTACACCATAGCTACGTGTGGCAAAACCAGGGCTACCAGACCTTTAACGACTATCTGGGGCAGTTTAACGCCAATCAGCGGCGCAATATCAAACGAGAGCGCAAATCGGTGGAGAAGGCCGGGCTGCGATTTGAAGTGCATACCGGCACAGGTCTCGACAAAGCCCTGTGCTCAAAGGTCTATGACTTTTACAGTGATACCTGTGACAAGTTTGGCTGGTGGGGTAGCAAGTATCTCACCCGCAAGTTTTTTCAGCAGCTGTATCCGACTTATTGCGATCGCACCGTCGTCTTTGCGGCTTACCTTGAGCATGACGCCGACCCGGTGGGCATGTCCTTTTGTCTAACCAAAGGTGATCGGCTCTATGGCCGCTACTGGGGCTCCTTTGAAGATTTTAACCACCTGCACTTTAACGCTTGCTATTACGAGCCCATCGACTGGGCAATTCAAAATGGGATCCAAATATTTGACCCAGGGGCCGGGGGACGACACAAAAAACGTCGAGGCTTCCCCGCGGCCCCTAACTACAGCCTGCATCGGTTTTATGAGCCCTCCCTGCAAAAGATTTTGAATGACTATATTGACCGTATCAACCGGGCCGAACAGCGCGATATTGAGCTGATCAACGCGGATCTGCCCCTCAAGCAGTCCCAGCCTTCTTGCGGGAAGGATTCAGAAAAGTAAAGGCGCGATATATCGCGCCTTTACAGATATATCGTGTGTTTACAAGGGGTAATGGGGGGTAAGGTCGGTCATCTGTTTATCAAACCGGCTGCTGGAGAGCCCATGCAGCCGGTCGAGACGATGCGGCTTATTGCCAACCGGGGTATTCAGGGCGATATCCAGGCCAATCCGAGCAGTCCGCGACAGTTACTGATTGTGCGGCAAGAGGATTTAGACGCGTTCGCACTTACGCCCGGTACCTTGCGAGAAAATCTGGTCATTTCTGGCCTCAGTTCCATAGCGATTGCCCCCGGCGCAAGGCTGGACTTTAACAACGGCGGCGCTATCCGGCTGACATTTTACTGCGAGCCTTGCCAACAGATTAAATCCTGGGTGCCTTCGCTAAAACAGATCGAACACAAGCGCGGCATACTTGGGGTGGCCTTGACCAGCGGCCAGATCGCCCCAGACACCCTGGTTGAGTCTACGCCCAAAGCATTTGCCCCCATCCCCGAACAGCCCTATCGGCGATTTCTGCAGCTGGTAGCTCGCATCCCAACTGGCAAAGTGGTGACCTACCAGCAAATTATCACTAGCATTGGTGTTACCCGCAGCTACTATCGCGTGCTACCGCTTTATTTGAAGAAAGCTTCAAAAGAAACCACTTTTCAATACCCCATCCATCGGGTGGTGGATTCGAAAGGCTATTTGCTATCCCATATCCCTGGGCAAAGTGCTCAACTTGCCGCAGAGGGTCTCCCGCTAGATGCAACCCAAAAATCTTGCTTAAATTTAGAGATCTCAATTTGGAAAAACCCAAAGATTTATGGGAATTAATCACTGCTCACAATCAGCGCGATAGAATGGGAAACTCTATATTTTCGCAACCCGTCAGCACGCTTCACAATGATTAGCCCAAGCCCGTCTCCCACTAATGCTCAAGCACCAGAGGCCCAAGCTCTGGCCGATCTTGACAATCAGCTATCTAAACGCTTTATAGAACTCGATCCCCAAGGCTATTTTTTGATCTATCTAGACCGTGAGCAAGGGGTGATTTGCGCCAAGCATTTTACCAACGTCATCAACGATAAGGGACTGGCCTGCGATCCTGACACTGGTAAACCTCTACCCACCCGTGGCAAAGCTGAGCGACAGCACACCACTGTTTATACCGGACGCACCGCCAAAGAACTCTGCATCAAAATTTTTGAAGATAAAGAAAACCCCTGCCCGATTAGTTTCTTAGACCACGCCGCCTATTTAGGCCGCGAATTCGTTCGGGCAGAAATCGCGCTGCTCGGTGGGGAAGACTATGTGCAAGATTGAGGGGTGACAGTTAGGTATCCTTAAAAAACCTACATCACCATGCCACCATCTACATTCATCACCTGACCTGTAATATAGGCCGCTGCTGGGTCTGCGGCCAAAAAGCGAATTAGACCCGCCACCTCGTCTGCCTGTCCGTAGCGACCCAGCGGGATAAATTTGAGAATTTCTTCGGTGTTAGATAGATCTTCGGTCATATCCGTCGCGATGAAGCCGGGGGCCACTGCATTCACCGTTACCCCTCGAGAGGCTAGCTCTTTAGCCACTGTCTTAGTAAACCCAATTACGCCTGCTTTGGCAGCACTGTAGTTGGCCTGACCAGGGTTCCCCATCAGCCCGGCCACCGAGGCAATATTAACAATCCGGCCCGAGCGCTGCTTGAGCATAATTTTGCTCACCGCTCGGGTGCAGAGAAATACCCCGGTTAGATTGAGGTCAATCACGGCCTGCCAGTCTTCGGGCTTCATCCGCAGCAGCAGTGTATCGCGGGTAATACCCGCATTGTTGACCAGCACATCGACCCGGCCAAATTTATCCATGGCGGCTTTGATCAGCCCGTCCACGTCGTCGGCTTTGGAAACATCGGCCTGGGCTGCGATCGCACTCCCCCCCTGCTCAGCGATCTGGGCGACCACTTCATCTGCTGCCGCGCTAGAGCGAGCATAGTTGACCACCAAGCTGGCCCCCTCTGCCGCCAGGGCCAGGGCGGCCGCCCGACCAATCCCTCGGGAAGCACCGGTTACGATCGCAACTTTATCCTGCAGGGCTCCAGTCATGATGTCTCAACCGTTTTCTAAACAATGGGGGTAAACATTGGGTCAAAACATTGGATCAATGCTTTGACGAGGCTAAATCTGCCAATGCTCAATCACTGTATTACCTTGCGGTGCCCGGATCAACGGTTGCTTGCCCTCAAGCTATCGCGACCTGGTCAGGCGGCTGTACCATTCCCACCAAAATGCCCACGATGTCTTCTATGCGATCAATGTAATAGTCTTTCAAATCAACGTAGGCCGTGTTTTCCTCAAGGCTCAAAAACTTCCACTGATTTCCCGGCGTCACAGCGCCGTAAATGGGTTCAAGGCGCTGCCCCCCCGTTCATTGAAAAGTCGGGCAGCCAACATCGCTGCCAAGCACTGGCCAAGTCCGCCCTTAATATTTTCATTTTTGGCTTCGAACACGATGAAGGCGGGCGCACTAATATACAGCTGTTGACGGGAGAGATTAACTAATTCTGAGAAAGTCTGGGTCTACTTAAGATTATAGATACCGTACTCAAGCCTTAAGTTATTCCAGAATAAACAGCCAATCTGGGGAAAGAGTTTTTAGGATAGAATTGCCCGTTTTTTTATTTGCCCTTCAAGCCGCAGCATCCCTCAAAACTCAGGAGAAACCATGGCGACAAAACAGCAGTTCACCAGCTTTGATGACTTGATTAGCACCGCCCAACAGCCCCTCTTGGTCGATTTTTATGCGACCTGGTGTGGCCCCTGTCAGATCATGGCCAAAATCTTAGAACAGGCCAACACCCAGCTCAAAGGCGATATCAAAATCGTCAAGATTGACACCGACCGCTATCCTGACCTGGCCTCAAAATATCAAATCTATGCGCTCCCAACCCTGGTTCTTTTCAAAGCAGGGCAATCTGTTGATAGGATTGAGGGCGTTTTAACCGCAGACCAGCTGGTAGAGCGGGTCCGAAAGTTTGTATAGCGCTTCAGCTGGCCACCCTTTGCCGCAATTTACCCCATCGTGTTTGACAGTCTCAAAATTTGACAGAAGCAACACCGATACCGTCCATCTGTGCGATCGCATTGGGCAGCAATCTAGGTGACTGCCAATCCATCTTGACAGCCGCCTTTAACGCTCTGGAGCACAACCCTGATATCAGTGTGGTAGCGCATTCCAGGGTTTATCAAACTGCTCCGGTCGGTCCGCCCCAGCCAGACTATCTCAACGCCTGCGCTCTCTTGCAAACCCGTCGTTCACCCCTGGCACTGATGCAATCTTTGCTGCGTATTGAGCAGCAGTTTGGCCGAGTACGTCGTGAACGCTGGGGCCCCCGGCTGCTTGATCTAGATTTGCTGCTATACGACGACTGCATTTTAGAGACGCCTGAGCTGACCCTGCCCCACCCTCGCTTCCATGAGCGGGCCTTTGTGCTAGTGCCCTTAAATGAGATCGCCTCAGATTGGCAGCATCCTCGCTTGGGCAAAACCGTCGCTGAGCTGGCTGAAGCCTGCGATCGCAGCGGCGTCCATCCACTGTCTTGAAACCAGCTGTGTCTTGAAACCAGCTGACTTCAGATAGATCTCAAATTGGTGCCTGCTAGTTGTTAGCCAGGCGTAATTTGTCTAAAGCCCCAACAGTACAAAGGTTAAGCGCTTCCATCCAAGGTAATCCATGTAATTGAGCCCCGAA
>JBCBZL010000031.1:0-24343 GCA_039815385.1 Cyanobacteria bacterium P01_A01_bin.114
TAGCTTCATGAAATATGGGTCAAGTTTCACAATCCCTTCATGAACAATCCCACGAATTGCCTTGAGTCATGAACATTACCCGTCTATAAAGAAAGATGTCTTGGGAAATCTTGATGATTGAATCAGGGGCTGTCCTTTGTATGCGGGCCTAGAATTTGGGCCTGTGATTTAGGGCTGTGATTTTGAAATTTAGGGCTGTGATTTGAGGCTGTGTTGAGCACAGTAAACATGAATGAAAAAGATGCTGTTGGCCGCAGGGGTTGCGATCGCATCCTGCACACTTCCTCTGGATGCAAAGGCTGCTTCATTTACAGGGCTAACTGTTTTAGGCGATAGTCTAGCCGACTCAGGTAACTTATTTAACCTGACCAGCGCTCTGTCGGTGTTTGGGGTGCCTGCCCTACCGCCCAGCCCGCCCTATGCCCAGCGCAACTCAAACGGGCCGATCTGGATTGACAATGTTGGCCAAGCCCTGGGGCTATCGCCGACGCTGATTACCGATCTGCTGCTTGACCCGACCACACCGCCCCCCACCCAGGGCATTAACTTTGCGTTTGCCGGGTCTCTGTCTTCAGATATTCACATTTTGGACGATGATCTTCCCCTCTTTGCAGATTTGTTCCCAGGGTTCCAAGATCAAATCGACACGTTTACCGAGCTTGCTGCCGTTGTCCCCCCTGACCCCAATGCCCTTTACGTGATCTGGGTTGGGGCTAACGACTATAACGAGGCTTTTTTCAGCCCAGCAACGCTGGGTGGGCGATCGCTAGATCAGCTTCCTGACTTTGTCACCGACAATATTATTGACGGGCTCGCGCAGCTGAGCAGCCTTGGGGCCAACGAGTTTTTGGTGGCCAACCTACCCCCGATTGGGGAAGCCCCCTTCGCTGATTTCTTAGACAACCAGACTCCGCAAGATATTTCAACACAGCTTAACCAGCTGTCGGCGGTTCACAACGAGCTACTAGCGACAAAATTAAGTGACTTTAGCCAGCGGCAACCCGATACGAATATCATCTCTCTAGATATCAACAGCTTATTTGTGGACGTTTTGGCAGACCCTGGCGCATTTGGCCTCACCAATGTGACAGATTCGTGCCTGACCAACTTTCAACCCGGTTTCCAGTTTGATGGCGTGTGTGACAACCCAGATGAGTTTCTGTTTTGGGATGATGTGCATCCTACTGAAGCGGCTTATCAGCTGGTGAGCGATCTGGCCCTAGCAACCCTTAATGAAGATGAGCCCCCTGCCGGCGTGCCAGAACCGTCATCCCTGGCAGCCCTGTTGGGCATGGGGCTGATGTTTCTCCGGACACTTTCTTTGAGCAAAACAAATTCACCCCAATAGGTACTGCCAATCGCTGCACCTTCCTCCACATTAGAGAAAGTGAAGGGAGGTGCATGATGCTATCAAAGATTTCAGAGCGACGGATGCATGGCATTCGTTGGGGGTTGGTGATAGGCTGGGGGCTTTTAATTCTCTCTCTCTTTTATGATCCGGTCTCTCATCTGCTAACGGACCCTGCCAATGGCTGGAGCTTTCTCAGCGACCAGACCCTAGCCGTGGATCAAGACCCGAGCCAATGTGTCAAGGTCCAGGATGTCTGTGTTCCGCTTGAGCCTTATGCGGTAGGGGCTCGACTCTTTTGGGGGATGGTAGTGCCCTGCGGCATCTTTATTGTGTTTGTGTTTGGCCATGAAACCTGGCGTCGGATCTGCCCGCTGTACTTTTTTTCTCAGATTCCTCGCGCCTTAGGATGGTCACCTCGAGGGTCGATAAAAGACTTTCCTTGGTTAGAGCGTAACCATTTTTATGTGCAATTTGGTCTCTTCTTTTTAGGGCTTAACGGACGAATTTTATTTGTTAACTCTGCCCGACCGGTCTTAGGCAGTTTTTTATTACTCACCTTATTGGCCTCGGCGGGGGTGGTCTGGCTGCTAGGGGGGCGCAGCTGGTGTCACTATGTCTGCCCTTTTGGGATGGTGCAAACGGTGTTTACTGGGCCACGTGGGCTCTTAGACAGTCAGGCCCATACAGCGGCTCCTAAAAGTTTAACCCAGTCAATGTGCCGCACTATAGACTCGGCAGGGAGTGAAAAAAGTGCCTGTCTCTCTTGTAAGACGGCCTGTATGGACATCGATAGTGAAAAATCTTACTGGGAGCAGCTTAAGAAGCCGGGGCGTCGCTGGGTGCAGTATGGCTACCTGGGTCTGGTGGTTGGATACTTTCTTTACTACTGGCTCTATGCTGGCAACTTTCAGTATTACTTTTCTGGCGTCTGGAGCCACGAATCTGCCCCCCTAGCCAATCTGTGGAAGCCTGGCTTCTACTGGTTTGGCAGCCCCTTGCCCATACCCAAGCTGGTGGCGTCTCCGCTGACCCTGGGATATTTTGCGATCGCAGCCTTCTTCATCGGCACCTCCCTAGAAAAACACTATCGCGGCCACCTCAAAAGCCACTCTCCCCACCTCGGCCCAGAACAGGCCCAGCACCGACTCTTTTCCCTCTGCACCTTTCTCGCCTTCAACATTTTTTTTATCTACGGCGGTCGCCCCGAGATTAACACCTGGCCCCTGGCCCTACAGTTTGCCTTCCAGGCTCTGATTGGCTTAGCCAGCGGTATCTGGCTCTATAGAACCTGGACACAGAGCCCTGAGCAATATCTGAGAGAAAGCCTGACCGACAAGCTCAAACGTCAACTCGCAAAACTATCTCCAGAGTTGCTGACACCTTTGACCGATCGCCCCTTAGATCAGCTTAGCCCTGACGAAATCTACGTGCTGGCCAAAACCCTGCCACACACTGCCCAGTACGATCGGCTTAAGCTCTACAAAGGCGTTCTCCAAGAGACCCTAGAGGCGGGGCAAGTCAGCTCAGCTAATAGCCTGATGCGCCTGCACTATCTGCAACAGCAGTTAGAAATTACTCCCCAGCAACACTACGACCTGCTCGCAGAGCTTAGCGCGACTGAGGGTAGTCAGCCATCAATCCATCCAATCACCCCACCGCTGCCTCGTACTTTGCTAAAACAGGGCTCAGCTCACCAGCGTACCGTCATGCGCGGCGACAGAGATTAAGCCAGCCCATGCAGAGACGAACAAGAATCCCCCACCCATTACCCGCTACCCATTACCCGCTACCCCCTACCCATTACCCCCCCCAAGTCACCCCTCACAAATCTCTCCTAGGGTCAAAGCATCGCCATGATAAAAATCAAGATCATCAACCAGCTAACCAACGAATTTTATGAGACCTGTCTGCGTCCTAAACCGAATAGTACGCCAGAGTGCTTGATCGGGCGTCATCTGAGCTGCGATTTGGTTCTGAATGGGCCAACCGTGAGCCGGGTGCATGGGCGTATTTTCTCTCAGGGAAAGCACTGCTATTTCTCTGACTTAGGCAGCACCGATGGCTCTCGGCTCAATAATGAAACAGTGGCCGTCAACCAGCCCTATGCGCTGGCCGTCGATGATGTCATCCGTGTGGGAGAGTTTGCCCTGCTGGTTGAGGCGATTGAGCCTGTGCAGACCCTTGATGAAACCCTGACAACAAGTCAGCCGACGGACCTAACGGTGCGATGTATCCAAATCATCCAGGAGACTGCCGATGTTAAGACCTTTCGCTTTCGGGCAGAGCCAGCCAGGCTGTTTGACTACAAACCAGGGCAGTTCGTTACCCTCAAACTGCAGATTGACGGGCAGCCAGTCCACCGTTCTTACTCCATCTCATCGAGCCCGTCGCGGCCTCATATTTTAGAAATCACTGTCAAGCGGGTGCCCGCGGCCCAGGCAGATTTGCCGCCAGGTCTGGTCTCTAACTGGCTGCACGATCAGCTGACCGTGGGCCAAACCTTAGAGATTCAAGGGCCATTTGGTCAGTTTAACTGCATCGACCATCCGGCAGACAACTATTTGCTGGTGTCAGCTGGCAGCGGCATTACCCCCATGATGGCAATGGCTCGATGGCTGTGCGACACTGGCTCTACGTCAAGAATCGTGTTTATCCACAGTGCCCGCACGCCTGGCGATATTATTTTTCGACAGCGGCTGGAGCTGTTGGCTGCTCAAAACCCTAATCTTGAGCTGGCTTGGACCCTGACCCAGCCCATCGCAGGTGTGTCGTGGTCAGGGTATCGCGGGCGTTTGGGCTCAACTTTGTTGCAGGCAATTGTGCCTGACTATGAACATTTCACCACCTTTGTCTGTGGCCCCCAAGGCTTTATGCGCGGCACCAAAGCCCTGTTCGACAGCCTTGGCTTCCCGATGAAAAACTATTTTGAGGAGAGTTTTGGGGGGCCTAAAGTTTCCCGATCGGCTCCACCTCAGGCCGAGCCTCAAACCTCTGAACACGTTGGACCCGATCAAACGTCAATATCTTCTAAAACGGGAGAGGCACCCGTTGTCGTGTTTGCCAACTCGGGGCAAGAAGTGGGCTGTGATGCAGAAGACTGTCTGCTAGATGTGGCCGAGCAAGCGGGGATTCCCTTGACCAGCGGCTGTCGCATGGGCAGCTGTGGGGTTTGTAAGCATCAGCTATTAGAGGGTGACGTGCAGTATGATGACGAGCCCGGCGGGCTTTCTGATAGCGATCGCAAAAATGGCCAGGTGTTAGTCTGTGTGGCCCGCCCGGTTGGTCGCGTGGTGCTGTCGGCTTAATTTCATGCATCAGATGGCCCCATCTGCCAGTCAGTGGTCGCAGCCCAAATTTCGGCCCCGCCTATTATGATGTCGCACACCGGGTCTTTGACATCGTAATAGGCTTCGACATTATCTGCGTGATATTTTGCGAGGGCTATTTTGACCTGGGCGTAGGCTTCAGCCGTGGCGGGAAACGCTCTCAGATAGTCTCGAAATAACAGGGCATAGCGCTGATTAGCCCGACCGGCAATGCGGACGTGAACATTGGCCTGACTGGACGCGATCTCAGGGGTAAAGAGCCATTTCGTCCATTCGCGAATGTCATCCTCGACACCCGGTGGCAGGTGGTCTTGGTTAATGTGCTCAACTCGATCAAAACCTGCCTGGTTTAGGGCGGCTTCAACGGTATCTGCCAGGCTAAGGACTGTAACTTGGATGTCAATACGATCCTTCGCGGCTAACCCTGGCACCGACGTTGAGCCGATGTGGTCAATCCGCAAGGCTAGGTCGCCCAGCGCCTGTCGCAGGGTTTGACCAATGGCCAGAAATTGTTCGCACCAGTCTGGCTGGTAAGGATCGATCTGAATCATCACTGCCAAAAAAGTATTGCCAAAATAACGATGTTGATGATTCAACGCTATCCGAACAAGCAGTGAGTTGTATACCCCCTTGTCTTCAGCACGGCCATGGCAGACGCTAGCGCCTTTCGCCTTTCGCCTTTCGCCTTTCGCCTGGAATCTTGTATTCGGGCGATCCCGTAAGTTCAATCCGGATGGGCATTAGACACTGTTTTAGGAAGCCGGTTTTGAAGTCAGCTCACTGGGGACGCTGCCGCCAGAGCAGTAGCTTTGGGTGGCGTTAAAAACAGACTGAAATTCTTTAGAGGTTTCCTCAAAGCGGGATACCACTGCGGCACTATCGGCATTGACAACCACTGAGCCTTCGCCGCCGGAGATGGTTTCCATCTCTCGGGAGGTGGTGCTGGTGGCTCGATAAGCGGCTGCTAGGTGCGATCGCAAGTTACTCAGCTTTTTGTCCCCCAGCTTGAGAGCTTCTAAATCTGCTGCCGCCTGATCTGCTAGCTCAGCGCCTTTGACAAAGCCTTCAGAGGTGCTGCTAAACGACAGCATTTGAGAAGAGGTGGCATTGAGAATATCTCCAATTTTGCCACACTGGGCGCTGCGACTTTCACCACAGGCGGTCACAGCTAAGAGTAGGGTGGTCAGCGTGCTCAAGGCAACGACGCGATGTCTCATGAAAAATCTCCCGATTGGCGAAGTTCTTAAGTAATTTATTCTGCCTGACTGCTTGTTACTGAGTTGCACAATATAGCCTGATGGCACTGGCTTTGGTCTGGGCTTCGCGACTGTTTGCAATGCGCTGTTGAGAAATCTGGTCATAGCGCTCACGCACGGAAGCACTGGTCAGTAAAACGCTACCGTCTGGCTCCATAAACTCAGTCTCTGTTAATCTCAGTTGAGCGTCTTGGCGATACAGCTTGACCAGCTGATCGCGATGCTCTGCCAGGGGAAGATCGGCTATCTTGAGCTGCATCAGCTGCTCAGCCAGGCCAATCTGATCGTGGGCATACTGCACCATTTCAGCCTTATTCAATTGGATGAAAGATGGCTGCTGAGTGAGGGTTTCTTGAACTTTATAACACTGGGTTGCGACATTGGGGCCACAGCTCGCTAACCCAGCTAAAAACGCTAGCCAAATTGTTCCATTATAAATAGAAAACCTATTGCGAATAGAAAACTTCAAATGGTGAACGGTCTATAAACACCTAAGAGATTGCTACAGAGATTGCCACGTTTAGCATGCCCAATCTCTGAAACATATCAACTTTTACAGATAAATGTTTTGGACTTCATTGCCCACGTCGATATCAAAAAGGCTAGTCTGATTCATTTGCCCAAAAAGAAGCGAGCCAAGCCTGATCCTCTGCTCCGAGAGTAGGCTCTGAAAGGGGCTGAAGATAGTCAATTCGAGAACGATAGCGAGCTTGCTCATAAACCGCAGCAAACACCGCTTGTAGATGAACCAAAAGGTCTTGATCGCCTGGCTTCAACGGCAACAAAAAGCTAGGTATCGGTTCCCGTAAGCCAAAACCATAGAGATCTGCTGCCGGACGCTGTTCGCTACGGCTGACTAAAATACTGTAGAGAGCCTCAGCTGGTCGACCTATAACGGGCAAGGGTCGATCGGTACGAAGCAAGTCAATTTCAACTAAGTGGGTCAAACTTGTTAAAACCTTGAGGCGTTTTTCTTCATAAACCGTTCTACCTCTGCCGGCTCGTTTGTTTTTAGGAGACAGCACTTCAATGACGGTGATTACTTGCTCGCTGACAACCTCACGAATTTCGAGATAGCGTTCATTCACCATGTCAGGCACGGGAATATTAACCCGTTGAGGCTTTGGCAAAACAGCGGTTCCCAAACCAGAATCTAGTTCAGGGAGGGCATCAGGCAATGTCTCTTTTGCAGAAAAGATCACAGCGTCAGGAATGCCGACCAGAAGGTTTTCATCTCCCTCGTTTAGATAGCTGCGTACCTCGACCTCAACGTAATATTGATCGCTGAGATCAACTTCAATCGCGTTTGCAAGGGCAACAATCAACCGACTATGAAATGAAGACCAATAGTTCGGCTGCTCTATAAAGGGATCCATTCCGGGGAAGGGTGAGGGCATCGTTTACTAGAGCTGTACTCCTTGTTAGTTCTGATAGTTTAGTGCTTACAGTATAGAAGATGGCATTTGAGCCCTGTCACCATTCAGCTGTAACAGTTTGCTGATCATCTGTGACTTCGGGCCTAACCTCAGGGGTGGCCTCAGGTACCCTATCAATCAAAGCCGCCTTGAGTTTATCGGGCAGCGCAATAGCCGTATCTACTTGATCAAACTGGATAATCCAGCGGTGGAGAATCTTGCCTTCGGGGGTTTCGATAATGCCCAACGTATCTGAGACATATCCATCTAAAATTTGATCTAGATCGGTGCGAAATTCAGGGATCTTTGCCAGCATCAGTCGCAGCTCATATTCACCTTGGATGGTTTGGCTTTGTAGGATTTCTCCGGTCTCTAAAGGCACCTCAATCGGCTCACTTTCTCGCTCGCCTGCCAGATAGCGTTCGGGTTGAAAAATCAGTGCCGTTGACCGGGGCGGGTCTTGGAAAACAGCATCGATGGCTGCCCATCCACCGGCTTCTCGAATTGCACGGACAAACTTCAGCCCAGCTCCATAGAGAAACACTTTCTCGAAAAAGTCTTCACTAATCGGCCCCTCGGGCGGCAGCTGGGCATGGGCGAGAAAGTCGTAGTTCATCAGCTCACTCACCGCTAGCATGGCTTCTCCCTCAATTAGAGCCGTTACTGCTTTGTCGTAGTCGGGCTGGTCGAGGGACTGAGCATGGAGAGCAGACAGGTCAAACTGCTGATCTTGCAAGGCATGGAACAGCTCGTGCAGCAGCACTCCGCGACCCAATTCACTTGAGCCGTCGGTGGTGACCACGAGTTGCTTAGTTTCTGAGTTGTACCAGCCGTTGAGGCGCGGGTCGGTGCGGGGTTGAAACGAGACCCGTACATCGTTGGTAAAGGGAAGGCCGCGCCACTGTTCGAGTTCGGTCATGATTGCGATCGCATCCCCAGCCCAGACGGGTTCCTCACCCTCAAAGACCACCTGCACCTGATTTTCCCCAGCGGCAACAGCCTCCATTGGTATCAAGCCTTTGGTGGCACAGCCACTCAGCGTTAGCAGCAGCACACTGGCCATAATCAGCTTGGTTATTGCCATGCATTCCCGCTCCTATATCTCTCTAAGGCTATGCTAGGTGATTTTTTGTGCTCACGCTGCAATCATTCCAAATGAACCTTTAGAGGATCGTGTGCGGGTAGCGTGACCGACCGTAGCCCGCTTTTTATTAGCAGCCTGTCTTTCCTTTCTGCATTTCTGCTCGTCGTGCCAGCATAAGCGTGTAACTTGGATATCCTAAGGGAGGCTGAGGGCACCGAGCTAACAGGACACATGGCTAGCTTCAGAGAGGAGAATTCTATGGGAGGGCAACGCAAGATAATGACCTGGTTGGTAAGGGGGCTAGTGCTCAGCGGACTGGCTCTCTCTGGCTGCGCGCAATCCACCAGTACCCCGGTTGACCAGCTCACGTTTTGGACCTTTGAGGTCGAGCCAGAGCGCCTGAAAGTTCAACAGCAGCTGGCTGAGCAGTTTGAAGATGAAACTGAGATTCAGATTGAAATTATCCCAGTTGCTGAAGAACAGCTTGCACAGCAGTTAGAGGATACGTTTTTTCAGAGGGGTGGCTCTGACAGCGCACCAGCAGAGATTGGGCCAATGGAAGATGACACGCGACCCGATGTGATTTTTGCACCCCTAGAGCTGATTGCGATGCTGCAAGGCAATCAAAAGCTAGATGCCGCTGCCGCCACCGCTGTTATTGAGGCCCTGGGCAAGGCATCCTTTGCCGAGGGCCCTCTGACGTTAGTGGCTCAAAACCAGTCTGAATTCTCTGCTGTTCCGGCAGATGGCTGGGGGCAACTACTGCTGTACCGCAAAGACCTGTTTGCCGAAAAGCAGCTCCCCGAGCCCAGTAACTGGCAAGCGATTGCGCAATCAGCCCAAGCTTTAAACAGACCGTCTGCCATGTGGGGTATTCAGGTGGCGACTGACCCCACCCAGGTCTACATGCAGCAGGTCTTCGAGCAGTTCGCGCTCTCTAACGGCTGTCAGCTGATCAACGTATCAGAGAATATTGACCTCGACTCACCCGAATGTGTCGCCACGCTTGAGTTTTACAAGCAATTGGCCAAAGACTATACGCCACCGGGCAATATCTACTGGCTCCAAACCCGACAAGATTTGCAGGCCGGGACTGCTGCCATGGTGGTTTGGTCACCCTTTATATTAGATGAGCTAGCGGGTCTTCGGGATGAAGTGCCAGTCTCAACCATGACCCCGCCACTGCACAAACGCGTCGGCATTGCGACCACCCTCACCGGGCCAAATGGATCGCAGGCCCAGTGGGGGCAGGTCAACTACTTTGCCATTACCCAAAATGCACCTACCGAGGCTCAGCAGTGGGTACGTTTTTTACTCAGCGAAGGCTATTTAGACTGGCTGTCAATGGCCCCAGAGGGCAAATTTCCCTTGCGACCCGAGTTTGTAGAAGACTGGACACAGTTAGAAATTGGGGTAGACAGCAAAGCCAAAATTGCCGATCTTTATTCATCGGAAGTGATCGACATTCTGACCTTTGGGGTTGAGAACTTTGACCGCTGGGGGTTTACAGCAGGTCGAGGAAACTGCGCCGCCGCGATTTATAACACCCAAACCGTGACCCAGATCTTGCATCAATACATCAATGATGAAATTGACACTGCCGAAGCTGCCGCTAAGCAGATGAAGTCAGCGGCGATGGCGTTGGAGGAGTGTAGTGGGTAATGGGTAGTGGGTGGTGGGTAGTGGGTGACGAACTCTACCCTCTACCCTCTACTCACTTTCCAACGCCTGTTTTAACCCCGCAAAATCAAACAGTGCGGCGTCTGCCAAATGGGAGGGCGATACGTTTTGCAAGCTGCGAAAAAGGCTCTCTGTGCGACCTGGATGCTCGGCTTCCCAGGTTTGTAACATTTGCTTGATTGTCGCTCGCTGTAGATTTTCTTGGGAACCGCATAGGTTGCAGGGAATAATTGGAAACGATCGCAGCTCGGCGTAGCGAATGATATCGCCCTCGGGAACGTAAGCTAGGGGACGAATCACCACATGCTGCTGGTCGTCGGTGAGTAGCTTGGGGGGCATTGCTTTAAGCCTGCCCCCGTAAAACATATTCAAAAAGAGTGTTTCAACGATGTCGTCTCGGTGGTGACCCAGGGCAATCTTAGTCGCGCCTTCTTCGCTGGCGACCCGATATAGAATGCCGCGTCGCAGGCGAGAGCATAGCCCGCACATCGTTTTTCCTTCTGGTACGACCCGCGTTACCGTGCTGTAGGTGTCTTCTTCAACAATCCGGTAGGGGATGCCAAGCGAGTTTAGATACTCGGGTAGAACGTGCGCTGGGAACCCAGGCTGCTTCTGGTCTAGGTTGACGGCCAAAATATCAAAGTGAATGGGGGCGCTGCGCTGGAGCCCCCTCAGCATCTCAAGCAGCGTGTAAGAGTCTTTGCCCCCTGACAGACAGACCATCACCCGATCACCGGCTTCGATCATGCCGTAGTCATGGATGGCGCGCCCCACTAGCCCCCGCAGACGGGCTTCTAGTTTTTTAATGGCCTTGGCTGGGGATGCCTGGATTGCAGTCATAAAATCACTCGTGTCAAAGGTCAGCAGGTTTGCTAGTCAGGTCGATTTATCAAAAAATCACCCTCAGGGGTACCCCATAGCAATCGAGAAACTCGTAAAATCACCTCCAGGGTGAGTGCAGGTGAAGTAGCGTAGGCAGCAGGCGGAGGCGAGTTGATACCGTGGTTCGATCGCTTAATGGTCATTCTACTCGTGTTCATTCTACAGATTTGAACGGTCCCCTTCTCACCTCTCTTGACGCCCCAGCATTGTCTTGCACTATGGAGAATGAGCGCTTATTTCAGCTGTCTGTAGACATGCTGTGTATAGCTGACTTAGAAGGGCATTTTAAGCGCATTAATCCGGCTTTTGAACGAACCCTGGGCCATTCAACAGAGACGTTGTTGACAGAGCCTTACCTCAATTTTGTCCATCCTGACGATAAAGATAAGACTCAGCTGGAGCTTCGAAAGCTGGCAGCTGGGGCTGAAACGATTGCTTTTGAAAACCGCTATCGCTGCCGAGATGGGACTTACAAGTGGCTGATGTGGACAGCCCATCCCGATATAAATCAGCAGCTGGTGTATGCGTCAGCGCGGGATATTAGCGATCGCAAACGCGCCGAGCAAACTTTACAAGAACAGGCCACCCTGCTAGATATCGCCACCAATGCCATCATGGTGGGCGACCTAGACAACCAAATTACCTACTGGAATCAGGGCTCAGCGGTGCTATACGGCTGGAGCCGCCCCGAGATGATTGCCAAACCTCTCACAGCGTTGCTATTCGACGACGGGGGGGCTGACTGGGCATCTATTCAGGACAGTTTAGCCAAAACGGGGCAATGGCAGGGCGAACTCAGACAAAAGACCAAAACTGGCCAGACGGTGACTGTCGAAAGTCGGTGGCAGATCGTCCGCGATGAAGCAGGACAGCCCAAATCGACCCTGGTAGTCAATACCGATATCACTGAGAAAAAGCAGCTAGAAACCAAAATTTTACGCACTCAGCGTCTGGAAAGTATCGGCACCCTGGCCAGCGGCCTGGCCCACGATCTAGGCAACCTGCTGACTTCGATTATGGGCAGTGCCCAACTGCTGCCGCTGGTGGTTGACCCGATCAATGACAATGCTCAGCGTCTGATCAACCTGATCGAAACCAACTCCGTGCGGGGGATTGAATTAATCAGACAGGTTCTGCTCTTTGCCCAGGGTGCCCAAGGCCCCCACCATCCATTTTCGATCACCCCCCTGCTCGTTGAACTCAGCCAGATGGTGACCGAAACCTTTCCAAAAAACATTACATTGCAAACTCAGGCTGCTCCTGACCTGGAACCAATCAAAGGGAACCCTACCCAGCTTTACCAGGTTTTACTGAACCTGGTTGTGAATGCCCGAGACGCAATGCCATTAGGGGGAATGCTTACCCTTGAGGCGACCAATCTGATCATAGATGATTCCGCCCATCGCCTCCACCCCGACGCCCACCCCGGCAACTACCTTTTAATTAGAGTGACCGATACCGGCAATGGCATACCCGCCGACATCGTTGATAAAATTTTTGAGCCCTTTTTTACGACCAAAGCGCCAGGTAGAGGCACGGGGCTAGGCCTCTCGACGAGCATTGGCATCATCAAAAGCCACGGCGGCTTTGTCGAAGTGCGCAGCGAGTTGGGTCAGGGAACCGAGTTTGAAGTTTACTTGCCTGCCCTCTAATCTGACGTCAGGTCTGAAGTGTCAGATTGGGCAGACGTGGCGAAGAGAGGCCGCGTCATTGCGTCCAGTCTCATCCACAAATTTAAGGCGGGTAGACGCCTCGGTGAGATCGACAGAGATGGCAAATCAAGGCAAGATGTAATCTATTCAGCAGCAAAGACGGTTATCCTCCGTTAAAAAAGTCATTAGCGTATCGGGTTAACAGCCTAAGGAGAAGCAACTATGTGCGGAATTGTTGGCTATATCGGCACCCGAGCCGCCCACAGTATTTTGGTCGAAGGGCTGCAAAAGCTAGAATATCGGGGCTACGACTCTGCCGGGGTCGCCACCATCAGCGAAGGACAGCTAAACCGGGTTCGCGCTAAGGGCAAGCTGCAAAACTTAAAAAATAAGCTAGAAGGTCTGGAAGACCCCGCCCGTCTAGGCATTGGCCATACCCGCTGGGCCACCCACGGCAAACCTGAGGAACATAACGCCCACCCCCACACCGATGCCCACGCGCGCATTGCCGTCGTCCAAAACGGCATCATCGAAAATTACCGTGAGCTGCGTGAAGACCTAAAAGCCAAGGGCTACGCGTTTAGCTCAGATACCGATACCGAAGTGATTCCGCATCTAATTGCTGAATATCTCAAGCACCCTACCGAGCCAAACGGCCCCCTCAGCAGCCAGTCATTGTTTCTAGAAGCCGTTCGCCAGGCCGTTAATCGTTTGGAAGGGGCCTTTGCCCTGGCTATGGTGAATGTGGACTTTCCCGATGAACTCATCGTCGTCAGGCAGCAGGCTCCACTGGCCATCGGCTTTGGCCAGGGAGAATTTTTCTGCGCGTCAGATACGCCAGCCATTGTGCCCCATACCCGTGCTGTACTGCCGATGGAAAATGGCGAGCTAGCCCTGCTGACACCGCTAGGCGCTTCAATTTACGACTTTGCAGGACATCGACTTAAAAAGCACCCAATCACCCTCAACTGGAATCCCATCATGGTTGAGAAACAGGGGTTCAAGCACTTCATGCTCAAAGAAATTTATGAGCAGCCGGGGGTCGTACGAGCCTGTTTGGAGGCATACATTGATGCTGACTGGAGTGCTAGTCATGACCATTCTCCTGTCCGCTTAGGCTTAGAAGCTTCTCTGTTAGAAGATTTGCAGCACATTCAGATCGTCGCCTGCGGTACCAGCTGGCACGCCAGCTTAGTGGGTAAGTATTTGCTAGAGCAGATTGCGGGCATTCCGACGTTTGTGCAGTATGCCTCAGAGTTTCGCTACTCGCCGTCGCCGCTGATGGCCAATACCCTTACGCTGGGGGTTACTCAGTCGGGCGAAACGGCTGATACACTGGCGGCCCTTGAGATGGAGCAGACCCGTCGGTTACAAAGCAGCGAGGCTGCCTATCAGCCCAGAATGCTCGGCATTACCAATCGCCCAGAAAGCTCCCTCGGTCGATTGGTGGGCAATATTCTCGCCACCCATGCAGGCATTGAGATTGGCGTAGCCGCCACTAAAACGTTTACGGCTCAGCTGATGGCGTTTTACTTCCTGGCGCTAGAGCTGGCCTATCAGCGGCAGACCCGCTCTTTTGAGCAAATCGAAACGATCGTGGATGGTCTGCGACAGCTGCCTGCCCAGATGGAGCTGGTGCTCGAAAGCCAGGAACGCTACATCGAAGAGCTGGCCCATGAGTTTGCCGAGACCCAGGACTTTATTTTTGTAGGTCGCGGGATTAACTACCCGATTGCCCTGGAAGGGGCGCTTAAACTTAAGGAGATCAGCTATATCCACGCCGAGGGCTATCCTGCCGGAGAGATGAAGCATGGCCCCATCGCACTATTAGATGCCAAGGTGCCAGTGGTGGCCATTGCCATGCCTGGCACGGTCTACGAAAAGGTGCTGTCTAACGCCCAGGAAGCCAAAGCCCGGGATGCCCAGCTGATCGGGGTGGTGCCGATGAATGACCCCGATGCGGAAGAGACTTTTGACTCGCTGCTGCCAGTGCCGGTGGTAGATGAGCTGCTGTCGCCGATTTTGACTTTGATTCCGCTGCAGCTGCTGTCATATCACATCGCCGCGCGGCGGGGCTTAGATGTCGATCAGCCTAGAAATCTGGCGAAGTCTGTGACGGTGGAGTAGCGATAGGCTAACTCCCTTTAAACTAGGCTCATGCAGACTCTGGGATAAATGCCATGACCGTCAGCAAAAGCCATGCCCATTTTACCCCAGAGGAATATTTAGAAATTGAGCGCATCAGTCCGATTAAGCACGAATATTTTCAGGGTCAGATGGTTGCCATGGCGGGGGCGACCAAGGCCCACGTGATTATTACGGGTAATTTGTCGGCACTGCTGGTCAACCATTTACGCGGCGCAGGCTGCATCCCCTATGCAACAGATATGAAAGTGCGGCTACCGGAGCTGGGTATTTTTTACTATCCTGATCTGGCGGTGACGTGTGATGAGCGCGATCGCACCTCAGACGAAGATTTCATTTTGCATCCCAAGCTGCTCATTGAAGTCCTCTCTGACTCCACCGAGGCCTTTGACCGAGGAGATAAGTTCGCAGACTATAAGACCATCACAGAGCTTGAAGAGTATGTATTGATTCATCAAAAGCAGAGATTGGTAGAACGCTTTTTACGCAAGGCTGAAAACCTCTGGCTGCCTCAGATTTATCGAGAAGGCGATCAAGTAGAGTTTGCGAGTCTCAAATTTGCCTGCCCGATAGATTTTCTGTACGAAAACATTGAACAGCTTCGCTAAAACTGACGATGTCAAAATATAAGAAGCCCTGACTACGATGAGTCAGAGCTTCTGGGTTTCATATATTAAGTTCGAATGGTTTTATCTTAGGGGCAGCGGCTGCGATCGTCAGCAGACGAGATCACTGGTACGACGTGCGATGGAACACAGCCTAAGAAAAGCCCCCAGCCGAAGCTGAGGGCAATCAGTGTGTTTGCTGTATGTACTGAGAGAAAAGTGTCGAAAGAAGCGTGTTGAGAGGAGAGGGGGTTGGCTAGGCAGTGTAAGTCACGCCACGATACTTAAGCTGCCGAGTAAGGCGCTGTACCGGCGTTGCGTGAGCCGTCCTGAGCTGGAAGTGCGCGCCGAGGAAAACACCGGCTTCTTGATTAACCGAGGCATTAACAGATTGAGCCTGGGAGGTATAGCGAGCGCCGCGATAGGTGAGCTGCATAGGGGGTCTCCTTAAAAATGAGGTAGAGCTACTGAGCTGATGAGTTTTACAGTAGGGAAGCATCGAGAAGATATCGGGAAGGAAAAAACGCTAAAGCCCTTTCCCTAAGCAACACGCTCGCAGATTGCACTAAAACCTGTCCTGAAACGCCTGAAGAATTCGCTGGTCTTGAGTCGGATCATAGACCCCAAACACAACCCGATCGAAGCATCCTTGAAACTGTGGAGCGGCCAGCCACTGCCCGAAGGCGTCTGCAACCTGGTCAGGGTCATTACGAAATACCCCACAGCCCCAAGCCCCCAATAGCAATGACCGATGCCCCTGGGCTCGAGCGATCGCAAGTACAATACCTGCCCGCCGACGTAGCGCAGATTCAATCTCGGGCCTAGCCTGAGGGTTTCGTCGCAGCACCTGGCCCGCATTCGGGGCTGGGGCCGTAATCACTGATGCTAAGAAAACATCCTCAATTAGCTCACGGCTATGGGTTCGAAACCAGGGCACCTTTGGCGAATAAATAACGTGGTCTGTGTATAACAGTGAATCTTGAGCGCGATTTACCTGGTAATAGGTTGGCTGCGTCAGCAAACACGGATATAGCCCCGAACAGCGAGACAAATCTTCCTCTTGGGCTTTTGCCCCGTTAATAAACCCGCCCCCAGGATTACGAGCTGACGCGTAGTTGAGCAAAACCAAATTGGCGCAGCCCTCATTCTGCACTAGCCGACGCGCCGCAGTCTGGGTTGTTTCGTCGGTCACCTCAATAGCGGGTCGTGAAGGAAAAGAGTTCGAATCAGACTCAGCCAGTGGCTTTGCAAGCAGAGCCGCTCCTTGCTCAGGTGTGTAGAGCCGAGTGCCCTGGACAGCGGCGCTTTGCGCGTCTGCAAAGACGACTATCTTACCCGTATTTGAGACATATTGCCCTGCTTCTAAAATGCTTAGGGTTGCTTGGGCAATTTCTTTTAAAGACATCGTTTCTTGCTGACATTGAAGGCCTTGTGATGGCACTTCACTATCATAGCTAGCGCATAATGGTGAGGAGAACTATCGTGGCTCCATTTTGATGTTTCGCAAGTTTGGTCGAAATCTGATTGTTTTATTAGCTGCGATCGCGCTGATCACTGGTATCGCTACCAACCAGTTAGCCGCAAGCGAGCTGATCACACCAGACGAGTTGAGTACCTTGATCGCAACCGACAGCCCGCCTGCCATCCTGGACGTACGCACCCCAGCTGAGTATGCCGACGGTCATATTCCGGGAGCGATCAATATCCATTTTCAAGCGGTTCCCGATCGCTTAGATGAAATTGCCGCCCTGGGCCAGTCAACAATTGTTGTTTATTGCGAACGCGGTGTCCGCGCTAGCATCGCTGAGACCCCCTTAGAAGCCGCTGGCTACGAAATTCTACAGCTCCAGGGCGACATGATTGGCTGGCGCGCCAGCGGATTGCCCATTGAGTGAGCTACAACAGTTTCACCACGTCTGTTAAACAAGTGATGCTCTCATCCGCATGGTCTTGCCATAAAAATTCTCCGGTGGGGTCAATATAGACCGTCGCCGTCCCTGCCCTGCGCCCCGCCTGTAGATCAAACACATAGTCGCCCACCATCACCGCCTCATTGGGCTTTGCCTGCCAGGCTGCCAGTAAATGCAAGATGCCGTCTGGGCTAGGTTTGGGCGCGCAGCAGTGACGACTCAACACAAAATCAGGCTCAAAGAACTGATCGAGGTTACATGCCTCCAACGTGGCCTGGGCATTTGGCTTAGAGTTACGGGTGAGAACGCCGATTTGCTTACCCTGAGCCCGTAGGGTCGAAAGCAGCTCATAGGCCCCCGACTGCTGAGTTGATCTACGGGCAATCTCTAACTCGATGGCCTCAAGCTGGGTATGAAGCCGACTGGCTCGCGGCTCAGATACCTTTGCCAGCGACTCTAAAATCGGCTCATTTGGGGGTAACCCCAGCTCAGCCTTGATACCTTCAAAATCGTGGATGCTCACGGTTAAAGTGCCATCCATGTCAAAAATCCAATAGTTGCGCTGGTGTAGCTGGGGGGGCATGGGGGGTGAGTAATGGGTAATGGGGAGTGGGTAATGGGAAGTGGGTAATGGGTAAGCCGTTAACAGTACGGTATCATCACCAATTACCCATTACCAATCACCAATCACCAATCACCAATCACCAATCACCAATAAAACAAACGTTCTTTGTGACTGGTGATTGGTTATTTGTTACTAGCCAATCACCAATCACCAATCACCAATCACCTTCTACAGAAACTTTACTCACACAACCAACCCGCCTCACTTCAACGGATGATGATCAGCCAGTAACCTCTCTACCCGAGCTTCGTCTACCTTGGCAATAATCTTGCGAGACTCGTGCTGGTCGCGGGTGGTTTTTGAGATGCTGATGGTTGAGCTGACCGTAAACAAGACACTGACGGCCATATAGCCCCTAGACCATGCATTCATGGGCATATAAATTAGCCCCATCGTGGTGGCAAATAAGGACACCACAAACGATATCCAGCATTGAAGAATCCAGCCAGAACTGTGGAGAGAATTATTACTAATTTCTTTCATGGAAACTGCCTCATCGGGTTAGACGCATTTTTGCAAACCCATCTGCGAAGCATCAATGCATAGAGGGGCATAGGACGCGCTTACTTGAAAGACGCCAGATCGAGTCAAAGTTTGTCGAAGTTGATCGAAGTTCGTCGAAGTTTTTGTATGCTAAAACATCAGGAAAAGCTAGGCCAACTTATGAAGTCCCACATAGTCAGCTGACAGCGCCTACAGAATTTGAGATATCAAAGAGGGGTATCTACTTGCGCTCGGCATTCTGGCTGGGGAATGCCCCATGTACAGGCGTTGTATGCAACGCCTCCGCCATTACATTACCAACCACCGTGCTGCTAGATCCTTCCCAACTTGATGACCGTTTTCCGGTAGAGCGCCAAAAGCACTACGCTGAGCTATTACGGGGGCGGGTGGGCCTAACGCGCCGCAGGGCGGAGTGTTTTACAAAACTGTGGGCCTATTTGTGTCTTAAGCAGCAGCCAGCGAGACGTGACGTTGTACACGAAACCCTGACGCCTATTGACGACTGGGTGAGCTGCACCTGTCGCGAGGCGATGGCCCTGTTTTATGCCAATACCGATCGGGGTAGCGAGCGCTCGGCAGGGCTGATGCTTGATAAATTGGCGGCCCTGGGGCTAATTAAGAAAATGTTTGATGGCAATACGCTTGCGATCGCAATTCCCCCCATTCCCGAACTGCTCGAGCCAGAACAGTCTCCAGTACAACGGGCTGATTTATTTGCTGATGCTTTTGACCCCCGCTGCGATGCGATTCCCGTCGCCAACCTGCTGGCCCAAAACTATAACTGGATGAATCGCAACAGTGATGCTGTTCCCTATCGTATCGCTCAGCTGCTCAGAGACTGGGCTAGCCAATATGCAATCGGCATGAGGGTTCTGCGCCAGCGCGATACTCAAAACCCGGCTGGATTTTATTTGCTTTATCCCACCCAGCGCAGCGCAGAAGTCCATTTCTTTGGCCCACCCAGTAAAGGGTTGCACCTTAGCGCTCTGGAGGCCACTGAAGATCGCTTTGAGATGGCACTGCCGGGGGATACTGACTGCCGCGCCGTCTTTGCCCGCAGCTGGATTATCGACGCCCCTTATTGGAAAACTCACCAGGGTATTTTGCTGCGGGATGCCCAGCAAATCTTGACTCAAATGCAGCAAGATTTTCCGAACCTGTGCGATATCTATACCCTGACTATTCATCCCATTTATGAAGACCTGATCCAGGGGCTGGGCTTTCAAAAGCTAGGGAATGACCGGCAATCGTCGATGTATTGGGCCTATTTGCCACTGGATCGGTTTTTGGGGACTGAGTTGCGATCGCTCTAACAGCGCGAGCCCAATTCAAAAGCCCGATGCTTACCAGAGCATCGGGCTTTTAGGTTCTCAAATTTGGGTGGGAGAGTCTCAATAAAAAAACAGACCTACTGAGCTAGAGACTGACCCGTGTAAGCATCGTAGCCATAGGCAGGAACACGCTCGTTGAAATCGGTGTCACGGCCTGTTACAGACTTAGCAATTTTCTCAAACCCGTCGGACTTCCAGTTGCGATCGTGGATAGGTTTGGTCTGCTCACCCCGAAAGTAAGCTTGAGTGCCAATGACGGACGCTGCTAACCATCCAACAACAATGAGGGCCAATACGATAGCCATAATAATCACACTCCTTGAAATTGACTTGAACGCGCGCTGACTCGCTTTTAAGGAGTTCAGTTAACGCTTTATGTAACCTAATGTAACAGGCAATGTTAAGAAATGTCAATCAAGTTTGACAAGGTTTAGGTTGGGACTATGTAACACGCCTTGATTCAAGGTTTGTGGCGGTTGCTCTGGAGTGTGTCAATTTGCTCCTGAGGCAATGGGAAGTACGGTTATTACGAAAAGGTCAGGATGCGCGATCGCATATTTCATCCCATATTCAAGCGTTTGTTCAGGCATGGGGTTCAAATCGCCGGGCGGCGCATTGATTTATCTGCCATGCCCTGGCTACAAGATCCCCAAGGCAGTTGTCAGATTGGAGCAGATTTCTTTGAAAGGTTAGCCGCCGCCCGTGGCTGGCAGATTCAGGAAAACGTGGGGCTATTACCAAGCTTTTCTGAGCTGGCGGGCGCGACGTTTTCTCCAGAGCGAGTGCATCCCCAAGTCAGGCATTTTTATGAGCACACCGCTGACTATCAAATGACGATTTGGTCAGTATGGAATGGCCTTTTTCGTCCCTTTGGGGCACTCATGGTTCACGGCTACTGCCGAAAAATTCAACAATTTAACCTGCCCTTATCGCCGTTGGATACCTGCTATGGCGTGACTAATCGGGTGATCTCTCTGGCTAAGCCTGGGCAGCAGGACCCGGTCTACGCCGCATGGATTCGCTGTAATGCCAGGACTGGCGTACCGATGTATGTGAGCAACTTCGCCAGTATTGATAAACTTCCCGGCTGTCCTTCTCCCTGCATCAAAGTTGTTTTCCCGTTACCCCAGGGGAGTGCAATGGTTTTTCTGCAGCCGTTTTCGCAACACAACAGTCTTCTGCTTACTTCCCAAGGAAAGCGTTTTGGAGAGCCGGGCTTGTATTTGATACAGCGCGGCTCTGACAGTCAGGCACGGGTCGCCTACGTTAGCCTTTTTCAAGAGCAGCTGCGGGTTTTTGTAGATGAGCACAATCAGTTGAGGGCCGATCATCTTTTCAAGATTGGCGGATTCGATGCGCTGAAATTGCACTACCGCTTTGATCGAGTTATCAGCCAATCTGAGCGGTAGCTGCTGCTACTGCGTTCTTTTATGGCGCATTCCAAGCGGCTGCATAGCGATGCTGGGTCTTGGCACCGTCAAAGCTGGTGACTGCCTGGGTCAACAGCCCTTTTTGGGTGGCTGAGGTATAGGCAGACTGATAGCCGCTTGAAGAAAGGCCATGTCGGGCGCTAGCAGCGCCTTTCGGCTTCGATGAGAAAATTGCGGCCAGGTAGGGACGCCCAGCATGGACGTAGGCGCTCAGGTAAATCGGCCTGCGACCTGCTTGCTTGTTCTCATCAAAGATCCGTTGATAGTCACTTTCTAAAATCTGTGACTTTAGCTGCCAAGCGCCAATCGAGTTAGATCGATAGAGCACCGTATACCGACGCTCACCGTTGACTGATACGACCGAAACATTCACGGGTTTCAACCCATCTTGTTTTGCCTGGTCGAGTACGGCCTGATGCTGAGCCGTTGTGAGGTTATGACGGGCGCGCCACTGACCAGATTTCCCCTTTTGAAAGACGACCGCATAGCGGGTCTGGCCATTCCTCAGGTAGCTTTCGACAAAGACAGGGGCAAAGCCGTCTCGCTTGGCATCATCAATGCGTCTTTGATACTGCGCTGAGGTTTGACCAAAGTAGCCGCGCCATTGACCGGGGGCTTTGGTCCAGACAAAGTTATAAAAGACTTTGCCATTCACAGAGTAGCCATCGATCCACTTGGGCCAGTAGCCAGAGTCCGCCAGGTGATCGTACATGCGCCCAAAGTCTTGCTCGGGAAAGCGGTGACGGGCATATTCTTTGCCAACCGTGCGCGGCGGCCAGATTAAGGTCGGCCCCGGCGGGATTTGATCGCCTGCAAAGCGCGTCCAGCTATCGATATTGGCCTGATCGCCGGTTTGTGGGGTGGCAAGGCCACGGCGAAACTCAATTTTCAAGGGGTTGCCGTCTTTCTCACGGTGAAAATGTAGATGGGGGCCGGTGGAGTTGCCGTTGTTCCCCACTTTGCCGATCAGCTGTCCTCGCCGGACGGTGGCCTGCTGGTTCTCCGGCACTTCGGTTTCTTCGCTCCGACCCGAGGCAGACCAGAGCTCGTCATTGTGCGGGCAAAGGCTTGACGGGATCGAACCGGGCACCATGTGAGAATAGCGAATAGAAGACCCATCAGAGAGCGTCATCTGTAGAAAGTTGCCGCCAAAGGCCATTCTGTTGTCTCGAAACCCTGAGTGCAGCCATTCGCGATCGCTAAACTCAATGTCGTCTTTGCTTTCGCTGGGCAGCTTGGGACGCGGGTTGTCGGGGGCGTTACGCCAGCATTTTGTGACGACGCCATCTGCGATCGCATATACCGGTTTACCATAGACCACGTAGCTGGTATTCTTCGGGTCGTTCCAATGGTCTGTGGGGCTGCCAAACACAGAGGTCCAGCGCTCGTTTTTGCTGTCCCAGCGATTGGCACCGAGATCGTAACCCCAGTGTTGAGGGTGGTTAGGATCTTGTGTATGAATACGTTTACCTCGGGAGTAGCGCTCCCCCGGTCGCAAATCTTCCCCCTTAAAGGGCAGATCGTAGAGCTGAGCTGCGTTGGCTGTAGGGGCAGCGACCGTTAATACAGTCGTTAACACAGCCAGTAAGACAAGGGGCAGCAGTAATATAGGGCCGATGACAGATGTATTTCGCCATCTCAATGCTTTGCGGGTCATGAACTTTTCCTGAAAAAGTGTTGAAAGAGAATCTCCCCAACAGACTGCTGAGAGATTGACTCCTGATGCCACTCTAAGGACTGAGTTCGAGACGCAGCATGACCCCTGAGGGTACTTTCACTAGACTTCGACAGTTTCCGGAAAAGCAGCCTGTGCTGTTGGTGGCAACCCATTTGCTCGCTGAGCCCGGAACATTCCGAAGCGACAAAGGCCGCTGCCAAAGGCCAGCCGCATCAACAAGATGGTCGGCACCTCTCGCACCGATTTAACAAAGCCAGAGAACCCAAACTGTAACCATCCCTGCGGTCGCACAATCCCTTGCCAGATAGTGTCTAACCAGGACGGCAGCGTCTCTTTTGACCAGTCTGCTGTCATCACGGTTCCTTCGACTAAACCGGTCTCCTCTAGTCGTTCAGAAAAACCCTCAATGCTGGAGAATTCTGGGTGAGACCACTGATCTAGCAGCTGGTTCATTACTGGCTTCTCCCAAAAATTTAAAGGCACGCGGCGATCGTCTCGCTGATTCCAATCGGCCAGCACCAGCACGCCACCGGGCTTGATCACCCGCATTAGCTCTCTAGCAAACACGGCCTTGTCGGGCATGTGCGGCCCCGCCTCGACTGACCATACGACATCAAAACTTCCATCTGGGAAAGACAGTGCCATGGCATCGTCTACTTGAAACTTTGCGTCTACCCCCTCAGGCGTTAGCTCCTGAGCCCGTTGAACCTGCTGCGGACTGATAGTCACTCCTGTGACGTCAAATCCGTAGTCACGCGCCAGGATGCGACTGCTGCCCCCGATACCGCAGCCCACATCCAAAAGGGTCATCCCCCGAGGTAGTTTGTCCAGACCACCCCATCTCACCATCTCATGGACAAAATCAACCTTCGCCTGCAAAAAATCTTTCCGTCGCGGTGGCGAACCGTAGTGCCCCAGGTGAATGTGCTCGCCCCAGTAGTACTCTAAAATGCCATCGTCGGTCCACTGGTCGTAAGCATTGGCAACCGAGTCAGAGGATCGATACCGCCGAGCCGTCAGCAAATAAGCAACGATACTGACTACCGACAAAGCTAGGAGTAACTTGAGCACAAAAAGTAAATTCATTCGAGATGCAAGAGGCGTTACATCTCTTAATAGTACTATTTTTGGCAGACTTACACTAAAGCCTTGCTTTCCAATAGCCTGGTTTTTGCTTGCAATGCATAACCGCTAGAATGAGAATGAAATCTGCTTCCACCGAATGCAGAATTCCGTATGGAAACTTACGGGTTAAGCAGCGCCTAATATCTTCCTCAATAACTGGGTAGCGATTGGGGGAATCTCTCAGGCGATAAACAGCGTCTTCTACTGCATCGATAAATGCCTGTGCTGAATCAACCCTTTGCTCAGCATAATATTGCACAGCTTCTGAATACTCAGCTAGCGCATCCGGATGAAAAACATACTTCACTAGACTTAATCGGAAATAAAGGCATGAGTGTAGAATA